>JAFASX010000045.1 GCA_019244295.1 Pseudonocardia sp.
AACTCCCAGCCGTTCATGCGCTGGCGAGACCGGTACCTGTTCACGATGGAGGGCGTGAACCGGGCGCAGGCTGAAACCGGTGAGATCAAGGGGCATTACCTCAATGTCACCGCGGCGACCATGGAAGATATGTATGAGCGCGCGGAGTTCGCCAAGGATCTCGGCAGCGTCATCATCATGATCGACCTAACGATCGGCTATACCGCGATTCAGTCCATGTCCAACTGGGCCCGCCGCAACGGCCTGATATTGCACCTGCACCGAGCCGGGCACGGGACCTACACCCGCCAGAAGAACCACGGCGTGAACTTCCGGGTGATCGCCAAGTGGATGCGTCTGGCTGGTGTTGACCACATACATGCCGGCACGGTGGTCGGTAAACTGGAAGGGGATCCGAACGCGGTCTCCGGCTACTACGACACGTTGCTACGCGGCCATACCGAAGTGGACCCGACCAGGGGCCTGTATTTCGAGCAGGACTGGGTGTCTACGCCGGCGGTGATGCCGGTGGCCTCCGGCGGCATCCACGCCGGGCAGATGCACCAGCTGCTGCACTACCTCGGCGAGGATGTGGTCCTGCAATTCGGCGGCGGCACTATCGGCCACCCGATGGGCATCGCGGCCGGCGCCACCGCGAATCGGGTCGCCGTGGAAGCGATGATCAAGGCGCGCAACGAGGGCCGCGACTACTATGCCGAGGGCGAGGACATTCTGAAAGCGGCCGCCAAGAGGAGCCGGGAACTCGACGTCGCCCTGGCGACCTGGGGTGACATCACCTTCAACTACGCCTCGACCGACACCCCAGACGCCGTCAGCACACCGACGGCCTGAGTTCGTGAGGGAACCGATGCGCATCACTCAAGGTACGTTCTCCTACCTACCGGATTTCACCGACGAAGAGATCACCGCTCAGGTGCGGTACGCGCTTTCCAACGGCTGGCCCCTGTCGGTCGAGTTCACTGACGATCCACATCCGCGCAACATCTACTGGGAAATGTGGGCGTTGCCCATGTTCGACTTGCACGACGCGGCCGGTGTGCTCATGGAGGTCAATGCCTGCCGTACCGCTTATCCCAACCACTATGTGCGGATCAATGCTTACGACGCCAGCCCGGGGCGGCAGACCGTTGCGCTGTCGTTCATCGTGCAGCGACCGGCCGAGGAGCCTGGATTCCGGTTGGACCGGCACGAGGGCTCCAACCGGCAGATCATGTACCGCGCGCACAGCTACGCGACCGAGCGGCCCTCTGGTGAACGGTACCGGCCGAGCTGATGTCTGCTCCCACTCCGCCGGCCCGGCTCGGCTTCGGGATGAACCAGCGGTCGCCGCAGTCAACCATCGAACGGACCGAGCAAGACAACGGCCAGGACAACGGCCAGCACCCGGCGGGCGCCGAGTCGCTACTGCCCTCCGATGCCGTCGTCGATCTGGCCGCACTTCGCGGCGAACTCGGTATTGACCAGGTGCTGACCGACGTCGAGCAGGAGTTGGTCGGTCTGCGCCAGGTGAAGGCGCGCCTGGCCGAGTTGGCGGCGTTGCTGGTGGTGGACCGGGTCCGCGAGCGGTTCGGGGTGCGGACCCAGCGCCCCAACCTGCACATGTGCTTCACCGGGAGCCCGGGTACCGGCAAGACAACCGTGGCGATGCGCATGGCGGTTTTGCTGAATCGGCTCGGTTACCTGCGGCGTGGCCACCTCGTCTCGGTGACCAGGGATGATCTTGTTGGTCAGTACGTCGGGCATACCGCGCCGAAGACACGCGAAGTCATCAAGCGCGCGATGGGCGGGCTGCTGTTCATTGATGAGGCGTACTACCTCTACCGCGTCGACAATGAGCGCGACTACGGGCAGGAATCGATCGAAATCCTGTTGCAAGTTATGGAGAATCACCGCGATGACCTGGTCGTGGTGCTCGCCGGATACGCCGACCGGATGGACACGTTCTTCCGCTCCAATCCCGGAATGGCGTCCCGGATCGCGCATCACATCGATTTTCCTGACTACAGCGTCGACGAATTGACCAGGATCGGCGACATGATGGCCGCCGAGCTTGGCTACGCTTTCGCCGAGGAGACCCGGGTGGTCTTTCAGGACTATCTGCGGCTGCGTCGGGCCCAGCCTCGGTTCGCCAATGCACGCAGCGTGCGCAACGCGATTGAGCGTATGCGGTTGCGGCAGGCCGCGCGGCTGCTCGAGCAGAAAACGGTCGACTACACGGATCTGCGCACCCTGCTGCCGGTGGACTTACAGGGCAGCCGCGTCTTCCAAGCGGACGTGGACGACTCCGGGGATCGGGACTGAACAACCGCCTTTGTGCTGACTTCGCATATCCAGCGAAGTCAGTGCTGCCAGAATGGGGTGGTGACTACCAGCGCGCGGCTGCGCGCCTTCGTCGAGCTGGCAGAGACCGGCTCGGTGCGGGCCGCAGCCACACGCCTGTTCGTGACCGAAGCGTCGGTTTCGGCCTCGATCACCGCCTTGGCCAGGGATGTTGGCGTGCCGCTTGTGGAAAAGCACGGCCGGGGGGTTCGGCTGACCACGGCGGGCCAGGCGTATGCTCGCTACGCGCGCACCATCCTGGGCCTGCACGACGAGGCGCTGGCCGCCGCGAGAGGGGAGAGCTGCGCGGAAACCGGACTGATCCGGCTGGCCGCCGCGACCACAGCCGGCGAGCATTTGTTGCCCAACCTGCTGGCCACGTTCCGGGCCGCGCATCCGAAAGTGGATATTCGGCTGCATGTCTCACCTCGGGACGAAGTGTGGCGAATGTTGGGACATCACGAGGTGGACCTGGTGATGGCCGGTCGCCCACCGGCCCAGCTGTCCTCGTGTGTCCGGGCGATTCGGGAAAACACCCTGGTGGTGGTCGGCGCGCCAGAGGTCGCGGCCGGCTTCAGCCCGGAGCGCGCCACATGGCTGCTGCGCGAGGACGGTTCGGGTACCAGGGCGACTTGCCTGGGGCTGCTGGCCACTTTGGAAAGCCAGCCGCCCACGTTGACCCTGGGCTCCAACGGCGCGGTGGTGGCGGGTGCGGTTGCCGGCCTCGGCGTCACCCTGGTGTCCAGGGACGCGGTGCGCACGCAGTGCCGCGACGGCCAGTTGGTCGAGCTGGCCGTCCCGGGCACGCCGATGGACCGGCCATGGCATGTCGTCACGCATGCCGAGATAACGCCGAGCATTGGCCTGTTGCTCACCGAGTTGCTGGCCGACCGCCGCTGGCACCGACCGACCCGCTGACCCTGCCCACTCGATCTCGGTCTGAATAACCAGCCGGCACCCTGGCCGTCACTCGTACACCGTACCCAGGTTGTGACCAGATTTCCAGCTCGCCGCCGACCAGCTCCGCCCGCCACGCCATGCTGGCTAGCCCGTACCCATCGGACTCCGATTCCATCGCGCGCTCGCCGGCCGGATCGAAGCCGATGCCGTCGTCCTCGACGCACAGAGTCGCGACGGCGGATTCGACGGACAGGCTCACCCGTGCCGAGCTGGCTGAGGCGTGTTTGATGACGTTCTGGATGGCTTCCTGAGCGATCCGATACAGGGCGAGCTCGACATGTTCGGGCAGCCGGACGTCGTCAAGATCCAGGGTCACCCGCAGGTCCGGCAGTGAGCGGGCCAGGCTGGCCAGACCGCCGGCAAGGCCGAGGTCTTCCAACACCGGCGGGCGGAGGTTGCCGACGGCCGAGCGCGCCTCGTCCAGGGTCAGGTTCACCATCTCCCTGGCGGAGGCCAGCTGTTCGGCCGCGTAGAGGGGATCGGAGTGCACGGTGTGCGCGGCGGCGTCCAGCCGGTAGGCGAGGCTGACCAGCCGCTGTGAGATGCCGTCGTGGATATCACTGGCCAGGCGTTGCCGCTCGGCCTCCTGCGCGGTGACCACCTGCTCGGCGAAGCGCTCGCTGGCTCGCTCGCGCATGGCGACCCGCCGGTGCAGCCGGGCGAGGTGGACCGACCCGGCGAGCAGGCTGCCGATCGTGGTCAGCAGCCGGATGTCCCGATCGGTGAACTCGCGCCGGTCCTTGGTGTGCACGTTGAGCACGCCGACCACACCAGCGAGATCGCTGGCCATCGGCACCGAAGCCATGGACGTGAAATCCGCGCCGCGCAACGCTGGAACGCGCACGTAACGCGGGTCGTTTTCTTTATGGTCCACGATCACCGCCGCCTGCCGACGGCTGGCTACCCACCCGGTGACCCCGGTGCCAAGCGGGAGATGGACTTGCCCGACTTGCTTATCGAATGGCGGGGTCGCGCCGGCCAGGGTTAGCGACTGGCCCGCGTCATCCAGCACGTGCACGAAACAGACATCGGTCGCGGTGGCCGCGACGATCAGCTTCGCGACCGCGGCCGCGAGTGGCTCCACTCCAGGGCCTTCCGCGCTGGCCTCGATGATGGCCAGCAGCAGCGTGCTTTCTTGCTCGCGGCCGGTGAGGCCGAGCAGGTGATCGTTCACCGGAATATGCCTTCCCGCAGCGCGGCCGCGACCGCACCGGCTCGGTCGTTGACGTTGAGCTTTCGGTAGATCGACCGCAGATGGCTTTTGATGGTCTCGTCGCCGAGGACCAGCCGGGCGGCGATGCCCCGGTTGGACAGGCCGCTGACCACCAGGGAAAGTACCTCACTTTCGCGGTGGGTCAAGCCATGGCGCACCCCTGGCCAGTAGTCGCCACTGACCAGCCGAGCCGCCGTGCCCACCGCCCGCCCGGCCAGCGCCGGATCAATCACGATCTCCCCCTCGGCGGCGCGCTCCAGGCTCCGCACCAACTCCTCGCCGTCGATCCGCTTGACAAGGTAGCCGCACGCACCGGCGCGCAACGCCTCGAACAGATACTGCTCGTCCTCGTACACGCTGAGCAACACCACGCGCAGCCCAGGGGAACGTTTCAGCAATCGTCGGCACAGGTCAAGGCCACTGGTGCCGTGTAACCGGACGTCGCACAACACGATGTCCGGCTCCAGCGTCACGACCAGGTTCACCGCGTCGTCACCGTTGGGAGCGTCACCCACTACCCGGACCCGGCCCCGATAGGGGGCAAGCATCGCCTTGAGGCCCTGCAAGACCATCTCGTGGTCGTCCACGAGGACGATCCGTAATGGTGTCGCTGGCATGGATCGACGATAGAGGCTGGTCAGCGTATTGTCAGCCGCGGCGCGGCGACGGATCGAGCGCGGTCACGGCCGGGAGCTCCCCCTGGCTTCCCCCCAATACGGGGACGTGGGGCCGTGTCGCTGTTCTTACCATTAGGGCGATTCCAGCGAAGCGTCGGGTTGATTCGGGTTGATGGGCTGCCCGTGCCGGCGAAATTATAGCAGCCGTTGGCGGAAATCGTAGCGGCGGCAACGGAGGCCAACATGGACAAAGCTTTCCAAATGACGAAGGCACGAAGCGACACGCCGCCGAAACGGCCAGTCATGCTGGCGATCGCCGGAGATAGCGCGGCGGGCAAGACAACCCTGGCCAAGGGTCTTGTTGAGGCGATCGGCGCGGATCGATGCACCATGATGTGCGTCGATGACTATCATCGCTACGACCGCGGGGAACGCAAACAGCTGCCGTTCACCGCGCTGCATCCGGACTGCAACTACATGTCGATCATGGAACAGCATTTGCAGCTGCTCGCGACGGGTGAGCCAATCCTGAAACCGATCTATGACCATGGCACCGGCCAGTTGGTTCGCCCGGTGCTGGTCGAGCCAAAGGACGTGGTCATCGTCGAGGGCCTGCTTCCGCTCTACAGCAAGATGTCGCGGGCGTGTTTCGACGTTCGGGTCTACCTCGACCCGCCCGAAGAGCTGCGTCGGCAGTGGAAAGTAACCAGGGACACCACCAAACGTGGCTACAGTAAAGAACAGGTGCTCGCCGAACTGGACCGGCGCGAGGCCGAATCAGCGGAGTTCATCCGGCCCCAGCGCGAGTACGCCGATGTGGTGGTTCGCTTCAGCCCGATCGCGGTTCGCCACGATCCGCCCGGAACACCGCTGTCCGCGGAGCTGATGCTGCGTCCCACAATCCACCACCCCGATCTCACCGGCGTGTTGGTTCCTGGTATGCGCCGAGCGATTCACCAGAAGCTGGAACGGGATGAGAACGGCCGCCCGGTCGACACGGTGCATGTGCACGGATATGTGTCGCTGGAGGAGAGCCGCCTGGTGGAGAAGACCATCTGGTCGGCCCTCGGTTATGAAGGCGAGGCGCCGGCCTGCCTGGGCACACTCGGCGACGCCCCACGCAGCGAACCGTTGGCGATCACCCAGCTGCTGCTGTTGTATCACGTGCTCGACCTGTTGGGCACGCCGCATAGCTAATCGGCGGTCATTCGCGCCGTCGGCTGACCCACGTGCTGGCGCGGTTCAGAGCGGGTTCAGAGCCGGTGCTGGAGGGCCTCGGCGGCGGCGAGCAGATCGGCCGCCCACCGGGCGCCGGGCCGCCGGCCGATCCGGTCCACCGGGCCGGATACCGACACTGCCGCCACCACCTGACCGGAGCTGTCGCGTACCGGGGCTGAGACGCTGGCCACGCCCTGCTCCCGCTCGGCCACGCTCTGCGCCCAGCCCCGCCGGCGAACGTCATGCAGGGTTCGTTCGGAGAACGTGGCATCGGCCAGCACCGCGCGCTGGGTGGCCGGGTCAGCCCAGGCGGCCAGTACCTTGGCGCCCGAACCGGCGGTCATCGGCAGTCGGCTGCCTACCGGCACGGTGTCGCGCAACCCACTGGCCGGCTCGGACGCCGCCACGCAGACGCGGTGCATACCGTCGCGCCGGTAGAGTTGCACGCTTTCCTCAGTGACATCGCGCAGCCGGGGCAGGACCAGGGCGGCGGCTTCCAGCAGCGGATCGCCGGAGCGTGACGCCAACTCAGCGAGCGCCGGACCTGGCCGCCACCGACCGTCCGCGCCCCGGTGCAACAGGCCGTGTACCTCCAGGCCGACCGCCAAGCGGTGCGCGGTGGCTCGGGGCAGACCAGTCCGCTCACACAGCTCGGCGAGCCCGCACGGCTCGGCCGCTGTGGCCCACAGCACCCCGACGGCCTTGTCAAGCACGCCAACACCGCTATGCTGTCTCACGAAACGATACTAGCTTCCCGGTATGTGGGAAGTCTAGGTTCCACTTCGAACGGAGACGGAATGGCAAAGACACTCGCGGAGAAGGTGTGGGAGTCCCACCTGGTCCGCGTTGGGGAAGACTCCGCTGAGTTATCGGAGCCCGACCTGCTCTACATCGACCTGCACCTGGTGCATGAGGTCACCAGCCCGCAGGCGTTCGAGGGGCTACGGCTGGCTGGACGCCGGGTGCGCCGGCCGGATCTCACCTTGGCCACCGAGGACCACAACGTTCCGACCAAGGACGTCGAGCTGCCGATCGCCGATGAGGTGTCCCGTACCCAGGTTGAGACGCTGCGGCGCAACTGCGCCGAGTTCGGCGTTCCGCTCTACCCGATGAACCACGCCGAGCAGGGCATCGTGCACGTGGTCGGGCCGCAGCTCGGGCTCACCCAACCGGGGCTGACCGTGGTCTGTGGTGACAGCCACACCTCGACCCACGGGGCGTTCGGCGCGATGGCGTTCGGCATCGGCACCTCCGAGGTGGAACACGTGCTGGCCACCCAGACCCTGCCGCTGCGCCGGTTTAAGACCATGGCGATCAACGTCACCAGTGCCGACGGCACCCTGCGGCCGGGGGTGACCAGCAAGGATGTCGTGCTGGCAATCATCGCCGAGATCGGCACCGGCGGAGGCCAGGGCTATGTGCTGGAGTACCGGGGCAACGTCATCGAGAACCTCTCGATGGAAGCCCGGATGACGATCTGCAACATGTCCATCGAGGCCGGCGCCCGAGCCGGCATGATCGCTCCCGACGAGACCACGTTCGAGTACCTGAAAGGCCGCGGCCACGCACCCAAAGGCGCCGAATGGGGTGAGGCCGTGGCGACCTGGCGTCAGCTGCGCAGCGACGACGACGCGGAGTTCGACGCGGAAGTGGATATCGACGCGGACGCGCTGACCCCGTTCGTCACCTGGGGTACCAACCCCAGCCAGGGGCTGCCGTTGAGCGAGCGGGTGCCCGACCCGGCCACGATCGCGGACGAGAACGAGCGGATCGCCGCCGAGCGCGCGCTGGCTTATATGGGCTTGACCGCTGGTACTCCGCTGCGTGAAGTATCGGTCGATACCGTGTTCGTCGGTTCCTGCACCAACGGCCGAATCGAGGACCTCCGCGCGGCCGCGGAAGTGATCAAGGGCCGGAAGGTGGCCGACGGGCTGCGGATGCTGGTTGTGCCCGGCTCGATGCGGGTACGGTTCCAGGCCGAGAGCGAAGGCCTCGACGCGATCTTCACCGCGGCCGGCGCCCAGTGGCGCTCGGCGGGCTGCTCGATGTGTCTGGGGATGAACCCCGATCAGCTCGCGCCGGGGGAGCGCAGCGCGTCGACCTCCAACCGCAACTTCGAAGGCCGCCAAGGCAAAGGCGGCCGCACCCACCTGGTGTCGCCGCTGGTCGCCGCCGCGACCGCGGTGCGCGGCACACTCAGCTCACCCGAAGATTTGGACTGACGTCCCTGTGAGTGGCGAGTGTGGTGACAGCCATACGCGGCACTCACGGGCTCCGAAGGAGCACGATGGAACCGTTTAGCACGCACACCGGCATCGGCGTCCCACTGCGCCGATCTAATGTGGACACTGACCAGATCATCCCGGCCGTCTACCTCAAGCGGGTCACCCGCACCGGATTCGAGGACGGCCTATTCTCGGCCTGGCGGCAAGACGAGCATTTCGTGCTCAACGCCGAACCGTTCCGCCGAGGATCGGTGCTGGTGGCCGGTCCAGACTTTGGGACGGGCTCGTCCCGCGAGCACGCCGTCTGGGCGTTGATGGACTACGGGTTCCGGGTCGTCATCTCGTCCCGGTTCGCGGACATCTTCCGCGGCAACTGCGCTAAGCAGGGCCTCCTGGCGGCTCAAGTCGCCCAACCCGACGTCGAGCTGCTGTGGAAGCTGCTGGAGAACGAACCGGGCACCGAGATCACCGTTGACCTGCGCGAGAAAACGGCGCGGACGAACGGCGCCTCAGGCCTCACGGTGGCTTTCGAGATCGACGACTACACCCGGTGGCGGCTGCTGGAGGGCCTCGACGACATCGGGCTCACCCTGCGCCACGCCGAGCTGATCGACCAGTTCGAGGCGGCTCGCCCCGCTCGGCTGCCGCGCACGGTCTGAGCTCACGATTTAATTTGGCTAGTCTGGCTGATTCGGCGACGGGTAGTAGTCGCTGGACACGACGCGGTCGCCGCTGAACCCGAGCACCCAGGTACTCGCCTTTCGGGCCGGCGGCTCCGCGATCCCAGTGAGTCGGTTGACCACATCGGGAATCACGCCGCCCTGGCTGCACACCACCGCTGTGCCCGGTTCTCGACCCAGCTCGAGCAGCCGGGCCAGCCCGGCATCCGGGTCGCGCCAGTACCCGTCCTCGCTCAGCGGCGGCTCGGGGCGCACCGGCGTGCCGAGCCGCCGCGCCAGCGGCTGGACGGTCTGCACACAGCGCACCGGCGGTGCCGAGTAGACCGTGGTCGGGCCGAACAGGCTCAGCAAGACCACGAGCTGGTCAGCCTCCAGCTGGCCCTTGTCGGTGAGCGGGCGTAGGTTGTCGTCGCCTCGCCAGGTCTGTGAGTCGCCGGCTTTGGCGTGGCGTACCAGCAGCAGCGGCTGGGGCTCCGGTTCGAGTCGGCGAAACCGGTCGAGCACTTCGCGGTCGCGCTGGTAGCTGAGCAGCTGATCGGCCGCATCCAGCTCCAACCAGCGCAGCTCGTCGACCTCGGCGTTCGGGTGGAACACCCCGGACACCGCGCGGGCCGACCAGTAGTACACGACCTTCATCCCTTCTAGCGCCGGGTAGCGAACCTCACCCAACCGCCGGCCCAGCCGTGCCAGGAAGCCGGTTTCCTCAGCCAGCTCGCGCACGGCCGCTACCGGCGCGGTCTCACCCCAGTTCAGCTTGCCTTTGGGGAAGGACCAATCGTCATACCTCGGTCGGTGGACCAGCGCCACCGAGGTTCGACCGGCCGCGCCGGTGCGCCACAGCACCCCGCCGGCTGCGAGGGCGTCGGTCCCGGGTTCGGCGGCGTGATCGCTCACCACTTCACTGTTCCACGGAATCCACGGGATCCGCGGGAATATCGCGGCGTAGTAACTCAACCTGATGGTCGCGAACCGGACCGCCCTCGGCGCCCGGGGACGGCGATGGGGACCAGACGCCATCTGGGCCGAGTGTCCAACACCGAGTAGCCGGGTTCAGCGCCGAGTCCAGAATGATGCCCAGCTGCCGGTGCAGCGACGGGTTGACCCGCAGCAACGCTTCGACCCGACGGTCGAGGTTGCGGTGCATGATATCGGGGCTGCCGATCCAGTACTCGTCGAGCCCGACGAAATGGTAAATCCGCGAGTGTTCCAGGAACCGGCCCAGGATCGAGCGCACCGTGATGTTCTCGCTGAGCCCGGGTCGGCCCGGCTTCAGCGCGCAGATTCCCCGCACCACGATTTGCACCGGGACACCGGCCTGGCTGGCCCAGTAGAGCCCGTCGATCACCTGCTCGTCAACGAGCGCGTTCATCTTGAACCGGACCCCGGCTGGCTGGCCGGACCGGTGACGATCGATCTCGTTCTCGATCCGTCGCAGCAGCCCCCGGCGCACGCCGTAGGGGGCAACCAACAGGGTGCGGTAGCTGCTCTTGCGCGCGTAGCCGGTGAGCGAGTTGAACAGGTCCGCGATATCGGCGCCCACCTCAGGGTCGGCGGTGAGGACACCCAGATCCTCGTAGAGCCGCGCGGTCTTCGGGTTGTAGTTACCGGTCCCGACGTGACAGTAGCGGCGAATGCGGGTGCCTTCCTGACGCACCACAAGACAGGTCTTGCAGTGCGTCTTGAGGCCTACCAAACCGTAGACCACATGCACACCGGCTTTCTCCAGCTCCCGGGCCCAACGGATGTTCGCGGTCTCGTCGAACCGTGCCTTCAACTCCACCAGGGCCACCACTTGTTTGGCGGCCTCGGCGGCACTGACCAGGGCGTCGACGATGGGCGAGTCCCCGGACGTGCGATAAAGGGTCTGTTTGATGGCCAGCACGTCCGGGTCGGCGGCCGCCTGTTCGATGAAGCGTTGCACGCTGGTGGAGAACGAGTCGTACGGGTGGTGGACTAGCACATCGCCCTTGCACAGCGTGGCGAACACGCTCTTGGGTTTCTCGCCTTCAGCGAAGGCCGGGTGGGTGGCCGGTACGAACGGCGCGTCCTTGAGCTCGGGGCGATCGAGCTCGTACAGCTGCCACAGCATGGTCAGGTCGAGCAGCCCCGACACCACTATGACGTCGTGTGGATCGACGTCGAGCTCGCGCAGCAGCAGCTCCAGCACGTGCTCGCTCATGGAATCGGTGATTTCCAGGCGCACCGGCGGGCCGAAGCGCCGGCGAGCCAGTTCCCGCTCTAGTACCTGGAGCAGGTCTTCGTCGCGGTCTTCTTCGACATCGAGGTCGGCGTTTCGAGTGACCCGGAACACGTGGTGCTCGACCAGTTCCACGCCGCTGAACAGCTCGCCCAGATGAGCCGCGATCAGATCTTCCAGCGGCAGGAACACGGTGTCCGACCCAGTATCTGACCCGGTGTCCGACACCGAGTCCTCGGTGGTGATCCGGACGAGCCGGGGCACGTTGTTGGGGACCTTGACCCTGGCGAAGCGCTCAATGTGCTCCTCCGGGTCGCGAACCGTGACCGCCAGGTTCAGCGACAATCCGGAGATGTAGGGGAACGGATGCGCCGGGTCGAACGCGAGCGGGGTCAGCACCGGAAAGATCTGATCGTGGAAATAGCTGGTCATCAGTTCGCGCTGCGCTTCGGTGAGCTGTTCCCAGCGCAGCAGCTGAATACCGTGTTCGCGCAACGCTGGCTGCACGGAGTGGATGAACACCCTGGCGTGTCGATCGGCCAGTGCCTGACTGCGCTCGGCGATCTGGGCCAGCTGCTCGCGCGGGGTGAGGCCGTCGGCGGAGCGGACAGTCAACCCGGTCTCGTCGCGGCGTTTGAGACCGGCCACCCGCACCATGAAGAACTCATCCAGGTTGGAGGCGAAGATGGCGAGGAACTTGGCCCGCTCCAGCAGCGGTTGGCTAGTGTCCTCGGCCAGCGCGAGCACCCGAGCGTTGAAATCCAACCACGATAGCTCCCGGTTGAGATAACGGTCGTCGGGCATGTCGGTGGAGGTCTCGTTGGGCGTGGGGGCCGGCGGAGCGGCCGGCTCAGGTCGCGGCGAGGTCGAGACGCGGGGAGCCGGTCGCGGTTCAGGCCGTTGGTTGTGCGCCACCGGCCGGCGGTTCGCGGTCCGGACTGAGGACATCGCCCGCGGGGCCGGTGTGTTCTGGCCCGGGGTAGTGTAAGTTGCTCGCTGTCCGTCCTGGTCCTCGAGTGCCACCTGTAACATTCTTCCGTATCGTCGTCTGTGTCGCCCACCGCCAGGGGGAGTGGGTGAACAAAAAGTAAATAGAAAGTCATGTTCGCGGTTTTGCCGCTGGCGCCCGCCGCTGAGCGCGCGGGTGTTCTATCAGGTCTAGCACCGCCGCCGTGGCCGGCCCGAGTCCTAACAAAGCGGCTTCGTGCAAGTTCTCGGTGGTGTCCACGTCTCGACGCAGTCCAGCCCACGGACCATCCATGGCGACCGCGCCGGAGGCCAGATGTCTGGCCGCGGATCTGCCGCCGAACAGAGGTTGCAGCGGCGCCCGTGCCGCGCACAGCAATAGGGTTGTGCCCTCGCCTTCGGCATCGGCGCAGAACGCCCGCCGCGCGCGGTCGGTGGCGAACAGCGCGAGTGCTTCGGCCAGCGCGGCATCCAGCTCCTCGGTGCGCAGCGCCGGCAGGTCGGCCTGCAAGGCACCCAGCGGTCGGGGCGGTGCATCGGCCCGCAGCACCCTGGCACCGTATTCCAGCGCCGGGTTGAGGCCCCGTTCGCTGCCTTCGACCAGTACAGCGGTGCCATCCGCGCCGAGAGTCGAGGCGACCTCCGGATCCGAGCTGATCACCACGACCCGGCGCACCCGGTGCGCGGCCGAAGCCGCCGCCACCGTGTCTCGGGCCAGCGCAAGCGCAAGCCGGGCATGCGCGCGCGGCTCACCGCGCCCATCGTCGGCGGCGCCGCGCAGCCGCGACTTGGCTCGGGACAGCGTCTTGATCGGGACCAGCAAATCCACGACCGGGTCCGCCCGGTCCTCCCATCCCGCCATCGGCTCATCGTCGCACTGGGACGTACCCGCGCGCCCAACGCAACCAGCCGGCTGGACCGCGCCCGGCTCATTCGGGAACACTTTGCGGTGTGACTCATGATCGAGGAGGCCGAGTGGCGCGGGAAAGGGAAAAAAGCGGCTTCTGGGTCTGGCTGACGGCGGTGGTGTTCTACCCGACGACCTGGTTGCTTGGACGGTGGCAAGCCGTTGGGCTGGACCGGCTGCCGGCGACCGGTCCGGTGCTCGTGGTTGCTAACCACATCTCCTACCTCGACCCGGTGTACTCGGCGGTGTTCGTGCATCGGGCTAGGCGGGTGCCGAGGTTCATGGCCAAGCACAGCCTGTGGAACGTTCCGGTACTGGGCACCGTCCTGCGTGGTAGTGGCCAGATCCCAGTGTATCGGGAGTCGATCGATGCGCAGCGCAGCCTGCGCTCGGCCACCGAGGCGCTGCGGGCCGGCAGGGTGGTTGTGATCTATCCCGAGGGCACTATCACCCGGGACCCCGCCGGCTGGCCGATGCACTCTCGCACCGGGGTGGCTCGGATCGCGCTGACCAACGATGTTCCAGTGGTGCCTCTGGTGCACTGGGGTACTCGCGACGTGTACGACCACTACCGTAAGCGATTCCGCCCGCTGCCGCGCAAGCGGCTGGTGCTGCGTTGCGGCGATCCCATCGACTTGTCGGAGTATCGAGGCCGGGAGGTGGACGCCGGGCTGCTGCGCGAGGTCACGGACCATCTGATGACGGTGGTCCGTGACCAGCTCGCCGAAGTACGGGGAGAGCCCGCGCCTGCCGTGTTCTACCGGCGGGCCGGATGATGATGTCGTCGGTGCAGCGGGTGGCGGTGCTGGGCGCTGGCTCTTGGGGCACCACGTTCGGCAAAGTGCTCGCCGACTCCGGCCGCGAGGTCACGCTGTGGGCCCGTCGCGCGGAGGTCGCCGAGTCGGTGAACGGCGCGCACCGCAACCCGGACTACCTGCCTGGGATCGCCCTGCCGCCCGGTCTGCGGGCCACCGTGTGCGCCGAGGAGGCGATGGCCGGCGCGGACGCGGTGGTGTTCGCGGTGCCCTCCCAGACGCTGCGCGCGAACCTGGCGGTATGGCGCGACGCGCTACCGGCTGACGCGACGCTGATCAGCTTGGCCAAGGGCGTCGAGCTGGGCAGCCTGAAGCGGATGAGCGAAGTGATCACCGAGGTAGCCGGGGTGCCGATCGAGCGGGTCGCGGTCTTGACCGGGCCGAACCTGGCCAGGGAGATCGCTGAGGGCCAACCGACCGCTTCAGTGATCGCGTGCCGCGACCCCGAACGCGCGGTGGCCCTGCAGCTGGCCTGTGCCTCCGGATACTTCCGGGTCTACACCAACACTGACGTGATCGGCTCTGAGCTGGGCGGGGCCGGTAAGAATGTCATCGCGCTGGCCTGCGGGATCGCCGCCGGCATGGGATACGGCGACAACACCCGTGCTTCGCTGATCACTCGTGGGTTAGCTGAGCTGGCGCGGCTGGGGGTGGCGCTGGGCGCCGATCCGCTCACCTTCGCCGGGCTCGCCGGCCTAGGTGATCTGGTTGCCACCTGTTCGTCGAGGCTGTCACGTAACCGCACGTTTGGCGAACACCTCGGCCGGGGCGCCACCCTGGCGGAGGCGGAGACCGCCAATCACGGCCAGGTCGCCGAAGGCGTCAAGTCCTGCCTGTCCATCTGCGAGCTGGCCGCCCGGCACCGAGTGGACGTACCGATCACCGACGGGGTACGCCGGGTTTGCCACGACGGGCTCTCCGCCGCCGCGATGGCCAAGGAACTGGTCAACCGAGAGCCCAAGCCGGAGTGACTTAGCCGAGGCGCTTGGCGATATGCGGCGGTATCGGTACGTTGGCGGCTAGCAGCGGGCAGGGCGCGGGGGAGCCGAATGTGGTCTGTACCGGTAGCACCCCGGCCCAGGCGGTCCCGACCGACATGTCGGCGTCGTCGTCCACTGGGGGGCCGGTGCGGACCTTCACACTGGCTTCGGCGAGATCCAGGACCAGCACCGACGTGGCGGCCAGCTCTTTGCGGTTGGGTTGGCGGGCGTGCTCCCACGATCCGGGTGTGGTGTGCTCCACGATGGCTTTGAGCCCGCGCAGCTTGCTGGCCTCATCGACCAGCCGTCTCGGGGTCCCATGTACCACAGCCGATCGGTAGTTCGCCGAATGGTGCATCACCGAACGGGCGTAGACCAGCCCGTCCAGCAGCGTCACCGTCACGCACACCGGGGTATCGGCGCCGGCGCGCAAGCTGGACGCCCCGGCGGATCCGTGCAGGTAGAGGGTGTCATTGAGCCGGCCGTAGCAGGTCGGCAGCACCACCGGTGCCCCGCTGCGCATGACCCCGAGGTGGCAGATCAGGCCCTCGTCAAGCACCGCGTACAGCTCCGCGCGGTCGAGGCGAGCCCGCTCGGCATGCCGACCGAGGGTGCTGCGGGCGGTGGGGGACAGCGGTGTTGACGTACTCATGCTGCAATCGTCGACCTCCTCATAGTGCCGTTCATAGGGATTTTGGAGAGCCCACTGTGCTGGTCGAGAACCTTGTGCTGGTCGAGAACCTGCTGATCGTGCTGGATCGGGCGCCCGGTGCGGACAGACCCACCTAGACGCGCCCCGCTACGCTCGCCGACCATGCAGCGGCGCAGGATCAGGGTGGCTGTGGTGTTTGGCGGTCGTAGCAGCGAGCACGCGATATCCTGCGTGTCCGCCGGGAGCGTGTTGGCGCACCTGGACCGAGACCGGTTCGAGGTATTGCCAGTCGGGATCACCCGCGCCGGCCGGTGGGTGCTTGGGCAGGACAACCCGAAGGCGCTGAGCATCCACAACCGGCAGCTGCCGTCGGTGGATCCGACCGGTGCGGCGCTCGCGTTGCCAGCCGACCCGACGGCCGGCGGGGTGGTGAGTCTCGGCGAGGGACGGACCGGTGAGCTGCTCGGCGCGGTCGACGTGGTGTTCCCCCTGCTGCACGGCGCCTACGGCGAGGATGGCACCATCCAGGGCCTGCTGGAGATGGCGAGCACCCCGTACGTCGGCGCCGGGGTGCTGTCCAGCGCGGTGGCCATGGACAAGGAGTTCGCCAAGAAGCTGCTGGCCGCCGAGGGACTGCCGGTCGGGGATCTGGTGGTCCTACGCCAGGGCGCCGACACCCTGACCGGGCAGCAACGCCGCGGGTTGGGACTGCCGGTCTTCGTGAAACCGGCGCGGGCCGGGTCATCGGTGGGCATCACCAAGGTGACCGGTTGGGCTCAGCTGCCGGCGGCGGTCGCCGCCGCGCGAAAGCACGACCCGAAGGTGCTGGTCGAGGCGGCGGTCATCGGCCGCGAGATCGAGTGCGGCGTACTGGAATACCCGGATGGTTCGATACGGGCCAGCCTCCCGGCCGAGGTCCGGATCGTCGGCGAAGGGGTCGAGTTCTACGACTTCGAAGCCAAGTACCTGGACGACGTGTGCGAGTTCGACATCCCAGCCAAGCTCGACGACGCAGCGACCGAGCGGATCCGGGAGCTGGCGGTAGCCGCCTTCACCGCATTGGACGGCCAAGGGCTCGCGCGCGTGGACTTCTTTCTCCGGGAGGACGGCAGCCCTGTGATCAACGAGGTGAACACCATGCCCGGGTTCACCTCGACCTCGGTCTACCCGAAGATGTGGGCGGTCACCGGGGTCGACTATCCAGCGCTGCTGACTACTCTCATCGATACCGCGCTGGCCCGGGGCACCGGCCTGCGCTAGGGCACGCTAACGGCCGGGCAGTGCGGTACGCACCGTGTCCGACACCGTCTGCACCGGGCCGCTGCCCAGGCCGCGCGGCACGGTCAGCGCGATGAACACCGGGCGGTCAACGCTGATGAAGGTGTCCCGGTCGGTTTCGGACAGCGTCAGCCAGCGCACCCCGTCGATCTCTAGCAGCGGCGTGCCCGGCGTCAGCTCGACGGGCCGGGGCAGCCCGCAGCGCAGTACGACCGCCGCGTCCGGCTCGGTTGAGCGCCCCCAGGCGAGCGCGCCCGGTGGCGCCGGGTCGGCGATCACGAGCCGAGGCAACGGCTGAGGGCTCGCGGCTAGCCGCGTGGGCAGCGCGGTGACCAATTGATGGCACCACTGGCCGCTTGCGTCAGGCGCCTCGACCGGAGGCAACGCCAACGGGCGATCAGGCACCGGGCTTGGTTCGGAGGCGTGCCACCTGGTGACAATACCCAGCGCGGCGGCCGCGAGCACCAGCAGCAGGGGCAGGGCGATCAGTGCGATCGTGGCTGGATGTCGGGTGCGGACTGATCGGCTCTGGATCGACACAGCGACGTCAGCTCAGATGCACTACTGGACAGGTCAGGGTGCGGGTTATGCCGGCGACGCTCTGTACCTGCGACACGACCAGACGACCCAGATTGTCCGCGGTGTCCGCTTCGGCGCGCACGATCACGTCATACGGACCCGTGACATCCTCGGCCGCAATGACCCCCGGGATGTCGGCGATCGCGGTCGCTACCGCCGCCGCCTTGCCAACCTCGGTTTGGATCAGGATGTATGCCTGGATCACGGCTGCCCCTTGCCTGCTCTGTGTCGCTCTCGGGTAGGAACGACAGCGAAGAGAACTTACACCGCAGTAATCGTCGGATGCCTGAGAAACGATCGGATCGAGGGAGCTTGACCAAAAGTGGATAATTCTCGGCCCGGAGTAGATGGTACAGTGACCAGTCTTGGCGAGTTCGGCCTCATCGCCAGACTGATCCGGGGCCGGATCCAGCCGGCCAGCACGCTGCTCGGGCCTGGTGACGATGCGGCCGTGGTCGCTGCCCCCGACAGTCGGGTGGTGGTCAGCACCGACATGCTGGTGGAAGGAGTTCACTTCCGGCTGGACTGGTCGAGCCCCGAGCAAGTGGGGCGCAAGGCGGCGGCGGTGAACATCGCCGACGTGGTTGCGATGGGGGCGATGCCTACCGCGCTGCTGATCGGGCTTGGCTGCCCGCCGGACACCTCGTTGGCCACCGTCGAGGAGCTCACTGAGGGACTATGGGCCGAGGCCGGCTCGGTCGGGGCCGGTGTGGTCGGCGGGGATGTGGTGTCCGCGCCTCAAATAGTGGTGTCGGTGACTGTGCTGGCCGACTTAGGCGGCCGGGCGCCGGTGACGCGGGCCGGCGCTCGGCCCGGTGACGTGCTGGCGTTGGCCGGTCGGGTTGGTTGGGCGGCGGCGGGGCTGGATTTGCTGGCCAAAGGCTTGGGAACGCCGCCAGAGGTGGTGGGCGCGCAGCAAGTGCCCTGCCCGCCGTACCTGGCCGGGCCGGCCGCCGCCTTGGTCGGCGCGACCGCGATGATCGATATCTCCGACGGATTGCTCGCCGATGTGGGGCACCTGGCCCGTTCGTCCGGCGTCGCGGTGGATGTGCGCTCCGCCGCGCTGGTGGTGCCGGCGCCGCTGCGGGAGGCGGCCGTCGCGCTGGGTCTCGATCCGATGCGCTGGCTGCTCACAGGCGGGGAGGATCACGCGTTGGCCGCGACTTTCCCGGCTGACACCGCATTGCTCACCGGGTGGACCCGGATCGGCGTGGTCCGGGAGGGCACCGGGGTCTACCTGGACGGACAGGTCCATGACGGCGCCGCCGGCTGGGACCACTTCGCCTCCGCTTGACCCCAAGCGGGGAAGAGCTGGTACGAGTGGATGATCGCGGCAGGGTTGTCCTGCCTGCCGAGTTGCGACATCAGCTTGGGCTGGCTCCAGGCGATGAGTTGTTCGCTGAGGTCGACGGGGCTGGCTTGCGGCTGATCCCCCGGCGGGGCCCGGCGTGATGATCGCCGTGCTGACTAATCCATGGCGGGCGCGGTGCCTCGGATGGAGGCGTCCAGCACCTGTACCGGGTGCATCAGCGGGACGAAAGCGTCACCACTAGTGGCTGCGAGGTGCCGACGCAGCTGCAACAGGCAGCCGGGGTTCGCGGTCACCACCAGATCCGGGTGAGCGGCCCGAATGTTGGCCGCTTTACGAGCGCCCAACTCAGCGGCCGCGTCCGGCGCCACCAGGTTGTAAATACCGGCCGAGCCGCAGCACAGTTCCGTTTCGGCCGCCTCGACCAGCCGCAGCCCTGGCACGGTGCGCAATACCGCCCGGGGTTGTGCCCGTACCCCTTGAGCGTGTCCGAGATGGCAGGCGTCGTGGTAGACCACCCTGGCCCGCACCGGATGCCGAGGCGCGACGGGCTCCAGCTCGGCAAGTACCTCATGGACATCCCGCACCGTCGCGCTGAACGCGGCCGCGCGCGTGGCCCACGCCGGGTCGTCGGCGAGCAGCTCGCCGTACTGCTTCATCGACGACCCGCAGCCAGCGACGTTGGTGATGATCGCGTCCACCGGCAACTTCTCGAAGGTCGCGATGGTGCGCTGAGCTCGAGCGATCGCGCTCAGCTCCCGCCCGGAGTGCAGCTCCAGCGCCCCGCAGCAGTGCTGGTGGCGCGGCACCAGCACCTCGCATCCCTCGGCCGCGAGCACCCTAGCCGTGGCCACGTTGACCTGGTGGAAGAATACGTCCTGCACACAGCCGGTCAGTAGCGCGACCCGGCGTCGGGCGGTACCGGCGGCCGGAATCCGCTCGGGCAGCGCGGCGAAGGCATCACGCAGCCGTACCGGCGGCAGCAGTGCCTCCAGCGCGGCGAGCCGGGCGAATGTCGCGCCCATGCCGGCCACACGCTCCGTCAGACGCGCCATCGCCGGCAGCCCACGCAGCTTCTGATACACTACCCCGATCGCCGCCGCGACCTGCAGCCGCCGCCGATGGGGGAACAGCGCGAAGATCACATTCCGGAACAGCCGATCCGACCGCGAGCGGGGCACGTTGCGTTCCAGCTGCGGACGCACCGCCTCCAGCAGCCGGTCGTAGCGCACCCCGGAGGGGCAGGAGCTTACACACGCCATACAACCCAGACACGCGTCGATGTGTTCATGCAACGCCCCGTCTAGGCCGATCTCGCCCTGCTCCGCCAGGCTCATCAGATAGATCCGCCCGCGCGGGGAGTCCATCTCCTCGCCCCACAGCTGATACGTCGGGCAGGTCGGCAGGCAGAACCCGCAGTGCACGCAGTCGTCAAGCAGCTCACGCGACGGCGGGCGGTGCGGATCGAATGCACTGGGTGTGCTCACGGGCTCCCTCACATCCAGGGATGGAAGCGGCCGGCGCCAAGCCGGCCGCGAGGGTCGAGCTCGGCCTGGACGGCCCGCAGCACTTCGATGGCCGATGGCGCCGGGCCCCAGGCGGGGGCGACGCAGCCGGGTGGCCGGGAACGCAGCATGGAGCTCCCACCCACTCCATAGACGAGCTGATGCGCACGGGCAACGACATCGGGATCGGCGGGCAGCGTGACGGTGCCGACTCCGGTAGCCAGCCCGGCGGTGACCCCGGTCGCGCCGAGCTCGCTGGTCAACTCAGCTATCACAGCCGGCAGCCGAGACGGTCGAGCGCCGACCCGCAGGACCGCGCGATCGACATGGGGCCGGCTCCCGGGCCCGGCGACCAGCGCGGCGTGCGCGGCCCACGCCGCCTCCTGCTCGGCCGCGTCCAGCCGCCGTGCCGCCGAACCGAGCAGCGTGGCGAGTCGGGCCGGCAGCGCGCCGGGGGTCCCGGCCAACCGCACCAACAGCGCGCCGTTGCTCCACTCGCACGCGACCGGCTCCAACGGGCTGGCCAGCACCGCCCGCGCGGCTTCGGCTGAGTCCGCCAGCGAGCCGATCAGCCGCACCGTGCTGGTAGCGCCGGGCAGCGGATGCAACCGCAACACCAGCTCAGCGATCAGCGCCAGGGTGCCGTGGCAGCCGTGCACCAGCTTCGCCAGATCGTAACCAGCGACGTTCTTGATCACGTGGCCGCCGGTGCGGGCCACCGTACCGTCCGCGAGCATCACGGTCGCCCCGATCACCAAGTCCCTCAGGCAGCCGTAAACCAACGCGGACGGCCCAGCGTCAGCGGTGGCAACCAGCCCACCGATCGTGGCCCCTAAATCGACCCTGGCCGCGTCTGAAGCCACCCGCTGCCCGTGTACGGCGAGCATCGCGTTGAGCTCCCGCAACGGCGTGCCCGCGCGCACGGCAACCGTCATGTCACCGGGGTTGTGCACGATCACACCGGTCAGCGCGGTGGTGCTGAGCACAACGTCAGCCGGCTCCGGTGAGCCGGCCCAGTCGGCGGCGGTTCCGGCGCCGACGATCCGCACCGAGCCGGTGGTGTCGGCCAGCGCGGCCGCTGCCTCGGCGAGGCTGGTCGGGCGCAGCACGGTCGCGATAGTCATGGGATAGTCACAGCCGCTCGATCACCCCAGCGGCCTCCAGCGGGTGCGGTCGGTACTTGCCCGGCCGCTCCCCGCACAGCCGGGGGGTGGGCAGCAGCTTGCCGGGGTTGCACAGCCCGCCCGGGTCGAACGCGTCGCGCACTCGGCCCATCAACTCGAGGTCGGCCTCGGAAAACATCTTCGGCATCGAGCACGCCTTGTCGGTGCCGATGCCATGCTCACCGGACAGCGACCCGCCCAGCTCCACGCACAGCTCAGCGATCTCGGCGCTCAGCTTCTCCGCCCGGGCGGTTTCCCCCGCCGACGCGTCGTAGAGCACCAGCGGGTGCAGGTTGCCGTCCCCGGCGTGGAACACGTTGGCCACCCGCAGCCCGACGGCCTCGCCCATCTCGCCGATCCGGGACAGCACTTCGGCCAGCCGGGTGCGCGGCACCACGCCGTCTTGCACGAAGTAGTCCGGGCTGATCCGACCGACGGCGGCGAACGCCGACTTGCGCCCGCGCCAGATCGCCGCACGTTCCTCGGCGTCAGCGGCGATGTGCAGACGGGTGCAGCCGTGCGCCTCGCAGATCGCCTTGACCCGCTCGAACTGGTTGTGGCACTCCTGCGCCGGCCCGTCGAGCTCGACCACCAGAGCGGCTGGCACGCCTAGGGTGTAGCCGGCACACACCGCCGCCTCGGCCGCCTCAATGGCCAACGTGTCCATCATTTCCACCGCCGCCGGCACGATGCCGCCGGCGATGATGTCGCTGACCACCTCGCCGGCGGCGGCCACCGAGGGGAAGTCGGCGAGCAGCGTGCGCACCGCCTCCGGGGTGCGCAGCAGCCGCACGGTGACCTTCGTGGCGATGCCCAGGGTGCCTTCGGACCCGAGGAACACCCCGCGCAGATCCGGCCCGAGCTGCTCGGTGGTGTCCCCACCCAGGGTCACCACCGAGCCGTCGGCGAGCACCACCTCCAGCGCGAGAACGTGGTTGGTGGTGAACCCGTATTTCAGGCAGTGCGCGCCACCGGAATTCTCCGCGACATTGCCGCCGATGGTGCAGACCTGCTGGCTGGACGGGTCGGGCGCGTAGTACAACCCGTATGGCGCGGCTGCCTTGGTGATCTCCAGGTTGGTCACCCCGGGCTCCAGCACCGCGAGCCGGTCGACCGGGTCGACCGCCAGCACCCGCCGCAATCGCTGCAGGCTAATCACCACGCCATCAGCCACCGGCAACGCGCCGCCGGAAAGGCCGGTGCCCGCGCCACGGGCCACGAACGTAATCCCGTGCTCGGCACAGACGCGAACGGCGGCGGCGACCTGCTCAGCGGTACGCGGCAGGAGCACCAGCGCGGGAATCACCCGATAGCCGGTCAGCCCGTCGCACTCGTAGCTGCGTAGCCGTGCTCGATCGCTGATCACGTTCTCAGCGCCGAGCACTCGGTCGAAGCCACGCTGGGCGGTCGCATCGATTCTTGTCATCAGCCACCTTTCCAACCGGTTCACACAACCGCTCGTGGTGGCTGACGTCAAGTGCGGCCGCGGCCGCACGTCGTCAAGGTACCGGTGTATGCCTCCTTCGGCCGAATCTCGGTGAGTCTTGTAACGCCGCCGTCGCTCTCGCGTTGTAGCTAATGGCAAGGCCGTGGCGCGGTGGGGTCGCCGCGCCACAGAACAACGATTCCGGCTTGCTTGGAGCCGATCAAGTCGAGCAACGCGTCGTCGTCGAAGCCGGGCAGCGCCCGCAACTTCGACAACAGTCGGGAGACCGCGGGGTGGCTGAACGGGACGACCTCCCAATGACCAGTCACCGAGCCGAGCAGGAAGCACGCGTGTTCCTGCCACGAGCCGTCGGCGGAGGTACGGACGGCCACTTCGGCGAGGTTGGCACAGGCATTGTCAATGTCGATCCGCGTCGGCTCCTCGGGGCGAGGCAGCAGGCGGCGCAGTGAGTCGGCCAGTGGTGCTCGGGGGCGGGGGATACGTACGGGCTTCGCCTCACGTGGCGAGGCCGGTCGATCCGGGATGTGCGAAGCAAAGATGGGGAGCCTCCACTCATTCCGGGGCCGGGCCGTCGTTTACTGACCCGGAGACACCGAACCGAGAGTTGCCGGTGTCCTATTCGTGATTGTCGAGAGGCACCGACCGGGTGTAAAGGTGGGGTCGTGCAGAGGAAGTAGGCCATACAGGCGGTATCCGGAACTCTTGTATGCCGACGATCAGGTGAACATTCGACTGGATGGGTGGGAGTAAGCGCGTTGCCGGGCCGTTGCCCAGCCGCTGGATCGAGCTGGCTGCCCGGTCGCTAGGGTCAAGTGGTGGCTGTTTATGCGCTCGGTGACCGGGAACCGGAGATTCACCCTGGTTCTTTCGTACACCCCGAAGCGGTCGTCATCGGTTCGGCGACGCTCAAAGGTGCCCGCATTGACAAAGACGAAGGCGCGGTCATCGCCGCTGGCGCGGTGGTCTCGCCTTCACACGTGCCGGCCCGCCGGATGGCGCTGGGTGTGCCGGCGCGGATTCGCGCGGACCGCGAAGTGCCGGAGGATGGAATGGTTTCTGCTGGGGAAACCTATGTCGCGGTGGCCACATGGCACCGCGCCGAGCCGCAGTGGCTCTCGTGAGTGTCGAGCAATCAACCACAAGAGCTCCCGCCAAGCCGCTGGCCGAGGTGGTCGAGGCGGGCTGGGCGACGGCGCTGGCGCCGGTGGCGGCCACGATCACCGCGATGGGCGAGTTCCTGCGCGCCGAGCTGGCGGCGGGCCGCCGCTACCTGCCGTCCGGGGCCAATGTGCTGCGGGCGTTTCAGCAGCCTTTCGGCGAGGTTCGGGTCCTCATCGTCGGACAGGACCCGTACCCAACACCCGGCCACCCGGTGGGCCTGTCCTTCTCGGTGTCCTCGCAGACCCGGCCGTTGCCGCGCAGCCTGGTGAACATCTTTCGGGAGTACAGTGAGGACCTCGGCCACCCGCTGCCGTCCTGCGGTGACTTGACCCCGTGGACCGAGCGTGGGGTGCTGTTGCTCAACCGAGTGCTCACGGTCCAGCCAGGGCAACCTGGGTCGCACCGGGGCAAGGGCTGGGAGCAGGTCACTGACCAGGCGATTCAGGCGCTTGCGGCCCGACCGACCCCGCTGGTAGCGATCTTGTGGGGACGGGACGCCCGAACGCTGCGCCCGCTGCTCGGGGACGCGGTGCCGTGCATCGAATCCGCCCACCCCAGTCCGATGTCCGCCGATCGGGGGTTTTTCGGTTCTCGCCCGTTCAGCCGAGTAAATGCGTTGCTGGAGGAGCGCGGCGCGGCTCCGATTGACTGGAAGCTGCCTTGAGCAGCATCCGCCCCTTTCAGCGAGACTTCGCATGCCCAGCCGCTACTTCGCATACCGCTGGTACCGCTGGCGGTATGCGAAGAGCAGGTCAGGTACGCGAAGTCACCGGGTAGCCGAGGAGATCGGATAGCTGGGGAGATCAGATAGCCGGGTCAGCCTCGGGAGACCTTGCCGGCCTTCAGGCAGGAGGTGCACACGTTGAGCCGTCGGCGGGCGCCGTTGATGGCGGCCCGCACGGTTTGAATGTTCGGGTTCCAGCGGCGGTGGGTGCGGCGGTGAGAGTGGGACACCGACATGCCGAAGCCCGGACCCTTACCGCAGATGTCACAGACGGCAGCCACGTCGATAACTCCTCGCGTTCAATTTCCACGCGCTCCTGGCGCGCGACTGGCGGATGCGCCAAATGTCACGGTCCAGGGTAGCGAGCCAGGCAACTGACGACCAAACCGGGGCGGTGCCGGCGTGCTCGATACGCTCGAGCGTCACGCTGACTCGAGGAGGTATCCGGCAAGGTGCTGCGGGTGCTGGACGCGGCGGCTATTCGGCGCTGGACGGACATCTCGGTCGATCTGCTGGATGCCTGTCGCGCGGAGCTGAACCGGATCAACGTCTTCCCGGTCGCCGACTCAGACACCGGGACGAACCTGCTGCTGACCGTGCGCGCGGCGGCCGATGCGCTGGCTCGGCGGCTGCCCGAATGCCAGGACGACCCGGTGGCGGCGGCCGCCGCGCTGGCCGTCGGCGCGTTGCGCGGGGCCAGGGGTAATTCGGGGGTGATCGTGTCCCAGCTGTTCCGGGGGCTGGCCGATGCGATGGCGGACAGCTGCCTCCCGGACGGCTGCCGGCGAGCCGGCGCGGACGCGCGGACACTGGCCGTCGCGCTGGCCCGCGCTGATGAGTTAGCCAGGGCCGCCGTCAGCCGACCGGTGGAAGGAACCGTGCTTACCGTGCTGCGCGGGGCGGCTAGCTGCGCCGAGAACGCCGCCAACCGTGCCGAGACCACGCTTGCTGAGGTGGTCGAGGCGGCCGGCCGGGGCGCGCGGGTTGCGCTGGCCGACACGCCGCGTCAGCTTCCGGCGTTGGCCAGGGCGGGTGTCCTCGACGCTGGCGGCTATGGGCTGGTGTTGTTGCTCGATGCGCTGGCCGTTGTCGTGACCGGCCGGCCGGCATCTGGGCCGCTGCCCGCTCCGACGGCCGGCGTGGTTGGTATGCGAGAACAGCTACGGGGACGCGACCGGGATGCCCTGGTCGGCGAGCGTGAAGGCGGCTCGATCGAGCACGAGTACGAGGTGATGTATCTGCTCACCGAAAGCTCACCGGAGCGGGTGTCCCGGTTGCGTGAGCGGCTCGACGGGCTGGGCGACTCGGTGGCCATCGTCGGATCCGGCGGTTCGGACAGTGCTTCCCACTGTGCCTCTCACTGTGCCTTCCACTGTGCCTCTCACTGTGCTTCTCATTATGAAAATGACGAAATCTGGCACGTGCATGTGCACTGCACCGACGTCGGGGCGGCCATCGAGGCCGGCATCATGGCTGGCCGACCTCGTCGGGTGACGGTAGTGCGGTTCATCGACCAGGTCGGTGAAGCCGACCACGCGGAAAAAGGACGTTTCAGCAGGGCGCGAGCCGTGGTCACGGTGGCCAAAAGTGAGTCGGTGGCCGAGCTGCTCTCCGCCGACGGGGTAGCGGTATTGATGACGTCCGGGCAACGGCCGCCGGGGGTTGCCCGACTCGCGGCCGCGGTCGCCGGAACCCGCGCCAGGCACGTTGTGCTTCTGCCCAACGACGTCGAGCTCAATATCGTCGCGGAGGAAGCCGCCGAGCAGGCCAGGGCGGCTGGCCAGGAGGCGGTGGTGGTGCCGACTTCGTCGGTATTGCAAGGCCTCGCCGCGCTGGCGGTGCACGATCCGACCCGGCGGGCCGGAGACGATGTGGTGTCCATGGCCGAAGCCGCCGCGGTGACCCGCACCGGGGTCGTCCAAGTGGCCGAAGCTGAGGCGCTGACCTGGGTCGGGCGGTGCCACGCCGGAGATGTGCTGGGCTTGGTGGACGGCGAAGTGGTACTTATCAATCACGACATCGCCGAGACCGCCCGGCAGCTGGTGGATCGGATGCTGCACATCGGGGGAGAGCTGGTGACCGTACTGCTCGGGATCGATGCGCCAGACGGCATTGGTGAGCTGCTGGAGCGTCACCTGAACCGGACCCATCCGGAGGTGGACGTGGTGCTGTATCGCGGTGGGCCGGCCGGTCAACCAGTCGCGCTGGGGGTGGAATGACAGACTTCACCGCACCGCTGAGGCCCTTCGTTGGCCAGGCGGCGGCGAACGCGTTGGCCGCCCAGCTGGGGATCGCGACGGTGGGTGCGCTGCTGCGGCACTATCCACGCCGCTACGCTGAGCGCGGCAAGCTCACTGACCTGTCCAAGCTGGAACTCGGCGAGCATGTGACGGTGCTGGCGCGGGTGCAATCGGCCTCCGAACGGTACATGCTCGCCCGCAAGGGCAAAGTCGCCGAAGTGGTGATCACCTCCGGTGGGCGGACGCTGACTCTCACGTTTTTCAACGCGCGTGGGATCGTCCGCCGGCTCAAGGTCGGCACGGTCGGGCTGTTCGCCGGCAAGGTCACCGAGTTCCGTGGCAACCTGCAGCTCACCCACCCCGCCATGATTCTCTTCGGCGGGGACCAAGAGGACTCCGACATCGATGAGGTGGACGAATTCGCCGGATCGCTGCTGCCGATCTACTCGGCGACCACCAAGCTGCCGTCCTGGAAGATCGCCCGGTGCGTCCGGCAGGTGCTGGACATGATGGATGAACCGGAAGATCCGGTTCCGATGGAGATCCTGGCCGAGCGTGGCCTGCCCGGGTTGGGCCAGGCGCTGCGGGGCATCCACCTGCCAGATCGGGACCTCGATTGGCGCTGCGCTCGGGAGCGGCTGGTGTGGGACGAAGCGCTGGCGGTGCAGCTGGCGTTGTCCCGGCGTCGGCTGGCCGCGCGGCGCCGCCCAGCGCCGGCCTGCCCGCCGGTGCCCGGCGGGTTGAGTGACGCGTTCGATGCCCGGCTGCCGTTCACCCTGACCAAGGGCCAGCGCGAGGTCGGCGAGGTGATCACCCGCGATCTGGCGGGTAATCATCCGATGAACCGGCTGGTGCAGGGTGATGTGGGAGCCGGCAAGACGGTCGTGGCCCTGCGCGCGATGCTGCGGGTGGTGGACGCCGGCCGCCAGGCCGCGATGCTCGCGCCCACTGAGGTGCTCGCCGCGCAGCACGCCCGAACCCTGCGGGAGCTGCTCGGGCCGCTGGGCCGCGCCGGTGAGCTGGACGGTGCTCAAAGCGCCACCCGGGTCTGCTTGCTGACCGGTTCGCTGGGCGCCAAGGCGCGCAAGCAGGCGCTGCTGGACGTCGTGTCCGGGGCGGTGGGGATCGTGGTGGGCACTCATGCGTTGATCCAGGACCGGGTGGAGTTCGCCGACCTGGGCCTGGTAGTGGTGGACGAGCAGCATCGGTTCGGCGTCGAGCAGCGCGATGCGCTGCGCGGCCGCGACGGCGAGCGCACTCCGCACCTGCTGGTGATGACCGCGACCCCCATCCCGCGCACGGTGGCGATGACCGTGTACGGCGACCTGGAGGTGTCCGCGCTGCGCGAGCTGCCCGCCGGGCGTTCCCCGGTGGCCACCACGGTGGTGCCGGTAGGGGAGAAGCCGGCGTGGCTGCAGCGGGCCTGGAACCGGCTGCGTGAGGAGGTGGCGAAGGGCCACCAGGCGTTTGTGGTGTGCCCCCGGATCGGCGGCGACGTCGGGGGTGCCGCCGCCGATGAGGACGTGCCGGCCGAGTCTGGCCAGCCGGATGACGATCGGCGGCCGCCGCTGGGGGTGCTGGACGTGGCCCCGATGCTGGCCGAAGGCCCGCTGGCTGGGCTGCGGTTGGGTGTGCTGCACGGCAAGCTGCCCGCTGACGACAAGGACGCGGTGATGCGGGCGTTCACCGTCGGCGAGCTGGATGTGCTGGTGGCCACCACGGTGATCGAGGTCGGGGTGGACGTGCCAAACGCCACCGCAATAGTGATCATGGACGCGGATCGGTTCGGGCTCTCCGCGCTGCACCAACTGCGCGGCCGAGTCGGGCGGGGCGGGGTGGCCGGGGTGTGTCTGTTGGTCACCGAGGCTCCGGCGGGCACCAGCACACGTGAGCGACTGGATGCGGTGGCCGCCACCACCGACGGGTTCGAGCTTGCCCGCCGTGACCTGGAGCTACGCCGAGAAGGTGATGTGCTGGGGGCGACCCAGTCCGGGCGGCGCTCCGGGCTGCGGCTGCTGTCGTTGCTGCGTGACGAGCAGACCATCACCGACGCTCGCGAGGTGGCCTGGCGGCTGGTGGCCGGCGACCCGGCGCTGCGGCTGCACCCGGGCCTGGCCGCCATGGTCGCTGACATCGTCGACGCCGGCCGCGCGGAGTTCCTGGAGAAGACTTAGCGACCGGCATCCGTCAGGCGGCCGGCAGCCGACCGAGGGCACAGTTGTCCAAGGCGGCATGCGCCAGCCGGGGCAGCACAATCGTGCCGGCCTTCTCCAAACGCGTCAGCTCCTCGCGGGCCTTGGCGTAGGCGGCGCTGCGTTCGCCCTCGTGGCCGGTATCGGCGGCGACCGTGAGCAGTTTGATCACCCGCTGTACCGAGGCGCGTTCAGTGGGTGACAACCCGGCCAACCGGATCCGGTCCGCGCTGTCCTGGGCGGCCCGCCAGGCTCGGCGGGCCCGGTCCACCGCCTCGGCATATCCGACGGCGAGCTCCTCTGGCGGCCGGTTATCCGTGTCCAAGGCTTGTGCCTCGGCGAACGCGTGCACGAACCTGGCCGTGGCCGGCACGTTCACGTCGGCCAAAGCTGGTAGCCGCAGCACGGCCAGCGGGTCGCACTCGTAGCCGGCGTACTCAGCGGCCAGGTGACGGAACCGACGCTGGGCGCCAGCCCAGTCCACTGGCGGCGGAGGGCCAACGGCAACGGGCAGCGCCGGAGCGAGCCGGCGAGACAACCAGCGGCCGGCCTGCACAACCGTGTAGAGCACCGCCACCACCAGCACCATGGTCAGCCCGAACATCAGCCCCAGCACGGCCAGCAGAACCCGGCCGCTACCCAGCACCGTCGCTACCGCCACCAGCGCGGCCAGAAAGAACGCGAGTCGATGGACGAACCGCCGCCTCGACCGCCTGCGGCCGCTCTGGAGGCCGCGCCTGAGCCCGCGTTCGGATCGCCTATGCCCCATCGGATCGGCCGTCCTTTCCGTGCGGGTGGTGCGGCAGTGTGCTGAGCTGTATTGAGGTGTCCGTACCAAGGTAACCCGACGACCGCGTCTGGGGGCGAGATGTTTCGCAAGGTGCTCGTCGCCAACCGGGGTGAGATCGCGATCCGAGCGTTCCGAGCCGCTTACGAGCTGGGTATCGGCACGGTCGCGGTGTTCCCCTACGAGGACCGCAACTCGCTGCACCGGGCCAAGGCCGATGAGTCCTACCAGATCGGCGAGGTGGGCCATCCGGTGCGGGCTTATCTTTCGGTGGACGAGGTGATCAAGGCGGCGCGCCGGGCCGGAGCCGACGCAATCTATCCCGGTTACGGATTCCTGTCGGAGAACCCCGAGCTGGCGCAAGCGTGCGACGCGGTGGGCATCACGTTCGTCGGCCCGCCCGCGAGCGTGCTGCATCTGACCGGGAACAAATCGCATGCGGTGGCCGCCGCCCGTGCCGCCGGGGTCGCGGTGCTGCCGTCTTCGAAGCCTTCCGACTGTGTCGACACGCTGATCACAGCGGCTGACGAGATCGGGTTCCCGATCTTCGTCAAGGCGGTCGCCGGCGGCGGCGGACGCGGCATGCGGCGGGTGCGGGAGCCGGGTGCGCTGCGCGAGGCGGTCGAAGCCGCGATGCGCGAGGCCGAGTCGGCGTTCGGCGACGCGCGCGTGTTCATGGAACGAGCCGTGCTCAACCCCAGACACATCGAGGTGCAGATCCTGGCCGACGCGCCCGGCAACGTCGTGCACCTCTACGAGCGGGACTGCTCGGTACAACGGCGTCACCAGAAGGTCATCGAGATCGCCCCGGCCCCGAACCTGGACCCCGGGCTGCGGGACCGGATCTGCGCCGACGCGGTGGCGTTCGCCAAAGTCATCGGTTACGTCAACGCAGGCACCGTGGAGTTCCTGCTCGACGAGCGGGGTGACCACGTGTTCATCGAGATGAACCCGCGAATCCAGGTTGAGCACACCGTCACCGAGGAGGTCACTGATCGCGACCTGGTGAGCGCCCAGCTGCGCATCGCGTCCGGCGAGACGCTGGACGACCTGCACATGCGCCAGGAAGACATCTACCTGCGCGGCGCCGCGCTGCAGTGCCGGATCACCACCGAGGACCCCGCGAACGAGTTCCGCCCGGACACCGGGATGATCGGTAACTACCGCTCGCCCGGCGGCCCGGGCGTACGCTTGGACGGCGGAAATACGTACACCGGTGCTGAGGTCAGTGCGCACTTCGACTCAATGCTGGTCAAGCTGACCTGCCGGGGCCGGACATTCAGTAACGCCGTGCGGCGGGCCAGGCGGGCGGTCGCTGAGTTCCGCATCCGAGGCGTGCATACGAATATTCCCTTCTTGGCCGCGGTGTTGAACAATCCCGATTTCCAGGCCGGCCGGGTGACCACCAGTTTCATCGAGGACCGCCCGGGTTTGCTGACCGCGCGGCAACCCGCCGACCGGGGCACCAAGTTGCTCACCTACTTGGCCCACGTCACGGTCAACAAGCCCTACGGGCCTCGTCCCTCGGTGGTCGATCCGGCGGCCAAGCTGCCTCCTGCCGATCTGTCGCGGCCGGCGCCCGAAGGCTCCCGGCAGTTGCTGCGCGCGCTTGGCCCGCACGGCTTCGCCGCCGCGTTGCGGGCACGCGACACGGTGGCCGTGACCGATACCACGTTCCGCGACGCGCACCAGTCGCTGCTGGCCACTCGGGTCCGCAGCCGTGACATGCTAGCGGTCGCGCCGTATGTCGTGCGGACGCTGCCGGGGCTATTCAGCCTTGAATGCTGGGGTGGGGCGACGTTCGACGTGGCTCTGCGTTTCCTGGCTGAGAACCCGTGGGAACGGTTGGCCGCGATCAGCGCGTTGGTGCCCAATATCTGCACCCAGATGCTGCTGCGCGGGCGCAACACCGTCGGCTACACGCCGTACCCCACCGAGGTGACCGATGCTTTCGTGGCGGAGGCCGCTCAGTCCGGGCTGGACATCTTCCGGATCTTCGACGCGCTCAACGACGTCTCGCAGATGCGTCCGGCGATCGACGCGGTGCGCGCGACTGGGACGGCTCTGGCCGAGGTCGCGCTGTGCTACACCGGTGATCTTTCTGATCCGGCTGAGCGTCTGTACACGCTGGACTACTACCTGCGGCTTGCCGAACAGATCGTGGACGCCGGGGCGCACGTGCTGGCCATCAAGGACATGGCTGGGTTGCTGCGCCCGCCGGCGGCCCGCACGCTGGTACGCGCGCTGCGCGAGCGGTTCGAGCTGCCGGTGCACCTGCACACCCACGACACCGCCGGCGGGCAGTTGGCGACCTTGCTCGCCGCGATCGAGGCTGGAGTGGACGCGGTGGACGCCGCCGTGGCGTCGATGGCCGGCACGACCAGCCAACCGCCGCTGTCGGCGCTGATCGCGGCCACCGACCATGGCGCCAGGACAACGGGCCTTGACCTGCAGGCAGCTTGTGATCTTGAGCCGTATTGGGAGGCGGTGCGCAAGGTGTACGCACCTTTCGAGTCCGGGCTCGCTTCCCCGACCGGACGGGTGTACTACCACGAAATCCCTGGTGGCCAGCTGTCCAACCTGCGGCAGCAGGCCATCGCGCTGGGGCTAGGCGAGCGCTTCGAGCTGATCGAAGACTGCTATGCCGCCGCCGACCGGATGCTCGGCCGGCTGGTGAAGGTGACCCCGTCGTCGAAAGTCGTCGGTGACCTGGCGTTGCATCTGGTCGGTGCCGGGGTGGCGCCCTCAGACTTCGAGGCGGCACCGGATGAGTTCGACGTGCCTGACTCGGTGATCGGGTTCCTGCGCGGGGAGCTGGGCGAGCCACCCGGCGGCTGGCCCGAGCCGTTCCGGACCCGGGCGCTGCGCGGCCGTTCACCGGGGAAGGACGCCGCCCAGCTGTCCATCGCCGATCGCCAAGGCTTGAGCGACGACCGGCGTGGCACCCTCAACCGGCTGTTGTTCCCGGCACCGACCAAGGAGTACGCCGCGCATCTCGCGGCGTACGGTGACACGTCGGTGTTGGCCACGACGGATTTCCTCTACGGCCTCGACCCGGAGACCGAGCATGCCGCGGAGCTGGAGCAGGGTGTCACGTTGCTGATCGCGCTGGAGGCCATCTCCGAGGTCGACGAGCGTGGCTACCGGACCGTGCTAGCTACCCTCAACGGTCAGCTGCGGCCGGTCCAAGTGCGTGACCATTCGGTGGCGAGCAGCGTCAAGGTCGCCGAAAAGGCCGACCGTTCGAATCCCAACCACGTGGCCGCGCCGTTCGCCGGGGTCGTGACGCTGGCGGTGGCCGAAGGCGACTCGGTGCAGGCCGGCCGGACCGTGGCGACGATCGAGGCGATGAAGATGGAAGCCTCGATCACCACCCCCCGGGGCGGGACCGTCAGCCGGCTGGCCATTGGGCGGGTGCAGCAGGTGGAGGGCGGCGATTTGCTGCTGGAGATTGCCGGTGACCCCTGAGTGGCGCCCGTGAGTGAGGCGCGGCCGCATGACCCGCATCATCGCTGGTGACCTCGGCGGGCGGCGGATCGTGGTACCGCCGGCCGGTACCCGCCCCACCTCCGAGCGGGTCCGAGAGGCGCTGTTCAGCGCGCTGGAATCGGATCCGGGCTTGTCCGGGATCTCGGTGCTGGACCTGTGCGCCGGCTCAGGGGCGCTCGGGCTGGAGGCGCTATCCCGGGGTGCTCGGGACGCCCTGTTCGTGGAGTCCGACCGTCGAGCGGCGCGCACGTTGCGCGCCAACCTCACCGAGCTCGGCTTAGCGCGGCGGGCCGAGGTGCGAGTGGCGCCGGTGGCGTCGGTACTCGCTCGGCCGGCTAGCCGGCGTTTCCACCTGGCGCTGGCCGACCCGCCCTATCAGGTGCCCGACGGCGAGGTGGCCCAATGGCTGGCGGAAGCCGAGCGGAATGGATGGCTGGCCTCCGACGCGACCGTCGTGGTGGAGCGGGCGGCGCGGCGCGACGGCGTCGCGCGCTTCGAATGGCCAGCACCGTTGCGCGCGGTACGCGAGCGCCGCTACGGCGACACCGTGTTGTACATCGGAGCGCTGCGTCTCGGCGTCCGGTACGGTGCCGGCTCGTGAGGCTCTCAGCGTGAGGCGCGCGGTCTGCCCCGGCTCCTTCGACCCCCCCACCAACGGCCACCTGGACATCATCGGTCGGGCCGCTGGCCTGTTCGATGAAGTGATCGTCGCGGTCATGGTCAACCCGAGCAAGAAGGGCCTGTTCACCATCGATGAGCGGCTGACCATGCTCACCGAGATCATCAAGCCTTACCCCAATATCCGGGTCGGGTCTTTCGACGGGCTGCTGGTGAATTTTTGCCGTGATCACGATGTGCACGCCATCGTCAAGGGCCTGCGCGCGCTCGCCGACTTCGACTACGAGCTGCGGATGGCACAGATGAACCAGAAGCTCTCCGGGGTGGACACCCTGTTCATGTCCACCAGCCCGGCGTACAGCTTCGTGTCCAGCTCGCTGGTCAAGGAGGTAGCCAAGTACGGCGGTGAGGTAGGTCACCTGTTGCCCCCCAGCGTGCACCGCAGGCTCATCGAGCGGCTCGCTAGGTGACACGCGGCGTCAGCAATCCCCGGGTTGGAGCCGTTCGGCGGGCACACTGTGGATGTGTACCGGGTCTTCGAAGCACTCGACGCGCTGGTCACCGTGATCGAGGAAGCACGTGGCCTCCCGATGACCTCCACTTGCGTGATTCCGAGAGGCGACGTATTGGATCTGCTGGACGATCTGCGCGAGGTATTGCCCTCTGAGCTGGACGATGCCCAGGACGTGCTGGATCAGCGTGACGAGATGCTCGCCGCGGCGCGGGAGCGGGCGCGCGAACTCACCGAGGACGCGGAGTCCCAGGCCGCTCGGCTGGTATCCGACGCTCAGGCGGAGGCTGAGCGGCTCATCGCGTCGGCCCGACACGAGGCGCAGCGGTTGGCCGTGGACGGGCGCGCTGAGTACCAAGGCCTGCTGGATCGAGGTCGGGCGGAGGCTGACCGGCTGATTGAGGCGGGTCGCGCCACATACGATCGCTCGGTGGCCGATGGCCAGGCCGAACGGGCGAGACTGGTGGCGCTGAGTGAGGTGGTGCAGGCGGCGCATATCGAGTCCGGGCGGGTCATCGACGCCGGCGACCGGGAGGTGAGCCGACTGCGCGCGGAGTGTGACCAGTACATTGACTCAACACTTGCCGGCTTCGAGGACACTTTGACGCGCACCTTGCAAACGGTGCAGCGCGGCCGGGTCCAGTGGGGGCGGCGACGGCCGGAATCCACGGCGACGCGTGATTTGATCGGCGCGGACCTCATCGAGTAGGCGGCCGCCCGCCATGCGGCCGCCCGCATTGGCTTACTCTGGATCCTGTATGACTAGACAACAGCGATTTGACGTCCATCCTGTCCCGACCAGCCCGTGGGTTATCAGCACTCGGGAGCTGGGTCGCTCGCCCGGCGTTATGTGCCGTTACCGCCGGCAGATCCCCGCGCCGGCTGACTTTAAGCTGGAGATCATCGGCGTGGCCGAAGGCCGCCCGATCCAGCTGCGGCTGCGGTTTGAGTCGGCCATCGAGGGAGTGTTCGTCTCTGGCTCGGCGGACGTCGAGGTGGTCGGGGAGTGCGCTCGCTGCCTCGAGCCGCTCAGCTACCCGTTGACTGTGTCGTTCGGCGAGTTGTTCGCCTACCCGGACAGCGTCACGGACGCGACCACTGAGCCCGACGAGGTGAGCCGGGTGGTTGACGAGATGGTGGACGTCGAGGATCTGGTCCGCGACGCGGTGTTGTTGGCGCTGCCGTTGGCTCCGCTGTGCCGGGACGACTGTCGCGGATTGTGCCCGGATTGCGGCGAACGGTGGGTCGACCTCGACCTCGGGCATAGTCATGAGACACTGGACGCTCGATGGGCGGCCCTTGAGGGCTGGCTCACCTCGACGGACGACGCAGACATCGTCTAGTGTCGCCGCAGCGATTCACGAGAACTTGGAGAGATCGTCGTGGCTGTTCCGAAGCGCCGCATGTCGCGGTCCAACACACGCTCGCGCCGCGCGCAATGGAAGGCGTCCGCACCGACGCTTGCGCCCTGTTCTAACCGGGCCTGTCGTAAGCTGAAGCCGCCGCACATGGCGTGCCCGAATTGCGGACAGTACGACGGTCGGTCCGTCGTCTCCTCGGCCTGACCGCTCAAGCACCACCACTAGCTCGTGGGAGGTCGAGCGACACCGGGCCCGCAAGAGGACCGATCAGCGCTGCTTTCGCAGCTTGACGTCGACTTGGACGCCGAGCTCCTGATGCTGGCTTTGACTCATCGCTCTTACGCATATGAGCACGGCGGGCTGCCGACGAACGAGCGGTTGGAGTTTCTGGGTGATGCCGTGCTCAGTGTCATCGTTACCGAGCGGCTGTACCGTTCTCACCCGGACCTGCCCGAAGGGCAGTTAGCTAAGCTGCGGGCCAGCGTGGTCAGCATGACCGCTTTGGCTTCGGTGGCCAGGGAGCTGGGTCGGCCGGCCTCGGATAATGACGGGCACCACGGTTTGGGTGGCTACCTCTACCTCGGGCGGGGCGAGGAGCTCACCGGGGGTCGAGACAAAGCCAGTATTCTCGCCGACGCCACTGAGGCCCTGATCGGTGCGGTCTACCTGCAGCATGGCCTGGAGACAGCTCGAATGGTCGTGGAGCGGCTTTTCGATGCCTTGTTGCGGGCGGCGCCTCTGCTGGGTGCCGGGTTGGACTGGAAAACCAGCTTGCAGGAGCTGACCGCATCGCGGGAGCTGGGCGTCCCGGATTATCGGATCACCGGAGACGGGCCGGACCATGCCAAGACGTTCACGGCGGTCGCCGTGGTGGCCGGTGGTGAGCTGGGCGCGGGCGTTGGGCGTACCAAGAAGGAAGCCGAGCAGAAGGCAGCCGAAATGGCTTGGCGTGCGCTCTCCGGCAGTGGGCCGTCAAGTACTACCCAACCCGGCGCGGACGCCCAGTAGCCGTCGCCGTGCCCGAGCTGCCCGAGGTTGAGGTGGTGCGCCGAGGCCTTGCTGAACACATGGTGGGTCGTCAGGTGGCGGATGCCCAGGTGCTGCATCCGCGTGCCGTGCGTCGCCACGCGGCCGGTCCGACGGACCTGGTGGCGCGGCTGCGCGGCCGCACAATCACGGCGGCTTGCCGTCGGGGTAAGTATCTGTGGCTGGTAACCGAGTGCGCGGACGCGGTGCTTGCCCATCTCGGGATGAGCGGCCAGCTGCTCGTGTCGGAACCATCGGTGCCGGCGCACAAGCATCTCCGGGCACGGTTGGTCTTCGCCGATGGCGGGCCCGAGCTGCGGTTTGTCGACCAGCGCACCTTCGGTGGACTGAGCGTGGAGCCGCTGGTCGGTGGCCAGGACCCGCTGCCGGCACCGATCAGGCATATCGCGCGGGACCCGATGGACCCAGCGTTCGATCTCGAAGCCGCCGTCACGTCGCTGCGGGCCCGCCGTACCGAGCTCAAACGCGCGCTGCTGGATCAGACCCTGGTTTCCGGTATCGGCAACATTTACGCTGACGAGGCACTCTGGCGGGCCCGGCTACACGGCGCTCGCCAGACAGCGACACTGCAGCACCGCGCGGCGCGTGCGGTGCTGTGCGCCGCTGGCGAGGTAATGGCTGAGGCGCTCGCTCAGGGCGGTACCTCGTTCGATGCCCTCTACGTCAACGTCAACGGCAACTCTGGTTACTTCGACCGCTCGCTGAAGGCCTACGGCCAAGCCGATTGGCCCTGCGCTCGCTGTGGTACCCCGATTCGGCGCGAGCCGTTCATGAATCGATCGTCCTACAGCTGTCCGCGTTGTCAGCCCCGGCCCCGCAACCGTAAACCTAACCCGCTGCCCTGATCGGCTTCGTTGAGAGCGGTGGCGATAGGCGGACGCGCTCGAGTCGGAACCGCAGCCGGCAAATCACGGCGTCGGTATGCCGACCCACATACCGAGCGACAGTGCCGCCTCGGCGGTTGAATAGCGGTCGTTCCCACCAGTGCTCTGGCTCTACTTCGCCGATCAGCACGATCACGTGTTCTTCTTTTAGCGAGCGCACGAAGCGCGCGATCGGCGGACCGAGGACCCGGTGCGCGGAGTCGAGCAGCACCAGCCGCGCATCGGGTTGCCACTGTGACCAGCGTTGTTCGAACTCCCGGGTGGCGGCGACCTCGTCCGGCTCGGTGCCGAATACCACATGGACCGCGATCACCTGATCGCCCATGGACAGGGCTGCGGACAATGTGCGCTCGGCCAGTCGGGTGATCGAGACGATGGGAACCACGATAACCGCCGGCGCCGCGCGTGGATTCGCCGGCTGGACATCCACGCCGAGCTCGGCTCCGATGCGCTGGTACGCCCGCTGCACGCCGGCGAACAAGGCCACCAACAGCGGCACCACCAGGACGATCAGCCAGGCGCCCTCGACGAACTTCTCGGCAATGATGACCACGGCGGCAATGGTGGTGAGCACCGCACCGATCGCGTTGATCACCAGCCGCAGCCACCAGCGGGTGCCTCGGGTTGTCCACCAGTGCACGACCATCCCAGCCTGGCATAGCGCGAACCCGATGAACACCCCGACCGCGAACATGGGGACCAGGACGTTGACCTCGCCGCCGGAGAACAGCAACAGTCCGCCGGCCAGCGCGGTTAGCACCGCCAGCCCGGACCGGTACACCTGTCGGTCGGCGCGCAGCCCGAAGATGTGCGGCAAAGCCCCATCGCGGGCAAGTCGGGCCAGCAGCACAGGCATCCCGCCGTAAGAGGTGTTCGCGGCCAGCATGAGCAGCACCACAGTGGCGAACTGCACGACTAGGTAGCCGAACCCCGATCCGATCGAGCCCTCGGCCAGCAGGGACAACACGGTTCTGCCATCAGTCGGCCGCACGTCAAATTGCTGTATCAGCAACGCCAGGCCGATCAACAGCGTGCCCAGCGTTACCCCGAGGCCAAGCTCGGCGAGCCTGGCCCTGCGCGCGCGGGGTTGGCGAAATGACGGTGTCGCGTTCGCGATCGCCTCAATGCCGGTCAGCGCCGCGCAGCCGTTGGCGAACGCGGCAAGCACCAGCAGCACCCCCACCGAAGCGGTTACGGACGCTTGGCTCGGCGGCGGCAGGGGGTGCACCGGATGGCCCCGGACGAGGCCGACCACGATCAGCACCACCAGCGCGCCAACGAAGACCGCGGCCGGTGGCGCGAAAGCCTGGCCACCGGCCAGCACTCCGCGCAGGTTGACCCCGGCTACCACGAGCAGCGCGGCCAGGCACAGTTGCGGCGTCCACGGCAACAACCCGGGGAATGCCGAGGTCAGCGCCGCCACGCCAGCCGCGACCGACACCGCGACGTTGAGCACGTAGTCCACCACCAGCGACGCCGCGGCAACCAAGCCGGCGCGTCGTCCCAGGTTCTCCTGAGCTACTGTGTAGGCGCCGCCGCCGTCCGGATACGCCGCGATCACCTGCCGGTAGCAGACCACCAGCACCGCGAGCAGGGTCACGATCACCGCCGTCACCGGCAGGGTGAGCGCGATCCCGGCACCGCCAGCGGCCGCCAGGGCGAGCACGATCGCCTCGGGGCCATATGCGCAGGAGGCCAAGGCGTCCAGACCGAGGGCGGCCACCCCGGTCAGCACCCCAAGCCGGTGCCGATCCTCTGAGTCAGCGGGTGACGGGGTCTGGGCCGTCCTGGTGATCACCATAGTGCACCTCTTCACGACCCGGGTACCGCCATGGCTCCGGGCCCGCCACAGGATGTGTGCGACACCTTCGCGCACGGTGCATCAATACGCGATATTGACACTGGGAGTGAGCTAAATTTACGGGTTAGTCACTGATCTCCTCTGTTGAGGATGCCCGTTGCGGGCTGAAAATTCGTCGCACCAGTACCACCAGTACCACCAGCCCCAGCGGCACCTATTTTCGAACTAGAGCTCGTCGTCGCTCAGACCCGCTTGTTCCAGATCAAGGATGCGCTGGATCCGGCGTCGGTTGGCGTCGCTGATCGCCGCGCCGCGGTGCAGCCGGTCCAACTCGGCGGTCTCCACCGCGAGCAGGTCACGGCGCAGCTGCCGGTAGGCCGCCGGGTCGGTCTCCAGCTCTCCGTCACTGTTCCCCGCTTGGATACGGTCCAGACGGAGTTTCCAGCTGTGCCGCAGTTGCTCGATCGCGAACTCCGGCGCGCTCTCGTTGTCCGAGACGTCCTCGAGGTAGGCCAACGCCGCCTGGGCCAGCCGCATTCGTGCCTCGGTGCGTTCCTGGTGCAGCAGTCGAGGGGGCATAGCGATGCCGGTGCGCCTGACCAGCGGCGCGAGCGTGAAGCCCTGCACGACCAGGCTGATCACGATGACGGCGATGGTGAGCAGCAGGATCAAGTCCCGCTGCGGCAGCGGCCCGTCACCCATGCTCAGCGGGACGGACAGCGCGGCCGCGAGCGGTACCACGCCCCGCGTGCCCGCCCAGGACACGACGGCGGCGACCTGCCACGGGGACCGGCGCTCGTGGTGATGGCTGGTGATCGCCGAAAGCGGGAAGACCCATAGCACCCGCACGGCCATCAGGATGGCCGCGAGTGCGAGCGCTTGCAGTGGCCAGGCATGGTCGGCGCCGGAAAGCCGGCGAATGAGCGCGGGGAGTTGCAATCCGATCAGGCTGAATACCACGCTCTCCAGCAGGAACACCACGGTGTCCAGCACCGCGCTAAGCTGAATGCGGGTGCTGGCCGTGGTGAGCCTGGTCACTTGGGTCTCGAGCACGATGCTGGCCACGACGACGGCGGTAACTCCCGATGCGGACAGCGACTCTGCCAACACATACGCCGCGTACGGCGTAACCAGACACACCACCGTCTCCAGCACCGGGTCTTCGGTGCGCCGCCGGATGAGAAAAGCCCCGGCGGCGACTAACGCCCCGGCCAACAAGCCCCCGCCGGCCAATACCCCGAACGCGGTGAGCGTCTTGGCCGCCGAGACCGAGCCGGTGGCTACCGCCACCAGAACCGCGAGGCGAAACAGCAGCAGGCTGGTGGCATCGTTGAACAGGCTCTCGGCCTGCACGAGCGCCTGGACCCGAGGCGGTAGGGCCAGCCGTCGTCCCAGCGCGGTGACCGCCACCGGGTCGGTGCTGGCCAGCACCGCGCCGAGCACGAACGCCGTCCTGAGCGGTAGCGGCGTCACCGCGCTCGCGACCACGCCCACCGCCGCCGCCGAGACCAGCACCAGCCCGATAGCCAGCACGGTCACCGGCCGCCACACCGCGCGTAGATCACGCCAGGCCAGCTCTTCTCCGGCGGCGGACAGCAGCGGCGGGAGGACTACCAGGCTGACGATGTCCGGAGTGACCTCGATCACCGGCACGTCGGGCAGCACCCCGACGATCACACCGGCGACGACGAGCAGTGAAGGAGCCGGTAACTGCAGTCGTTTGGCGAAGGTGGCTACGACGGTGGCCACCACAACGAGGAACAGAACGGTCTCGACACTGCGCATGGTCGACGTCAGCCTCCGCGATGTCGTGTGGCATGTGTGCCGACCAGACTTCCCGGCGCCCCCCGACTCGTACGGTACGGCAAAAACAAAGGTCGTCGACCATTTTGCGGTTGTTGCCGGCCTCCTCGTTGATCAAATCCAGCGCTGGGAAGTCGGCTTGCGTAACGGCCGCACCGCCTGTCTCGCCCGCATCGGGTGTCGCTGGATCGCCGGCGATGTGTTAGGAAAACGTTAGAAAATTACACGAATGTATTAAGGCGTTGTCGCGACCACTCTTCGTGGTTCAATTTGATGATGTGTACTCAGCGCGCTGGTCGGCGTATCGCTCGTTCGCCGTACGGCTGGTTACGTGTGGGCTGATGGAGGAGCCGCGATGGCTGATCTGATCTTTGTCGTCCTGATCGTGGGAGTATTCGGGTTTTTGGCCGTCGTGCTGCGAGGGGTGGAGCGACTGTGAGCCTGGAAAATATCGTTGGTTTGGTGGTTTCGGTGTTTCTGGCCGGCTATCTGGTGGTAGCCCTGGTGGCTCCGGAGAGGTTCTGATGAGCGACACCGTCGCCGGATACCTGCAAGCGGCCGTATTGGTGCTCGCGCTAGCCCTGAGTTATCGGCCGCTGGGCGACTACATGGCCCACGTATTCACCTCGGAGAAGCATCTGCGTGGTGAGCGTTTCCTCTACCGGTTGATAGGCGTCGACCCCGACGCGGACCAGCGCTGGCCGATATACGCGAGAAGCATGCTCGCGTTCTCGGCGGTCTCGGTACTGTTCCTCTACGCGTTCCAGCGTCTGCAGAACCATCTGGTGTTGTCGCTCGGATTCGGGCCGGTCTCGCCCGACCAGTCATTCAATACCGCCGCGTCGTTCATCACCAACACCAACTGGCAGTCCTACTCCGGCGAGTCCACTATGGGACATCTGGTGCAGATGGCCGGGTTGGCCGTGCAGAACTTCGCCTCTGCGGCGGTGGGCATCGCGGTGGTCATCGCTCTCGTGCGCGGCTTCGCCCGCGCCCAGACCGACCGGGTGGGAAACTTCTGGGTGGACCTGATCCGGGGATGCCTGCGGCTGCTGCTGCCGATCGCGTTCGTGTTCGCGCTGGTCCTGATGGCGGGCGGGCTGGTGGAGAACTTCTCCAGCCCGCACGACGTCACCACCTTGGCTGGAGCCCACCAGTCCATCACCGGCGGCCCGGTCGCGTCCCAGGAAGTGATCAAGGAGCTGGGCACCAACGGGGGTGGCTTCTACAACGCCAACTCCGCGCATCCATTCGAGAACGCGAACCCGTTCACCAACCTCGTGGAAATCTATCTCCTGCTTGTCATTGCCTTCGCGCTACCCCGCACCTTCGGCAAGATGATCGGAGATAATCGTCAGGGGTACGCGATCGTCGGCGTGATGGCGATTGTCTGGGCGGCGTCGGTGTCGGCGATCAGCTTTTTCGAGTCCGGTAAGTGGAGTGCCGCCGCTATTGCCTCAGGCGGCGCCCTCGAAGGCAAAGAGGTTCGATTCGGGATTCCCGGATCGGCGTTGTTTGCTTCCTCTACCACGTTGACCTCGACCGGCGCGGTGAACTCCGCGCACGATTCCCTAAGCCCCTTCGGCGGCGGGATCGCGCTGTTCGACATGATGCTCGGGGAGATTGCCCCGGGCGGGGTTGGTTCCGGTCTGTACGGAATTCTGGTGCTCGCCGTCGTGACGGTCTTCGTGGCCGGGCTGATGGTGGGGCGGACCCCGGAGTATCTGAACAAGAAGATCCAGGCCCGTGAGATCAAGCTGGTGTCGCTGTACATCTTAACCACTCCAGCGCTAGCGCTGATCGGTACGGCCATCGCCATCGCCTTGCCGGGGGAGCGCGCGGCTATCGCTAACCCGGGTCCGCACGGGCTCAGCGAGGTGCTTTACGCCTTCACCTCCACCGCTAACAACAACGGTTCCGCGTTTGCCGGCCTTAACGTGAACACGGTCTGGTATGATACGGCGCTCGGCTTGGTGATGTTGCTCAGCCGCTTTGTCCCGATGCTCTTCGTGCTGGGGCTGGCGGGATCGTTCGCCCAGCAGAAGCCGACTCCGGCTTCGGTCGGCACGCTGCCCACGTATCGCCCGCTTTTCATGGTCATGTTGCTGGGCGTGCTGCTCATTGTGGTCGGTCTGACCTACTTCCCGGCTCAAGCCCTGGGCCCGATCGCGGAAGGGTTGTCCTAATGTCGTCGCTCACTACCGTTGACACCCCGCCGACCCCGCGCGAGGACGGCTCCGCTGGCGGCCACAAGCGTCCGCGGCGGGTCTCGGCTGGTTCGCTCGACCCGGCGCAGCTGCTGCGCTCCACCCCTGACGCGCTGCGGAAGCTGGACCCAAGGATTCAACTGCGCAATCCGGTGATGTTCGTGGTCGAGATCGGCTCGGTGCTGACCACGCTGTCGGCGATCATTCACCCTACCGTCTTCGCGTGGGTGATCACCGTGTGGCTGTGGCTGACCGTGGTCTTCGCCAACCTGGCCGAGGCGGTCGCCGAAGGCCGGGGCAAAGCCCAAGCCGAGACGTTGCGCCGGACCAAGCGAGAGACCACCGCTCGCAAACTGATCGATTGGCGACCCGGCCAGTCACCTAGTATGAGCGTCGAGGAAAAGGTCGCCGGTTCGGCGCTGACACTGGGTGACCACGTCGTGGTCGAAGCAGGCGAGATCATTCCCGGTGACGGTGACGTGGTCGAGGGCATCGCCAGCGTCGATGAGTCGGCGATCACCGGCGAGTCGGCGCCAGTGATCCGGGAATCCGGCGGCGACCGCAGCGCGGTGACCGGGGGCACCAGCGTGCTGTCCGACCGGATCGTGGTCCGCATTACCTCTAAACCGGGTGAGACCTTCATCGATCGGATGATCGCCCTGGTCGAGGGCGCGCAGCGGCAGAAGACACCGAACGAGATCGCGCTGAATATCCTGCTGGCCTCGTTGACCATTATCTTTCTGCTGGCGGTGGTGACCCTGCAGCCGATGGCGATGTACTCGGGGGCCGAGCAGAGCATCGTGGTGCTGGTTGCCTTGCTGGTGGCACTGATTCCCACGACGATTGGTGCCCTGTTGTCCGCGATCGGTATCGCCGGGATGGATCGGCTGGTGCAACGCAATGTGCTGGCCATGTCCGGTCGGGCGGTGGAGGCGGCCGGAGACGTCAACACCCTCCTGCTGGACAAGACCGGTACGATCACTTTGGGCAACCGTCAAGCCAGTGACTTCCTGCCGCTTCCCGGCGTCGAGATTGATCATCTGGCGGACGCCGCGCAGCTGTCCAGTCTCGCCGACGAGACTCCCGAGGGCCGCAGTATCGTGGTGCTGGCCAAGATCCGGCATGGCTTGCGCGAACGCGAACCTGGTGAGCTTGCCGGCGCACGGTTCATTGAATTCACCGCGCAGACTCGAATGAGCGGGGTCGACCTGGCCGAACACCACCAGGTACGCAAGGGAGCCGCGAACGCCGTGACTGCCTGGGTACGCGAGCGCGGCGGCAACCCGGGCGCTGAACTCACCCAGATGGTGGAGACGATCTCAGCGGCCGGCGGTACGCCGCTGGTGGTGGCCGAGCGAGTGGGTACTACCGCCCGCGCGCTCGGAGTGATCCACCTCAAGGATGTGGTCAAGGAAGGAATCGCCGAGCGCTTCGCCGAGCTACGCGCGATGGGTATTCGGACGATTATGATCACCGGGGACAACCCGCTAACCGCCAAGGCGATAGCGGAAGAATCAGGCGTCGACGCCTTCCTGGCTGAAGCCACTCCGGAAGACAAGATGGCGCTGATTCGCAAGGAGCAGGAAGGCAACAGGTTGGTCGCCATGACCGGCGACGGCACGAATGACGCCCCGGCGCTCGCTCAGGCCGATGTCGGTGTGGCCATGAACACTGGCACGTCGGCGGCCAAGGAAGCCGGGAATATGGTTGATCTCGACTCCAACCCGACCAAGCTCATCGAGATCGTCCAGATCGGTAAGCAACTGCTCATCACTCGAGGAGCGTTGACCACGTTCTCGATCACCAACGATGTGGCCAAGTACTTCGCCATCATCCCAGCGATGTTCGCTTCGGTCTACCCGGGGCTGGGCAAACTAAACATCATGGCCCTATACAGTCCAAATTCGGCCATCACCTCGGCGATCGTCTTCAACGCGTTGATCATCGTTTTTCTGATCCCGTTGGCTCTGCATGGGGTGCGGTACCGGCCAGCGTCGGCTTCCACACTTCTGCGCCGCAACCTGCTGATCTACGGGGTGGGAGGCTTCATCCTGCCGTTCATCGGAATCAAGGCGTTCGATCTCATCATCCAGTTCATCCCAGGGATTCGGTGACGATCATGATTATGGCCACTCGACTGCCGACATCAGTCCGCCAGCATCTGGCCGCGCTGCGAGCCCTGCTCGTGCTGACCGTGCTGGTCGGCATCATCTACCCGCTGGTCGTCGCCGGGATCGGTCAACTGGTGTTTCCCAGCCAAGCCAATGGGTCGCTGGTGACGAAAGACGGAAAGGTGGTCGGCTCGAGCCTGCTCGGTCAGGCCTTCGTCGACGCGAAAGGAAACCCCCTTCCGCAGTGGTTCCAGCCTCGACCCTCGGTCGCATCCGACCCGTCGAACAACGCGGACCCCGGCTACAACCCACTGTTCTCCGGAGCGTCGAACAAAGGGCCGAGCAATACCGATCTGATCAAGCAAATCAATGATCGACGGACGGCTATCGCGGCTTTCGACGGCGTCCGGCCAGCGGACGTACCCGCCGATGCCGTCACCGCGAGCGCGTCGGGACTTGACCCTGATATTTCCCCGGCTTACGCCGATGAGCAGGTGAATCGCGTCGCCACCACCCGGAATCTCGATCCGGTCAGGGTCCGCGCGCTCGTCGCCGACCACACCAAGGGCAGAGTTCTTGGCATACTCGGGGAGCCCAGGGTCAACGTGGTCGAGCTCAATCTCGCCCTAGACCAGCTCAGCAACCCGAGGTAGGCCTCCACCATGGATACGACCGCGGCGGACACGACCGCTCCTGACTTGAGAACCGGGGACCCCACCGTGCAATGAGCAGTATTGATCGGCCCGCTCGCCGCGGCCATCTGCGGATCTACCTGGGTTGCGCGCCCGGCGTCGGCAAGACGTTCGCCATGCTCGGGGAGGCACGCCGGCGCGCCGAGCGGGGAACGGATGTCGTGGTCGGCATCGTGGTCACTCATGGGCGGCCCAAGACGGTCGCCCTGCTGGAGGGCCTTGAGATGCTGCCATTGCGTACGGTGAACTACCGGGGCAATGAGTTCACCGAGCTGGACACCGACGCCGTGCTCGCCCGCCGGCCGGCGTTGGTGCTGGTCGACGAGCTGGCGCACACCTGTGTACCAGGGTCGCGCCACGAGAAACGGTGGCAGGACATCGACGAGCTGTTGGACGCCGGCATCGATGTGCTGTCCACCGTGAACGTGCAACATCTGGAGTCGCTCAACGACGTCGTGGAGAAGATCACCGGTGTGCGGCAGCGGGAGACTGTGCCGGACGAATGGGTGCGGGCCGCGGAACAGGTCGAACTGGTCGACATCACCCCGGAGGCGCTACGGCGGCGGATGGCGCACGGCAACATCTACCGCCCGGAGAAGATCGATGCGGCGCTGTCGAACTACTTCAAACCGGTCAACCTGGTGGCCTTGCGGGAACTAGCGCTCTTGTGGTTGGCCGATGAAGTTGATGTGGCGCTGCAGCGGTACCGGGCAGAGCAGCGGATCACCGAGGTGTGGGAGGCCAGGGAACGGGTGGTGGTCGCGGTCACCGGTGGACCCGAGAGCGAGACCGTGCTGCGCCGCGCCGCCCGGATCGCCAAACGAGCCGGATCGGCCGACCTGCTGTGTGTGCACGTGCTGCGCGGCGACGGGTTGACCGGGGCACCCCCGGCCGCGCTGGCCCGGTTGCGTCGGCTGGCCGACGACGTGGGTGCCTCGTTCCACACCGTGGTTGGCGGAGATGACATCCCCGCCGCTCTGCTTGACTTCGCTCGGGGCGCGAACGCCACCCAGCTGGTGCTCGGCACGTCGCGGCGCTCCCGGCTGGCCCGGTTGATCAATCCTGGCATCGGGGCGAACGTCGTGCAGGACTCCGGATCCATCGACGTGCACATGGTCACCCATCCCGAAGCGGCTGGAGGGCCACTGGTCCGGCGGATCCACAGCGCGGTCTCGGTGCGTCGACAGACGCTGGGCTGGGTGCTCGCGGTCATATTGCCGGGGATCGCGACCGCGATCGGCGTGGTCGGCAGAGGCGTCGTCGAGTTGTCGACCGATGTGGTGTTGCTCGTTTTCGTCACGGTTGTCGTTGCCCTTGTCGGTGGGCTCGGGCCGGCGCTACTGGCCGCCCTGGCTGGCGGGTTGTTGCTGGACTACTTCCTCACTCCACCGCTGTTCTCTTTTGCTATTACCGAGAGGTCCTCCGCGATCACCCTGATGGTGATGGTCCTGGTCGCGGTCGCGGTCGCGCTAGTGGTCGACCAGGCCGCCCGGCGCGCCGAGCTGGCGGCTCACGCTCAGACCGAGGCCGCTCTGCTGGCTTCGTTCGCGCGGACCGTGCTGACCCGTGCTGATCCGCTGCCCCGGCTGCTGGAGAAGGTGGCGGAGGCGTTCGGGCTGCGCTCGGTGGCGGTGTTGGAACGGACTTCGGACAAGGCGGAAGGGCCGGTTGGGTGGCGACCCGCGGCGTGCTTCGGACCGGCCGACTGTCTGCGCCTCGAGGATGCTGACGTCGACGTGGCGGTGGAGGACGTACATCTGGTCGGGTCGGGCCGGCCGCTTGCCGCCGCCGACCGGCGAGTGCTGGAAGCGGTAGCCGGACAGGTGTTGCTGGCATTGCGCAACCAGCGCGTGGCCGCCGAGGCCGCCTCGGCCCGCCGGGCCGCCGAGGGTGACCGGCTGCGTTCGGCGTTGCTCTCGGCCGTTGGCCACGACCTGCGCACACCGTTGACCTCGATCAAGGCCGCCGCTGGCAGCTTGCGCGACCCGGGGCTGACGCTGTCCGAGCTCGATCGCGCTGAGCTGGCGGCCACCATCGAAGAATCGGCCGATCGGTTGACCACACTGGTCGACAACCTGCTGGACTCCTCACGGCTGGCTTCCGGCGCAGTCGTGCCCCAGCTGCGGCCGGTGGGTTACGGCGAGGTGGTGACGTTGGCGTTGGCAGGGGTGGATGGGGCGCGGCGGGTGTCGGTCGAGATTGACGAGACGCTGCCCGATGTGCTGGCCGACGCTGGCCTGCTGGAGCGGGTGGTGGCGAACGTGGTGGACAACGCGCTGCGGCATGGTCGGGGCGCGCCGGTCGCGGTACGGGCCAGCGCGTACGCCGAGCGAGTCGAGCTGCGCGTGGTGGACTCCGGACCCGGCCTGCCCAAGGATACTGGGGATGAGTTGTTCGCCCCGTTCCAACGCCCCGGTGACCGGGACGCCACGGTCGGCGTTGGGCTGGGGTTGAGCGTCGCGCGTGGATTCACTGAGGCGATGGGTGGCACGCTGACCGCGGAGGACACCCCGGGCGGTGGGCTGACTATGGTGATCTCGCTTGCTCAAACTGGTGCTCCAGCCGCAGCCGAGGCTCCGGATCCGGTGGCGTCGGCGTGACGCGGGTGTTGGTCGTCGACGACGATGCGCGGATCCTGCGCGCGCTGCGGATCCACCTGAGCGCGCGGGGTTACCAGGTGCTGACCGCCACTAACGGCGCCGACGCGCTGCGGGCCGCCGCGGACGGCCATCCCGACGTCGTGGTGCTCGACCTCGGGTTGCCCAATCTGGACGGGACCGAGGTGATCGCCGGGCTGCGCGGCTGGACCCAGGTGCCCATCATCGTGCTGTCCGCCCGAACCGATTCGGCCGACAAAGTGGATGCACTGGATGCCGGGGCCGATGACTACGTCACTAAGCCATTCGGCATGGCCGAGCTACTGGCCCGGCTGCGCGCGGCGGTGCGCCGCTCGGCGGTAACCAAGATCAGCGGCGACCCGGTGGTGACCACTGCCACCTTCAGTGTGGACCTAGTTGCCAAGAAAGTGGTGCGCGACAACGCCGAGGTGCATTTGACCCCCACCGAATGGGGAATTCTTGAGCAGCTGGTCCGCAACCGGGGCAAGCTGGTCGGCCAGCGTGAGCTGCTGCACGAGGTGTGGGGCCCGTCGTATGGCAAGGAAACCAACTACCTGCGGGTTTACTTAGCCCAATTGCGGCGCAAACTGGAACCCAACCCCGCCGCGCCCCGGCATCTCATCACCGAGCCCGGCATGGGTTACCGCTTCGAGCTGTGAACAGGTGGGTTTGAGGAGCTGCTCGAGGACGTCCAGCTGGGTCCCGCCGAGCCGATTGTCGACGTCGGCGGCGGAGCCTCGGTGCTGGTTGACCGGTTGCTCGATGCTGGCCACCGCGATCTCACCGTACTCGATGTCTCCGAGCACGCGTTGAGCCTGGCCCGGCATCGGCTGGGTCCAAGACGCGCAGGCTACGTGCGGTGGATCGAAGCCGATCTGCTGCGCTGGGAGCCGCCGAGGTGTTGCCAGCTGTGGCACGACCGGGCGGTGTTCCACTTCGTCACCGATCCCACCGACCGAGAGCGCTACCGCGAGCTCGCGGCCACCGCGCTCGAGCCAGCGTTCACCTCGGTGTCCTCCCGTCGGGAGGTGCACCGTACACCGGCGGGCGTGACTCAGCCGTTCATTTGGCTTTTGGCGCACCGGGTCTGAGGTCCTTGCCGGCCACCACGCCAGAGCAGTCTGTCTGGTGGGATGCCCGAAGCTTAACTGCCGAAGTCCTGTGTCCAGTAGTGGCCGACGGCGACGTAGCCGACCCCAATCGAGGTGAACCCGCAGTTCAGGATGTTACGTCGGTGCGGAGGCGAATTCATCCAGACGCTCATCACCTCGGCTGCGGTCTCCTGGCCTCGGGCGACGTTCTCGCCGCCGGAGTTCATCGGATACCCGGCGCTTCGTTCCCGGTCAGCGAAGCCCTGTCCCTCGGGGTCTTGGTGGCCGAAAAATCCCCGGGCGGCCATGTCTGCGGAGTGTCGCTGGGCCGAGCGCACCAACCGATGGTCGACCTTGAGCGGATTACACCCGACTTCAACGCGCCGGGCGTTAGTGATGGACACCACCTCCGCGGCCGGGCCGGACAACAACGACGATACCGGCGGCGGCAACGGTGATACTCCTGGCGGCGCTGGTGGCAACTCCGGTATGAATGGAATGGGCGGGACGGGCGGCGGGATGGGCAGCAGCAGCGGCCGGCGGCGTGGTGGTCGCAGCGGTGCGTCGGCGGCGAGCGCGGGGCCAATCGGGCTGTGTGCGGCCATCGCGGCCGTCGTGCCGGCGGCCGGTTGCTTGAGCTGATCGAGAAAGACAGCGAGCACGGTTACCAACGCGCCGGTGGCCAGCCCGACAAGTATCGGCCTGATTCGGCGACGCCCGCTCGCGGCCACGGCGCGTGAACATAGCAGACTGCGAATTGTGAACGACGACCGCGCCGCTCGGCTTACCGCATGGGTCCATGGGCACGTTCAGGGGGTGGGATTCCGCTGGTGGACGCGCTCCCGGGCGCTGGAGCTCGGCTTGGTCGGGAGTGCTACGAATCTCAGTGACGGTCGGGTCGAGATCATGGTTGAAGGCTCGCGGGCCGCCTGTGAGCGTCTTCTGGCCATGTTGCGCGGGGGCGCAACCCCTGGCCGAGTCGATCAGGTGACCGAGCTGTGGGGCGAGCCAAAGGGCCAGCTGCGCTCATTCTCCGAGCGCTGAGACGTGTCCGGGGAGGGAGAAAGGAGCAACTTCCGCTGTGCATCTCAAACGCCTGACGCTGAAGGGCTTCAAGTCCTTCGCTTCGGCAACCGAGTTGCGATTCGAACCGGGTATCACCTGCGTGGTCGGCCCCAATGGGTCCGGCAAATCCAACGTGGTCGATGCGATCATGTGGGTGTTCGGTGAGCAGGGCGCGAAGGCGCTGCGCGGCGGCAAGATGGAGGACGTCATCTTCGCCGGTACGGCCGGGCGGGCCCCGCTGGGCCGCGCCGAGGTGACCCTGACCATCGACAACAACGACGGCGCGCTGCCGATCGAGTACACCGAGGTGTCGATCACCCGGCGGATGTTCCGGGACGGCGCCAGCGAGTACGAGATCAACGGCAATTCCTGCCGGCTCCTGGACATCCAGGAGCTGCTCAGCGACTCCGGCATCGGCCGGGAGATGCACATCATCGTCGGCCAGGGCCGGCTCGACGCGATGCTGCACGCCAAGCCCGAGGACCGACGGGCCTTCATCGAGGAAGCGGCCGGCGTCCTCAAGCACCGCAAGCGCAAGGAAAAGGCGCTGCGCAAGCTCGACGCGATGCAGGTCAACCTCAACCGGTTGACCGACCTGACCGCCGAACTGCGCCGTCAGCTCAAGCCGCTCGGCAGGCAGGCCGAGGTGGCCCGGCGGGCCGCGGGCATCCAGGCGGACCTGCGCGACGCCCGGCTCCGGCTGCTCGCCGACGACCTCGTGCAGTTGCGCGGCGAGCTCGAGCGCGAGGTCGCCGACGAAGAGGCGGTCCGTGCCCGCCGCGCGGAGGTCGAGGCCGCGCTCGAGCAGGCCCGTGCCCGCGAGAG
>JAFASX010000081.1 GCA_019244295.1 Pseudonocardia sp.
CCACCCGCGTGGGCTTGCCGTTGCGGTCAATCAGCAGGTCGCCAACGGCAACCTCGCCCATCGTGGTCCAGCCGGTCGGTGTCGGCAATGGGGTGTCCAGCGCCAGTGCCTTGCCCGAGCCGAGCCCGCCGACGATAGCCGTCAGGCCGGAGGCGCGGCGGACCTCTTGGGCCAACCACGGGTCCCAGGCCACCGGGCGGCGGGTGGCCGTACAGGTTTCCCCGAGCATGATGCCGCGTCGGTCACCGACCGAGGCGGTTGCGGCGGGCACCGCGGCCGCCGCCCATGTCACCGAGCCACGACGGCGGTAGGCCGAGGAGGCGAGCGGCTCGCCGGGGATGAACTCGCGGGCGTAGCGATACTGGGCCTCAGGGTGCTCGATGGAGACCTTCGGCCGATACACTTCCAGCACCTGCTGGGCACGGGAGATCGCCTCAGACTCGTCCCGACCAGACACCGCGATCCGCCACCAGCCATAGAGCCGGGTGTTGGTCTGGGTCAGCCCGCTGGACAGCTCGTCCTCGATCTCCAGCACCCGATCAGCCTGGCGGGCTAATGACATCGGCGGGTCAAGATCGTGGTCGTGGGTGTAGTGCCGGATCTGGCTGCGCACCTTGCCCATCTGTCGCTGCAGTTCCCCGGTCACTTCCTCAGGACGGCGGATGTACATCCGGGCCGACCACTCGACCGGGAAGGGCAGCCGGTCGCTGCGCTGCATCCACGGGTCGTCCACCTCGGGAATACGCAGCACATCCATCAGCCCGACCGACAGCACCGCGACGTGCCGGGTAACGGTCTGGTTGCGCAGCCGTCCGACTACCCGCACAGTCGGCGCGTACGGCTCTTGGTAGAGCTCGACGCCATCGGTGAACGCGGCCAGGTCCTCGGTTTCCCAGCGGGCCGGCTGACCAGGCAGTGGCGCCCCGAGCGCACGTGGCGCGGGCAGCCCCAACGAACACGACCGATGCATCAGCCAGGCCAGGTCGTCAGCTAAAGCCGGCGAGCCGTCCAGCCCAATGCCGGCGACTATCTCATCGATGTGCCGCACCTCTGTCCGCAGTGCCGCCAGCTCGGCCTGCGCGGCACCGGGAATCAACTTGCCAATGACCGGCGCGGCCCGTTCTATCCAGCGCTCCAAGGGGCCCCGACCGGACACCTCGACGCCGAGGAACACCTCCTTGTCGGACATCGACAAACCCATCAGATGGCGCTGTTCACCCTCCAGGAAACCGTCCCAGCCCAACGCGCCAGCCACATCGGGTGGTCGGCCCAATGCGTTGTGGTCGAACGCTTCCGCCCACAGGTGCACGGGATACGGCCTGGTGGTAACCCGCAGGTGCAGCCAGTGTCCCTGCAGCTCACCGAGCTGCGCGGCGATCTGTTTGATCAGCAGCTCGCGCTGGCTATCGCTGCGGAAACTCCACGCCTGTGAGGCCAGCCGGTACCAGGCCATGACCTGTGTCGCGGTGCGGGTCAGGTGGCCGTCGATCGAGCGGAGGTTGATGGCTGAGGTGTACTTAGGCGCCGCCTCGCCGGCCCGCGATCGGGCGGGCTTGCGGCTGCGTTCGGCGCTGCTAGCGGACTTAGCTTTGACTGCCGAGGGCTTCTTGGCGCGCTTGTTGTTCCAGCCGGCCATTACCGACTCCCGCTTCTGGCCGGCCGGCGCCAGACCCGAGATGCGGGCAATGTGCGTCGAACCCGAACGTGGGTGCCGCGAACCAAAGCGCGCCTGTGCGCGGTGCGCTGCCTCGGACCGGTGACCTCGTACCAGAAATGCTCGAAGAGCTGCACGACACCCTTCTCATAGTTGACCTTGCGGGACACCAGCCTGGTCAGAAAGACGGTGATGACCAACGCCCACGCGGTTGACAGCAGGTCGAAGCGGATACCGACTCGACGCTGAACGAACAACACCACGATGAAGATCAAAAAGCCGAGGAGGTAACTGGCGTAGGTAGCTCGCCACGGAAATGTGGCCCGAGGCGGACCGAGCCATACCGCATCGATCCGGTAGATCTCGTCGTCAGTTCGTACTCGCAAGGCGTCACCCGACGATAAGACTGGCGAGGAACTTGCCGACATCCCCAGCCTTGCCCGACACCGCGACCCCCAAAGCGGCCAGGCCGATGACCAACCCGACGGATCTGCGGGCCACGCCCGCGTTGTCACCCCGCCCACCAATCCAGAGCAGGATGATCGCAATCGCCAGCAGCAACAACGGGACGATGTTGTCCTGAATGAACTTCTGTAGGGGGCCGGTACCGAACTGTGGCCCTTCAGCGGTCAGCCGAACAAGGTCGACCGTGCTCGAGAACAGGCTGGTCATGACGGCTCCTTAGCCTCTGCTGCGCCGACCCCAGTCCATCCACCTCGATCTGGACGGGTCGCCATGCTCGGCGAACATCGACCGCGTGGCGAGGCCGGTTGGACCAGCTGACTGGGGCGAATCTTAGGACGCGCAACAGGAAGCGGGCGGGAGAACGCTCGGCGCGCCGCAGACTGATCTCATGTCGCTCTTCCGGGTGAGCAAATGACCGCGTCCCTCGCTGAGGGTGAGTCACAGTGTGATCCGGGTGACATACATAGCCGACAAAACCCAGCAACCGCGCCGATGAGGTCTACCCTGCACCGACAACCCCTGTCACCGGCAACTGAATCCGAGAGGGAGGAAGGAACCGTGATCGCGCGACTGGTGATCGGCCTCGCCTTGACGGTGCTGGTGGCCGCGGTGGCCGCCCGGCGAGCCTGGTGGCTCTACCGTCTGATCAGCTCCGGGCAGTCTACCCGCGACCGCACCGACCAGCTGGGCGCCCGGTTGCGCACTCAGCTCGTCGAAGTCTTCGGACAACGCAAGCTGCTGAAATGGTCGGTGCCGGGGTTGGCCCACTTCTTCACCTTCTGGGCCTTCGTGATCCTGCTGACGGTCTATATCGAGGCGTATGGCGCGCTTTTCACGCCGGAGTTCGCCATTCCGCTGATCGGGCACTGGGCGGCGCTGGGCTTCCTGCAAGACTTCATCGCGCTGGCCGTGCTGATCTCGCTGTTGGTGTTCGCGGTCATCCGGTTGCGACAAGCTCCGGAGCGCCGCCAGCGCGACTCGCGGTTCTACGGCTCGCACAGCGGCCCGGCCTGGTTCATCCTGCTCATGATCTTCAATGTGATCTGGACGCTGTTCTTCTTCCGAGGGGTCGAGTCAGCAGCGGGAAACTTCCCTTACACCTCCGGCGCGTGGGTCTCGATCGGCGTCGGCAAGCTGTTCTCCGGACTGTCTCCTAGCGAGCTCGCTTTGCTGGAAAGTGTTGGGCTGATCCTGCACATCGGTGTCATGTTGGCCTTCTTGATCATCGTGCTGTACTCCAAGCACCTGCACATCTTCATCGCCCCGATCAACGTCTCGGCCAAACGACTGCCTAAGGCTCTCGGCCCACTGCCGCCGATGGAGTCCGGTGGTAAACCCATCGACTTCGAAGACCCGGGCGAGGACGACGTGTTCGGCCGAGGAAAGGTCGAGGACTTCACGTGGAAGGGCATGCTTGACTTCGCCACCTGCACCGAGTGCGGGCGTTGCCAGAGCCAGTGCCCCGCGTGGAACACCGGCAAGCCGCTTTCCCCGAAGCTTGTGATCATGGACCTGCGGGACCATCTGTTCGCCAAGGCTCCCTATTTAATAGGCGGGACAACCGTCCCGGAAGCAGGCTTCGTTGAGGTGGCCGCGCGCGAGTCTAACGGGCACGGTGTGCCGGAGTCCGGGTTCGGGCGGGTCACCGGCTCTGGCCCGGACCAGGCCGTCCGCCCGCTGGTCGGCACCGGCGAGGCCGGTGGCGTGATCGACCCGGATGTCCTGTGGTCGTGCACCACCTGCGGGGCCTGTGTGGAGGAGTGTCCGGTGGATATCGAGCATGTTGATCACATCGTGGATATGCGCCGGCACCAGGTGATGATCGAGTCGGAGTTCCCGTCCGAATTGGCCGTGCTGTTCCGGAATCTGGAGAACAAAGGGAACCCGTGGGGGCAGAACGCCAAGGAACGCCTCGAGTGGGCCAAGGGACTGGACTTCGAGGTGCCGACATTCGACGGAGAGCTCTCCCCAGAGACCGAGTACCTGTTCTGGGTCGGCTGTGCCGGTGCGTTCGACGACAATGCCAAGAAAACGGTGAGGGCGACCGCCGAGCTGCTGCACCGAGCTGGAGTGGGGTATGTCGTGCTCGGGCCGGAGGAGACCTGCACGGGCGATCCGGCGCGCCGCTCAGGAAACGAGTTCGTCTTCCAAATGCTCGCCCAGCAAAACGTCGAGGTGCTCAACACCGTCTTCGAGGGTCGTGAGCCGGGTACCCGCAAGATCGTCACAACCTGTCCGCACTGCTTCAATACCTTGGGTCGTGAGTACCCGCAGCTGGAAGGACATTACGAGGTCGTGCACCACACCCAGCTGCTGAACAAGTTGGTGCGTGAAGGCAAGCTGGTGCCGGCGCCGGATCCGTCCACGGCTCGGGGCGTCACTTACCACGACCCGTGCTACCTCGGCAGGCACAACGAGGTATACAGCCCGCCGCGTGAGCTGGTCGGCGCGGCCGGCGCGGCGCTGACTGAGATGCCTCGGCATGCGGACCGTTCGATGTGCTGCGGCGCGGGCGGAGCCCGGATGTGGATGGAGGAGCACATCGGCAAGCGGATCAACCTGGCCCGCACCGAGGAGGCGCTGGCTACCGAGGCCAAGCAGATCGTCACTGGTTGCCCGTTCTGCCGAACGATGCTGACCGACGGCCTCACCCAGAAGCAGAGCTCCGGTGTGGGCGAGGACGTTGAAGTTCTTGACGTTGCTCAGATGTTGCTGGCCGCGGTCAAACGTGCGGACCCTCCAGCCGGCGCGGACAAGCGACCATGAGGCGGGCCTGTCACCCGCCCGCGCCTGGTTGCGCTCCGGCTGGCCAGCTTACCGACATGCCGAGTAGCCAACGATAAGAAAGCGGTCGGCTTGGAACCTGCGCAGCTCGAACCGGCCGAGCCGAGGTCCGATCGGTACCCCGTTCTTTGTCCATCGGGCCTGGCAGCCATCCACCGTGGCACTATCCGGTGTCTTGACGATCGCGTTAGGCGGCAGGTTGACCGCGCGGTAGCCGGTCGGATTGGTGATTTGGGCGGCGAGCCACGTCACTGCCAGCTGACAGTTCGGCGCGCCCACGGCAGTGGCGAACTGCTGACCAGCTGGTACACCCAGTAGGGCACATACCGTCCGAGCATCGCCGGCCGCCAAGCTGTTCGTGATCGAGGGCAACACCAGCTCGGCGGACGTGGCCACGACGTTGGCGGTCAGCTCCGCGTTGGCCCGAGAGCGCTCAGCCGCCCGCTGTGCGTCCGTGCGGTACTGGCTGATGCCGTAACCAAGGCCGAACCCGACGCTGAGCACGACACCGACCGCGAGCACCCGCCAAGCCGGCAGCCGCACCAGCCCAACCGCGAGGACAGCCAACCCCGCCGCGAACCCCCACGCCCAGGGACCGGTCCTGGTCAGCAACAACGCCACCGTGACCAGCCCAGCCAGGTGCGGCGCCCACCCGCGCAGAAGCACGTCCAGCCGCAGCAGGTACAGCGCGGCGAGTACGCCGAGACCGGCCGCGACCGGCCACCAGTTCCATTCAGCGAACGGCCACAGCAAGCCGATTGCGCCCAGAATGATGAGCCCAGCGACCGCCCGTACCGGCCAGCGCCTCATCACTAGCCTCGTCACCTCTTCCCACCAATTCGCGCATACCTAGCCTGCTCGTCGCATACCGCCAGCGGTGTGCGAGGTGCTTGTTGGGTATGCGAAGTCAGCGTTAGCCGACTCTGTTACCTGTTGTTACCTGTTGCGAGTCTGTACCTGGTGGAAGTTCAGGTAGGCCCGGGACGGCGTCGGACCGTGCTGACCCTGGTAACGCGAACCGGCGGCGGCACTGCCATATGGGTTCTCGGCCGGGCTGGACAACCTGAACAGACACAGCTGCCCGATCTTCATGCCGGGCCACAAGGTGATCGGCAGGTTGGCCACATTCGAAAGCTCCAACGTAATGTGGCCGCGGAACCCAGGATCGATAAACCCCGCCGTGGAATGCGTGAGCAACCCCAACCGGCCAAGGCTCGATTTCCCTTCCAACCGACCGGCCAAGTCGTCAGGTAAACCTACGCTCTCGAATGTCGAGCCGAGGACGAACTCCCCAGGGTGCAACACGAACGGATCGTCCCCGTCCGGCTCGACCAGGGAGGTCAGCTCATCCTGGCGCTCGCGCGGGTCGATGTGGGTGTAGCGGGAGTTCTGGAACACCCGGAAGTAACGGTCCAGCCGCACGTCAATACTGGAAGGCTGGAGCATCGCCGGGTCCCATGGATCGAGAGTCAGACGCCCGGTAGCGAGCTCCTTGCGCAGGTCACCGTCCGACAGCAGCACGCAACCACCCTAAGGCACCACTCGCCGCGACCCGTTCACCGGCGGCGTTCAAGCTCACCCGAGCGTGACGGGTTGCTCGTCCGGCGAGACGCCAAGCGACCTACCGAATCACCCTCACGACCGTCCCGAGCGAAGTGCTAGGCTTACCGAGCCTCCGCAGCATGCGGGGGCGTGCGGATGTAGTTCAATGGCAGAACATCAGCTTCCCAAGCTGAACACGCGGGTTCGATTCCCGTCATCCGCTCCACACCCAAAAGCCCAGGTCAGAAGCACAAACCTCCGGACTTGGGCTTTCGTGTACACGGGTGTAGTTCGCTGTTCGGGCCATTCACGGGCCATTAGCCCACCGGCACCAGCACGCCGGCGACGCCGTCCTCGTCGTCTGCAGCACGGCCCTCCACCATCGAACTGAGCTGGTCGGCGATGCGCTGATCGGCCTCACTGGTAGATCGCGGAGAATTCCGCCTTTCGCACCCGAGTCATCACCGAAGGAGTCACTCCATCCCTGCACGTGGACTACAAGAACGCCAAAGTCAAGCAGTACCACAAAGAAAGCCGGGCGCCGCGGACGGAGACCACGATCAACGACACCCGGGATTTCGGGCTATCCAAACGGCTGACAGAAAAGAACCTGACCGCCCTGCGGCAGATTGGCTTCTCCGCCTACCGGCGCCTGCCCGGCGTCCACACCATCAGCCACGACCCCATCCGCGGCGCCCGAGCCTTCACCGAGCTCACCACACCCATCATCACCGACGAGGCACCCGCATCCCCGGACTGCGTTTCGGAGACCCCCGCGTCCACGCCCTACCGCGGGCCCGCTGCCGGCCCTGCACAGCGACCGCGCTTCTGTGCATGATCAACGCGTCTTGTACTCCCCCCAATGAACAGGTCTGATCGAATAATCAGACGCCAACGGCGCCGCGAGATTAACTTGCGGATGATGCGATCAGTTGAGGGTCGCGTGCATCTCCCAGACCAGGATCTCAGCCGGTTCAAT
>JAFASX010000038.1 GCA_019244295.1 Pseudonocardia sp.
CGTGGTCTGGAAACCCCGCGAAGGCCCAGAGCAGGGCATGGTCGAGCAGTGGCTGGAGACGATCCAGCACCGCGCCGGGGCTGGCGCACGGGTGCATGTCGTCGCGACACACGGCGGCCCGCCATCACGGGCATCGGCACTGGACGAAACCCGGCTGCGCGAGCGGTTCGGCTCGATGATCGCCGGTTTCCACAACGTCGACAGCAAGGACCCAGACACACTGGTCGGGCTCACCGCAGCGATCGCCGACACCGCCGCCGCCGTGCCGCACTGTCGCCGCTGGTATCCGAACAGCTGGATCACCGCCCGGGAGAAACTCGCCGACATCGGTCAGCAGTCACTCAGTTACCAGGACTACATGGCGCACAGCGGGCTGAGCGAGTCCGCCGCGCGGTCGCTGGCGATCAACTCGCATGCCCTCGGCCACTGGATCCACTACGCGGATGAGCCGGCCCTGGCCGAGGTAGTGATCCTCAAGCCAGACTGGTTGAGCGTGGCGATCGCGGCCGTCCTTGACGACCAGGAGGCCGACAAGTCCGACGGGCTGGTGCCACACCGGTTGTTCGGCCGGATCTGGAGCGCACCCACCCGGCCCTACACCCACCTCCAGCAGCAGTTGTTCCTGCGGGTTATGGAACGCTACGAGCTGACCTACCGGGTACCCGAACTCGACGCCGGCGAACCGGTCAGCCTGGTTGGCCAGCTGGTGCCCGCCGCACGGCCCGACTTGCACACAGTGTGGGACGGCTTTCGGGCCGATGGTCCCGAGGCTGTCGAGATCTGCCAGATCGTGGAGAAGGCCACCGATCGGTCGGCCAGCCCGCCGGGGTTGATCTACCGGTTGATCGTGCGACTGCATCGCCAGGCGCTGGACCGCGCCGAGGCTCCAGACGGGGCGCACTGGCGTGGTGGGCTGGTCGTGCACAGCCGATACGGCGCCCGCGCGCTGATCACGTTGACGAGCGACGGCGTGCGAGTGCACGTTCGTGGCCCCGACCCGTGCACTTATCTGCACCAGCTCGCCGATGAGGTCCGGGACTGCGTAGACGGTTTTTGGACTGGGTTGACCACACGCGCCATGATCCCCTGCCAGGGCTTGTGCGGACCGGACAACCAGCGGCGAGGGCTGTTCGACCGCGACAAACTGATCAACGCCCGGGACCGAGGCGTCGACGTCGCGCAATGTCCCGTATCCGGTTGCGAGCAATGGCCCAGCATCGACGGCCTGCTCGGCGCGCCGAGCAGACCCGCCCCGACCACCAAGGACATCGCCGCCCGGCTCGATCGGCTAGAGACCCGTCTGCTGACCAGGATCGACACGCTCGACGACGACCAGAAAGCACTCCTGCACCGCGTCGACGCCGGGCTCACCAGAATCATGCGCACCCTTGCCGACGAGGCCGCCGACTGCCCACGGCTGTTCACGCTGGTTCCTCTGGATCGTTCGATGCTGCATCCTGGCTGGACCACCACGCGCATGCGCCTGACCCTGTACTGCGAGCACTCCCGCGTGCCGGTGCACGTGCTGGACCCCGACCGTCCCAACGCCGGGATATACACCGTGGAGGTACCCAGGGATTGGTGGATCAAGGCCGTCCCGCTGCTCAAGCTCACTGCGGCACTGGTCAAGCTGATCCTGGGTGTCGGCCTGGCCACCGCTGAGCTGGACCTGAGCACCGAGCAATGGGACACGATCCACGAGCGGCTCACCGTGAGCAAGGAGGCGCTGGCCGACGCGGCCGAGTTCGTCGCCTCCGAGGCTAGAGGGGTCAGCCTCGACGACCTCAACCACCCTGACGCCGTCGACCGGATTGTGCGGGCTGAGGGAGGCATGCTACGCACCCTGCGCGCCATGCTCGACAAGCAGGACCGCACATTCGCCGACCTGCGGCGAGTCACCGACCACCGGGGCGGCTACCTGTGGGTCCATCCGCTCTTCGTACATATCTACCAGCCGCCACTGCCGGAAATCCCCAGATAGGGCGCTAATGAAGCCGTGGACACCACAGCGCGCCGCCGAGGAGCGGTATCCGGACCTACACCGCTCCGTTAAGGCGGCTCGTCTGCTGCCCGTGAGTGGTGAGTGTCGTTATAACGACACTCACCACTCACGCACCACTCACGGGGCGAGCCGACGCACCACCCACCGTCGGTCATCAGTACGGACGTAACACAGCCGGTCATGCAGCCGGTCCCGCCTGCCTTGCCAGAACTCCACCTGCTCCGGGCGTAGCAGCCAACCTCCCCAGTGCGGGGGCAGCGGCACGTCAGCTGTGTCGGCGAAGCGCCGGGAGATCGCCTCCCACGAGTCCTCGAGCACTCGACGATCGGACAACACGGCCGACTGCGGCGAGGCCCACGCGCCCAACTGCGATCCCCGGGGCCGGGTCGCCCAGTACCGCTGCGCCTCCTCACGGCCGACTTGCTCGACCAGGCCGCGCAGGTGCGCCTGCCGGTGCAGGCCATACCACGGGAACGTGACCGAAGCTCGCTGATTAGCCTGCAGATCATGGCTCTTTGTCGAGGTGTAGTTGGTATAGAAGACCACGCCTCGGGCATCGAGGCTCTTGCAGAGCACGGTGCGGGTGGACGGCGACTGCTCGACATCAACCGTCGCCAACACCATCGCGTTGGGTTCGGGTAACCCCGCCTCGGTCGCGTCAGCCAACCAAGCGGTCAGCTGCAGGTCCCACGTGGGGGCAAGGTCCCCAACGTCAAAAGTCACATCGAGGTCAACAGCCACCCTATTGACCGCCATGTCACCACCTCCGCCCACGCCGACCGTATGCAGCCGCCCCCGCGTGGTCACCAAAGTCTGGTGTGGCCTGGAGCTAAAAACGAACCATTTCGCGCGGAGGCTAGGCAAATCACTAACTATCTCATTCTGCACTGTGCTATCGATATCCACATGGCGACTCCCCCGCTCGTGGTGCCTGAGCAGGTCGAGGTGGTGGCCAAAGTCACCGGGGAGGATTCACCGAACCGCACCGGCACCCGGTTCGGCTTCCTGGCCACGGACCTGGGAATCCTCTGGGACGACGGGTCTGGTGGGGTGCTGGTGGCCTTCGGCGACACCTACGGCAGAGGCTGGCGGGGTCCGGGGGCTGGCGCCCGCTCCGCCGACCACCGGCGCAACATCCTCGCCAGGACCACCCGACCGGCCGCCGGCACCAACGACGCCACCGGCGCTGGCCCAGATCTGGACTCCGGGCTGCGTCTGGAGTCGGTAATATCCGACGCCCAGCAACACGCGACCGAGATCCTGCCTCGTGACCGCCGCGCGTGGTTCGAGTCCACCGTCATCCCGACCTCGGGTATCGCGATAGGCGGGGTGCAATATCTGCACTACATGTCCGTCATGCGGTGGCGTCGGCGCGGGTGGCGAACCAACTACGGGGGCATCGCGTACTCAACCGACGGCGGGCGGACCTGGACCAAGGACCGCCAAGCGCGGTGGCGGAACTCGCCGCTGGCCCGTCGCCCTTTCCAGCTCGGGGCGTTCACCCGCGACGAACACTCGATCTATCTGTTCGGCACCCGAAACGGCCGCTTCAGCGATATCTACCTGGCCAGGGTGGAGCCGGCCAGTGTCGGTGACTTGAGCCGATACGAGTATTGGACCGGCGCGGGCTGGACCGGCGCGCGGCGAAGTAGCCAGCGACGCGCGAAACCGGTGGCGCACGGCCCGGCGGGCGAGCTCTCGGTGGCCTTCCACCGGGGACTGGGACGGTGGCTCATGGTGCATCTGGACGACCCGGCGGGGCGGATCGTGCTGCGCGCCGCCGATGCGGTGACCGGCCCGTGGAGCGAAGGACAGGTCCTGGTCTCGGCAGCCGAGTATCCCGCGCTGTACGGAGGTTTCCTGCACCCGCACGCGCTCGACGGTGACACCATCTATTTCACGATGTCGCAATGGGGCCCTTACAACGTGTTCCTCGTCCGCGCTCGGCTCAGCGTGCGCTAGCTCGTTCCTGTCCTAGTGGCAGCACCCGTTCTGACCTGCGATGCTGTGCTGACCCGAACGCTGTGGTTCCCACCTGGGCGTCGGGAGTTCAACGAGGAGGACCCGTGTCCGCAGTCACCGGCGTCGAACCCGCCGCCAACGCGGCGACACCACCCGCATCCGCCGAAACATGGCATGCGCCGCCCCCACCACCCGGTTTCAAAGCCGGTTTCAAAGCCGGTTTGGAGGGCCACGTCGCGTTCCGCACCCAGATCGCCGAGCCGGACAAAAACGGCGGCGCGCTGCGCTACCGAGGCGTCAACATCGAAGACTTGGTCGGCCACGTCACATTCGGCAACGTCTGGGCTTTGCTGGTGGATGGCCGGTTCGGCCCCGGCCTGCCGCCGGCCGAGCCCTTCCCGATCCCGGTGCACACCGGCGACGTCCGGGTCGACGTGCAGGCCGCCCTGGCTATGCTCGCGCCGTACTGGGGTTACCGCCCGTTACTGGACATTACCGACGACGAGGCGCGCGAGCAGTTGGCCCGAGCATCGGTGATGGCGCTTTCCTACGTCGCGCAGTCCGCCCGGGGCATCGGCATACCGGCCGTCCCGCAAAAGCGGATCGACGAGTGCACCACGATCACCGAGCGGTTCATGACCCGTTGGCGCGGCGAGCCCGACCCGGCGCATATCAAAGCCGTTGATGCTTACTGGGTGTCCGCCGCCGAGCACGGCATGAACGCCTCCACGTTCACGGCCCGTGTGATTGCCTCAACCGGCGCCGACGTGGCCGCCGCGCTGTCGGGAGCAATCGGCGCGATGTCCGGCCCGCTGCACGGCGGCGCGCCGGCCCGAGTGCTACCGATGATCGCCGAGGTGGAACGAACCGAAGACCCGGAGAGGCTGGTCAAGAGCGTCCTGGATCGCAAGCAGAGGCTGATGGGCTTCGGCCACCGGGTCTACCGCGCCGAAGACCCTAGGGCCAGAGTACTGCGGCACGCCTGCCGAGAGCTGAAGGCTCCGCGCTACGAGGTGGCCGCGGCGTTGGAACAGGCCGCGCTGTCCGAGCTGCGCAGCCGCCGCCCAGACCACCCGATCGAGACAAACGTGGAGTTCTGGGCCGCGGTGATCCTGGATTTCGCTGGAGTGCCGTCGCACATGATGCCGGCCATGTTCACCAGCGCCCGCACCGCCGGCTGGTCAGCGCACATCATGGAGCAGAAGCACGAGTCCAAGCTGGTGCGCCCGTCCGCGCAGTACGTCGGCCCTCCACCACGCAAACCCGAGAACGTCGAAGGCTGGGACGAGATCGCCCACGCCTGACTTCCGGGTCAGCGAAAGTCGCCAGCCGGGAAAGCGACACTGCTCACCTGGCCACCCAGACGGCGGCGGCAATTGACAGACTGGAGCGCGTGACGACTACGACCCTAACCCTGGAGATCCCCGCCGACCTCAAGCCGTCCGACGGCCGATTCGGCTGCGGCCCCTCCAAAGTGCGCCCCGAGCAACTGGCCGCGCTGGCCCGAGACGGCGCCGCGCTGATGGGCACCAGCCACCGACAGAAGCCGGTCAAGTCACTGGTCGGGCGGGTCCGAGCGGGACTGCGCCAACTGTTCTCGCTGCCTGAGGATTACCAGGTGGTGCTCGGCAACGGCGGCACCACCGCGTTCTGGGATGCCGCCGCCTTCGGTCTCATCCGACAACGTTCACTGCACCTGACCTACGGCGAATTCTCCGCGAAGTTCGCCAAGGTGGCCAAGGGCGCTCCCTTCCTCGCTGATCCGGTCATCGTGTCGGCGGAACCTGGCGGCGCGCCGCATCCGACGTCCGACCCGACCTGCGACGTGATCTGTTGGGCGCACAACGAGACCTCTACCGGGGTCGCGGTACCCGCGGTTCGCCCAGCCGGGACCACCGATGACCAGCTCATCGCGATCGACGCGACCTCAGGTGCCGGCGGATTGCCGGTAAAGATCACCGATGTGGATGTTTACTACTTCGCGCCACAGAAGTGCTTCGCCTCGGACGGTGGGCTGTGGATCGCGTTGATGAGCCCGGCCGCGTTGGCACGGGTGGCCGCGATCGGCGCGAGCGACCGGTGGGTTCCGGAGTTCTTGTCGCTGCCCACGGCTGTGGACAATTCGAGCAAAAACCAGACCTACAACACCCCGGCCGTGGCCACCCTGTTCCTGCTCGCCGACCAAATCGACTGGATGCTGGAACTGGGTGGGCTGGACGCCTGCGTGGCGCGAACGAAGGATTCGTCGAGCCGGCTGTACGAATGGGCGCAACGCAGTGAGTTCGCCACCCCGTTCGTGGCCGACCCCGCGCTGCGGTCCCAGGTCGTGGGCACCATCGATTTCGCCGATTCGGTCGACGCCAGCGCGGTCGCGGCTACCTTGCGTGCCAACGGCATCGTGGACACCGAGCCGTACCGCAAGCTGGGCCGCAACCAGCTGCGCATCGGCATGTTCCCCGCCGTGGAACCGGCCGACATCAGCGCCCTGACCAGTTGCATCGACTGGGTGGTCGAGCGAATCTCCTAAGAGATCGCTACGCCACTCACCGCCAACTCGCGCGGAAAGCATCCAGCTCCCGACGTTCCCGTTTGGTCGGCCGTCCGGTGCCCCGCTCACGCCGGGCCACCGGCAGGACCGGCTGAGGCCGCACCGGAGTGTGGTCGAGGTAACAGCCGGCAGCTTCTGGCGCGCCCACCCGCTTATGGATCACTCGAACCACCTCGACCTCCCGAGTAACGTGGTGCACCCGCACTCGCACCCAGTCGCCTGGCCCGACCGCGGTCGCCGGCTTGGCCGGCTGGTCATTGACTCGGACATGTCCGCCCCGGCATGCGGCCGCGGCGTCTGGACGGGTCTTGGTCAGCCGCACGGCCCATAACCAGCGGTCAACCCTGGTGGACTCCATCAGGCGATGATGCCCGATAACCACGGCGCGCCTCCCCAGCCTGGCGGACGCTTGCCGCTATCGTCACTCAGACGAGCGTAAGGGCGAGCGGAGGCTTCAGATGCGCGCGCTGCGGGTCGTCGGATACGACGAGCAGGGCGTCGTCATCCTCGAAGACCCTGACCGCCGCGAGCGCTTTACCGTCGCGGCCGACGAGCGCCTGCGCGCGGCGGCCCGCGGCGACGTCCTGCGACTCGGACAGATGTCGATGGAGTTGGAGAGCCAGTTGCGACCACGTGAGATCCAAGCTCGCATTCGGGCGGGTGCGTCCGTGGAGCAGGTAGCCACCGCCGCGGGTGTCCCGCTGCAGCGTATCGAGCGGTTCGCGTATCCGGTGCTGCTGGAACGCTCCCGTACCGCGGAAGTCGCCCAGCAGGCCCACCCGGTGCGGGAGGACGGGCCAGACCTACGCACCCTCGGGGAGGTTGTCGCGCACACGTTCGGCCTCCGCGGACAGGAATACAAACACGCCGAGTGGGACTCCTGGCGCGGCGAGGACCACAAGTGGGTGGTGGCGTTGAGCTGGCGGGTTGGCCACTCCGACATCACCGCGCACTGGGTCTACCACCCTGGCGCCCACGGCGGCACAGTCACCGCGTTAGACGAACACGCCGCCGACTTGGTCAACGGTCACCTCACCCGACCGCCCCGACCGGTCGGCCCGGTGATCGACTTGACCAAGCCGGAACCGCCCAGCGAGCAGGCCATCGAGCCGGCCAAACACGCGGCCACGGATCAGCCCGCATCGGGTACGCCGATAGCACAGGCCGAGCACGGCACGCAGAATCGAGCCGAGGTGTCACCATCGGCTGGCAAAACCACTTCACCGCCCCAGCCGGACACCGCGGACACCCGGGACACGCCGGCCACCAGCGGCGCTAAGCGCGGTGGTCGCAAAGGCAAGCCCGTCATGCCGTCCTGGGAAGATGTGCTGCTCGGAGTGAAGTCCCAACGCAGCTGAATCATCGCCGTTTCTCATCCAGTCAGCCGTAGCGACCCCACCCCACCGGTGTGACACGGTGGGAGGCCCCGAAACCCGACGATTGCTCCAAACCTCACGTGAGGAGGACGTGTGGGCCAAGACGTGGCCCGGAGAGCATTCACCCGCCGCGACCGGCAACATTACCGGGGTAAGGTGCACCGCTGCCTGAACGCCCTGGCAAAAATGCTGCGCGACGGCTCCTTCGTCGGGGACAATCAGGCGACCATGGGCCTCGAGGTCGAGCTCAATCTCGTCGACCACCATCTGGGCCCCGCGATGCGTAACGGCGCGGTCGTGGCGGGTGTCGGCCGTCCTGAAGTGCAGCCGGAGCTCGGTCAGTGGAACGTCGAGCTGAACATGCCCCCGAGACCGATCGCCGGAGAGCAGGGGCGCTACCTGGAGCAAAACCTGCTCGATCTACTCGCCACGCTCGAAAAGCAGGCGGAAACCGCCAACAGCCGGGTACTGGCCATTGGCGTCCTCCCCACCCTGACCGAAGCCCATCTCGTCCCCAACCGGATCTCTGCGACCACCCGGTACCTGGCGCTTAACGATCAGATGCTGGCGGCCCGAGGAGAGCCGTTTCGATTGGACATCTCCGGTGTCTCAGCAGCGGGGACGACCGCGGAGCGGCTCCAGATGGACTTCGACTCGATTCTCCCTGAGGCGGCGTGCACCTCGCTGCAATTGCACCTACAGATACCGCCTGCCCAGTTCGCGGCGCACTGGAACGCGGCGCAATGCGTGGCCGGTGTCCAGCTGGCGGTCGGCGCGAACTCGCCGTTCATGCTGGGCCGCCGGCTGTGGGCCGAGACCAGGGTGCCGTTGTTTCTGCAGGCCACCGATGTCCGCTCAATTGAGCTGCGCAATCAAGGGGTACGCCCGAGGGTCTGGTTCGGGGAACGGTGGATCTCCTCGATCTTCGAGCTGTTCGAAGAGAACGTTCGCTACTTCCCCGGCCTGCTGCCGGTCGAGGAACAGCAGGATCCGCTGGCCGAACTGGCGGCCGGTCGGGTACCAAGCCTCGACGAGCTGCGGCTGCACAACAGCACCATCTGGCGGTGGAACCGTCCGATCTATGACGGCCAAGACGGCACGCCGCACTTGCGGGTGGAGAACCGGGTGCTGCCGGCGGGACCCAGCGTGATCGACATGATCGCGAACGCGATGTTCTTCTACGGTCTGCTGCGAGTGTTGACCGAAGAAGAGAACCCGGTGTGGTCGCGGCTGCCGTTCCCAACCGCTGAGGAAAACTTTCGGTCAGCCGCCCGAGACGGCATGTCCGCGTCGCTGTATTGGCCGGATGTGGGTTGGGTCCGACCAGACGAACTGGTGCTGAACCGACTGCTGCCGATGGCGGCCGAGGGGCTGGCCCGCTGGGGCGTTTCGGACGCGGTCAGCTCACGCTACCTCAATGTAATCGAACAACGCTGCCGAAGCCGGCGAACCGGCTCGTTCTGGCAGTCCCGCGCGGTAGAGGAGCTGCAACGCCGAGGCGCGGACCGGCCGACCGCGATTCGGCAGATGTTGACACGCTATCTGGAAGAGACGACCGCGAATTCGCCGGTCCATGCCTGGCCCCTTCCAGTCTGAGGTCCGCTCGCGGACAGAAGCATTGCCCACACACCGATTCGCGTTCGCGAAGCCTCTGCTCGGTTCGGCTCAGCATCGGAGCCGGCGTCCGTACCGTGTTTCCTACCACCAGCATTTCCTGCCACCAGCATTTCCTACCACCAGCATTTCCTGCCAACCAGCGCGTAACCACATGCGCGCCGGACCAGCGCGGACAACCATTTGATCCCAACCGTTCTTGCCCGATGGAGGCGGCAATGTTCCGACACAAGCCCCAGGCGTCCCGCGCACCCACTTCCGTGCCACGTTGGTCGGCCGGCCGGCTCGAAAGCCCGGCCCAGGATGTGCCGTCGCTGTCGGCCTGCGACCCGTTCGGGGGCTGGCCGGCCTTCCCGCCCGTCAACGCAGGCTCCTCAGACGGAGTGCTCGGCGAACGTGGACCTGCCATGTGGCCGGATCCGGCGCCACCTCGAATCGTTCCCGACCGGCCCGGGACAGGTGAGCCGGCTCCTGATCGGTCGGCATCGGCTCCCTCGAACGCCGACCTGGCGGGGAGTCCGAGTCCGGCCATCAGCTGGCTTCCGCTGTTGACCCATGCGCACGGCGAGCAGCCCCGTCACACTGGACGGCAGGGCGCCGTCTCCCATCAGCCGCTCTCACCCCCCAGCGGTCTTCGCGGCGGCCGGCCCATCCGCTTGGATTCGACGCCGCGGCAGCCGGATCGCGCGGAGGCTGCCGCGCTGGCCGCTGCGTTCGCCGCTGACTACCTGTCCTGGGACGAAACCGACCAGGGCCATCGAGGTCGGGTGCTCGCGCGGTACCTGCATATGACTGCCTCCCGCGACCCAGCGTTGCTTGGCTGGTCGGGCAAAGGTCGCCAGCGCGCGGACTTCGCCCTGCCGGCGGCGGTACGGCCAGACGGCCCAGGCCGGCTGGTGGTGGATGTTCGGGTGCGGGTCACCCCGTACCGCAGGGTTGGCCAGACATGCCCGCCCGCCCCAGCCGGCGAGCTGGAAGTGGCCGGAGTCCCGGCTGTCGCGCCGGCACCCACCGCGAGCGGCTGGGAAGGCTTGGGTTCGCAGTGGATACTGCTGGCTATCCCGATCATCCAGGTCGGCAGCCGGCTGGCGGTAGGTGCCTGGGGTGAGCAGCTCAGACCGGGAGGTCAGCCAAACGTTGCGGTCGGCGGCGCGGCCGCCGATGGTGAACTCGAATGACGCGTTGGGTTCTGCCGGCGCGTAGCAGAACCCAACGCTTTTCCTGAACTGACGCGACGCTCCCACCACGAAGCGACGTACTTTAGGTTAGCCTAACTTGGCCGCTGCGCGCAAGGTTGGCTACGCAAAGCTAGGTGCCCGCCATCCGGTCGATGATTTCGGATGCCCTGGCTAGAATGTGCCGTTCGGCCGCGGTGAGCTCAGCCAGACGCTTGTCGAGCCAGCGTTCACGAGCCGATGCCTCGGCGTTCAGTAAGTCCGCACCAGCCGGCGTGAGCTCAATGATCGACTGTCGACCGTCGGTCGGGTGCTGTCGCCGGGAGACCAACCCCACCTCCTCCAGCGAAGCAATTACCCTGGTCATCGACGGCGGCCGGACACGCTCGCTAGCGGCCAGCTCGCTCGGCGTCATCGGACCGCAGCCACTCAGCGTATTAAGAGCGCTCAATTGGGTAAGCGATACCGATTCGTCCGTATGTTGCGAGCGCAACCGCCGATTCAGCCGAACGACCGACAGCCGCAACCGGCTGGCCAGGTCAGGCTCAGCGGCAGGGGCCTCGGCAGAATTCATCGGCTGAGGTTACCGCACGAAGCCGCGTCGATGACATTGAGTCACCCGCCTGAGCTGCAGCTCAGCGACAGCGCGCTTAGGCTAACCTCCTAAGCGGCGCTTCAACCAGATAGCACCGCCCGGATCGGGCCTTCCGCGAAATAAACCACAAACGCCAGCGCGACCACCCACATCAGCGGATGCACCTGCCTGGCCCGGCCGGTAGCCACGCGCAGCAGCACATAACTGACGAAGCCCGCGCCCATGCCATTAGCGATCGAGTACGTGAAGGGCATGACCACGATCATCAGGAAGGCTGGCAAAGCGATCGAGAAGTCAGTGAAGTCGATCTCCCGGATCTGTCGCATCATCAACGCACCAACCACGACCAAAGCGGGCGCGGCCGCCTCCACCGGCACTACCTGGTAGAGCGGGGTCAGGAACATCGCCGCCAGAAACAGCAGCCCGGTAACGACGTTGGCCAGTCCAGTCCGAGCGCCTTCGGCGATGCCAGCCGCCGACTCGACGTAAACCGTATTCGACGAACTGGACGCCGCCCCACCAACCACCGCGCCAAGGCCCTCCACGAACAACGCCCGACCAACTCGGGGCAGTTGACCGTCGCGGTCAAGTAGCCCGGCCTGGTTGCCCAGCCCGGTCATCGTGCCCATCGCATCGAAGAAGTTAGCCAGTAACAGCGTAAACACCAGCAAACACACAGTCGGCAAAGGAAGCCTGGTGAACGCGCCCAACGACACGTGGCCAACGAGCGATAGGTCAGGGAATCCGAAGATGCGCTCGGGTAACGCGGGGTAGCCGAGGCTCCAACCCCTGGGGTTGGTCCCCTTCGAAGGCCCGACGTGGACGAACGCCTCCACCGCAATCGCCAACACCGTTGTGACCAGCACTCCGACCAGAATCGCCGCCCTCACCCCCCGAGCCGCCAGGATTCCGGTGAACACCAGGCCCACCACGAACACCAGGGTCGGCCACGATGCGATCAACCCGTTGATGCCCAGGCCCACCGGCACCGTGGTATTTGCCGCATCCGGCAACCGGCGGACGAAGCCGGAGTCGACAAACCCGATAAACGCGATGAACAGCCCGATGCCTACCGATATCGCCGCCTTCAGCTCGGCGGGAACCGCGTTGAACACCGCCGTGCGGAACCCGGTGGCAGCCAACAACACAATGATCACGCCATCAACCAGAACCAGACCCATCGCCTCCGGCCAGCTCACCTTGGGCGCAATGGTCACCGCGACCAACGTGTTGATGCCTAGCCCTGTGGCGATCGCGAACGGATAGTTCGCCACTAGCCCAAACAGCAGCGTCATCACGCCTGCCACCAGCGCGGTCACCGCCGCAACCTGCGGCACCGGCAATACCGCGCCCAGCACGTCTCGCTTGGCTCCGGGTCCCTCGGCGCTGAAGCTGCCCAGGATCAGCGGGTTGAGCACCACGATGTAGGACATGGTGACAAACGTCACCAACCCACCACGAAGCTCACGCACCACGCTGGACCCCCGAGCCCGAACGAGGAACACCCGCTCCAGCAGCCGGTCTCGGGTTGCCGATTCGATGTCCGAGGCAACCGCGGCGCGTGATTCGGGCATGCGAAGGCTCCTACTGGGCAGGGTCACAGGAGGTGTCAGCCCGAGTCTGTCCGGCGAATCCAGCGGGCACAACGCGTTTTACCAGCGCGCGTCTGATAATCACGTCGACCAGGCGCTCAGAATGTCGTCCGGACCGATCCGAACCATCTCGGTCGACCCGGCGGCGAATCCTCGGCCGGCCGGTACAGTGCCGGTACAGTGTGGGTAACTGGCCCACTTGCCACGAGCGCACTAGAGTGCGCTGGTGCAAGACCCTCCTCCGCCACCACGTCGGCTCACCGAAATGACCTGGATAGTCGGCGTTGGCACTACGCTCTGGTTTCTTGCCGGGACGGCGTTATTGGTTGCCCATCTGGGTTTCGGCCGGTCGCTCGGGCGCTGGTTCGGCACCTGTGTCGCGGGTTTCTTGCTCGGAGTGACCGGTTATGTGGTCTTCCGCTTGCAGCGCCGCGCTGCTCGACGCGGCTCACGGGGAGCCCAGCCCGGGCTCGACTAGGTGTCGGCTGATGACGGGATAGTCGCGCGGTGGTCAGTCCCTGATCTCGCCGGACGAGCTGGCGGCAGTATCTAACGGCGGCTAGCACAGGCTGGTAATTGCTAGGGCGGCTAGGGGAAACATGCCAGAACGCCGCCGAGGGAGCCGGTGTTGAACGCGGAGATGCGCTGCTGGGCATCGCCGTGGTCGTGCCGGTTGGTCCATGGGTAGTTGTCGGCGGCGGCGGCCAACGTGCGCGCGAGCCCGTCGGCATCGCTCGCTTCGACCGTAACGAGTCCGTCGCGCGCGGCGCCTTGCAAGGTGGCACCGGCAAGACAGTCGGCCTGCAGTTCGATCGGCTCGGCGGTCTGCCGTTGAGGCAGGCGAGCCTGGATCGCGTGCCCCCACTCATGAGCAATGATCAAATAAATCCAGGGGTTACCGATCTGACGGTAGCCGACCGCCATGAGGTTGCGATCCCAGGCCAGGAAGTCCTCCGGTCGGCAGTAGAACGCGTTGTCCGGAGCCGAGGCGTGGCCAGCGCAGGCTGGACCGGAACTACCCAGGTATTCCCCGGCTACCCGGGGGCTTCGGTAGCGAAGACCAAACAGCTCAGTGAAGTGCCGCTTCCAGAAGCTGTCGACGGCGAACACTGCGGCTTGCTCATCGGCCGCCATCGCTCCGGACGCCTCGGTGGCCGGTACCTGACCAACCGGTGCCGAACCGGAATAGGCGCTCAACCCGGCCTCCCCGGACCCGTACGCTGTCGTTGCGTTCGTTTGGGGAATCATCAAGGCAAGCGCGAGCACGATGGCCGAGGCAACTCGGCGAGCTATCCATCCCATGACGCTCAGTCTGGCCCACCCGCCCCTACAGCCTGATCGTTGTGACATTGGCGATCGCTATAGCAAACCTGGTTTACCAAGGATCGGCGAGCAACGCTCGGATCGGGTCGCTCGCATGCCACCGGCCCTCGCCGTCCCGCCGGGTCGCCGGCCAACTGGGTCAACACGGCCGGCTACGCCGTGTCGTCGACCAGATCCAGATCACGTACCGCCACCAGCCGCGCCGGCGGGTCGTCCAGCTCGTCTCACCGCTGTTCCTCGTCGGCAAGGTCGTGATCCGGGCCGCTCGGCTCGTCGTCCACCAGCACCACGAACGAGTCGAGCACCCCGATCAAGGTGAAAACGGCTCGCGGGTAGCTCCGGGAGAGCTCGTCAGCGACCGGCCACAACAACCGCGGCACCGGCACCCGCCCGCCGCGCCGATCAAGTTCGGCCGATGCGGCCCCACCCAGGGCGGCGACCTGGACCCGGGTGTCTGACGCGGAGAACCGCACGCTGGACGCCGCCGGGGTGGCCGCGCTGGGGTCGCTACGAGCCGCCTCAGCTCGGGCGAGCCTCGAGCTCGATACCGTCGTCGTAGACGACCTCGGCCACCGGAGCGACCGGGCCGATATCGACTTCGACATCGGAGTGCGCGCCGCAGCCGTACTCGGCGTGTACCACCGCGCCGTCGGCCGGGGCA
>JAFASX010000114.1 GCA_019244295.1 Pseudonocardia sp.
CATCGCGCAGCGGGTGCAGGAGCTCAACGGTTAGCCCGGCCGCGCGCAAGGCAGCCAAGGTCAGCTCCCCGGTGTCGGTTCGCGACATCGGCACTGGGGCGACCGCGGCGGCTTTGCCCGGCAAGCGCAGGCCCATTGCCCACCACCCGCCGTCGCACGCCGGGCCGAGAACCGCGTCCGGCCCGTCCGGACGCATCAGCACGGCCAGGGCTTCGGCCAACGCCTGTGCGGTCAGCTGGGGGGTGTCCATCCCGATCTGCAGCACCGGCGCCCCGGGCGCTCGCCGCGCCACCTCGACGTGCGCGGCGGCGATCCGCGCTCCGAGATCGCCTTCGCATTGCTCGAACACCTGCGTCTTGCCGAGCGCCCCGCGCAGCTCCTCAGCCGACTCAGCCGCTGACAGCTCGCCTGTCCAGGCCACCATCACGCGCGCATGAGGCACGGCGGCGACCGCGTCCAGCGTGTCCAACAGCGACGCCGCCGCAATCGCGGCGGCGTCAGCATGCGTGGCTGGAGGACACAACCTGGTTTTCGCCTGGCCGGGTACCGGCGCCTTAGCCAGCATCAGCAGCACCGGAACCGGTTTTGTCATCACGTGGTCTTGCGCTTGCGGTTGTACGTGCGCACTCACCGAGAGCCTGCCAGCACCGCCGTCATATCCCGCACGGCGCGGGCCGTCCCGCGTACCGATCCGGACACCTTGGACCGCCCACCGGTGCGCGGCCGGTAATCCACGCTGATCTCGTGCAGCCGCCAGCCCGCCTCAACCGCGCGCAGCAGCAGCTCCAACGGATAGCCGAAGGCCCGGTCGGTGACCCCGAGCGCGAGCAGTTGTTCGCGGCGCGCGGCCCGCACCGGGGCGATGTCGTGCACCGGCACCCCACGGTGGCGCAGCAGTGCCGCGATTAACTGGTTGCCCAGCCGGGCGTGCCATGGCCAGGCCCCTCGGCCGACCGGTACCCGCCGGCCCACCGCCAGCTCGGCTCGGCCGTCAGCGACGGCGGTCACCAACGTGGGCAACACCTCGGGGGGCAGCGAGCCATCGGCGTCCAGCACACAGACGTATTCGGCTGTGGCGGCGACTAACCCGGCGTGCACGGCGGCGCCGTACCCCCGACGGGGTTCGTGCACGACCAGCGCGCCTTCGGCGGCGGCGACCGAGGCCGTGTCGTCCGTGCTGCCGTTGTCGACCACGATCGGTCGGTAGCCCGGAGGAAGCCGGGCAAGTAGGCCGGGGAGCGACTCGGCCTCGTTGAGGCAGGGCAACACTACGTCCGCCTCAGCCGTACTGGAGATCACGGAGGGACACCTTACGGCTGCGGACCGTGTTTAGCTGCTTACGGAACGATGACATCACCTGTCCGGATGGCTGGTGAGCTGAGCGGTCAGCAAACGGAGGCTAATGTCCGACGGGTGACCGGGTTTACCGCTGGGGGAGTCGCGTCCGGGCCGCACCGGCCCAACCCGACTCCGCCCGAAGGGCCGCATGTGCTCGTGATTGAAGACGACCCGACCGTGCGGGAGGTGGTAGGCCGCTACCTCACCCGCGCCGGGTACTGGGTCAGCGAGAGCCACGACGGCGAGCAAGGGCTGCGGTTAGCCCGGGAGCGAAGGCCGGATCTGGTGGTGCTGGACTTGATGCTGCCCGGTCGTTCCGGGCTGGAGGTCTGCGCCGAGTTGCGGTCGTCCGTGATCGGCGGGTCAGTGCCGATCATCATGCTCACCGCGCTTGGTGAGGAGGAGGACCGGGTGCTGGGCCTGGAGCTCGGTGCCGACGACTACGTGACCAAGCCGTTCAGCCCGCGCGAGCTGGTGCTGCGGATCGGCTTGGTGCTGCGCCGGTCGCGGGATGTGGCACCGGTCTCGGGCGTGCGGAGCCCGGTGCGCGACGGTGACCTCGAGGTCGACGTAGTCGCCCGGCGCGCGGTATTGGCTGGGCGTGAGTTAGCCCTGACCGTGCGTGAGTTCGACCTGCTGGCGTTCCTGATCAGCCATCCCGATCAGGCCTTCGGCCGGCCCGAGCTGCTGGAACGAGTATGGGGCTGGAGCTTCGGGGACGCCTCGACGGTCACGGTGCACGTGCGGCGCCTGCGGGAGAAGGTAGAGGACAATCCCACCGCGCCGAAGCGAATCAGCACGGTGTGGGGCGTGGGCTACCGATACGACAAGGTCGGTGACTCGCGAACCGGGAGCGGGTAAGCGGCGGTGTGGGGTGAGCTTGGCCGGGTCTGGGGATGGGCGCTGGTGTGCACGTTGCCGATCGCGCTGGCCGGGGCGTTGCTGCTGCAGCGGATGCGGCGGCGCTCGATCACGGCCGCGGTCACCGTCCTGGTGCTGATCCCGGTGGCGGCCGCGCTGGTCGGGGTGCTCGCGGTGAGCGGATTCATGCTCGACCCACAGCTCACCCGCACGATGGCGGTGGTACTCGCGGTAGGCACGGTTTCGGTGCCGGCTGGGCTGTTGCTGGGCCGGGGACTGGCCCGTGACAGCGTATGGGAGAGGGAGGCTCTCGACCGGGAGCGGGCCGCTGAAATGGCTCGACGCGAGTTGGTCACCTGGATGAGTCACGACCTGCGCACCCCGCTGGCCGGTATCCGGGCGATGGCCGAGGCGTTGGCCGACGGCGTGGTCAGCGAACCGGCCGAAGTCGGTGGCTATGCTCGCCAGATCGGCCGGGAGACCCAGCGGCTCGCCGGCATGGTCGAGGACCTTTTCCAGCTGTCCCGGATTACATCGGGGGCGCTGCGGCTGACCATGTCGGCGGTGCCGCTCGGCGAAGTCGTCTCCGAGGTGGTCGCCGCCGAGGCGGCCCGAGCGGCCCGAAAAGGAGTGCGGCTGGCCGCCGCCGACGGTGTGGTCTGGCCGGTCGTGTTGGGCAGCGACCCGGAGCTGGCTAGGGTAGTGCGCAACCTGGTTTCCAACGCGGTGCGGCACACCCCGCCGGATGGCACGGTGGTGCTGGCCGCCGGTACCCAGGACGGTCAGGCCTGGCTGCGGGTGCAGGACGGGTGCGGGGGCATCCCGGAAGCTGAGCTGGAGCGCGTCTTCGAAGTGGCTTTCCGAGGCAGCGTGGCGCGTTCGCCGGACTCCGACGGCGACGTCGACGGGCACGCCGGTGCCGGACTGGGACTGGCCATCGCCCGGGGTCTGGTCGAAGCGCACAACGGCGAGATCGACGCCTACAACCACGGCCCTGGCTGCCGGTTCGAGGTGCGGCTGCCGCTGGCCGACCCCGCCCAGCCGTGATGTAACCGGCTCGAAAGCCCGCTTACCAGCGGCTTACGGGTACCGCAAGCCGCCCATCCGGCGGTGATCCCGTGATTAACCTGGGCGCCATGCCATCCAGTGCGCGTGATCGCGCCGTGGTCGCCAGGTCTGAGCCGGTCTACGGCTTCCCAGCGCCGCTGTGGCGTGCCCTCGAACGAGCCAGGCCACCGGGCCTCGGCCGGACCCGGGCCTGGCGCAGCCCGTTGCGCGGTTTGTGGTTGACCTCGGTCTTCGGCTCGGTGCTGTTGCTCGGGCTGCCGGTGGTCTTCGTTACCGGGCTGTTGGACTACCTGGCGTACGGACCCCAGTTCGGGCAGGCTTTCCCCGTCGACGTGGGCTGGCTGCGGCTACCTCAATTCGACTGGCCCTCCCGCCCGTCGTGGCTGTTCCAGCTGACCCAGGGTCTGCACGTCGGGCTCGGCCTGGTGCTCATCCCGGTGGTGCTGGCCAAGCTGTGGTCGGTGGTGCCCAAACTGTTCGCCTGGCCACCGGCCCGCTCGATAGCTGTGGTGTTGGAGCGACTGTCGCTGCTGGCGCTGGTCGGCGGCATTCTATTCGAGCTGGCCACCGGCGTGCTCAACATCCAGTACGACTATGTGTTCGGGTTCGACTTCTACACCGCGCACTACTTCGGCGCATGGGTGTTCGTCGCCGGGTTCGTGGTGCACGTGGGGTTGAAACTGCCACGCATGCTCAAGGGCTTGCGCTCGCGGTCGCTGCGCGCCGAGCTGCGGACCCCGCTCACGGCGACGTTTCCCGAGACAGCTGACCCCGCTGACCCGGACACCCTGGTCGCGCTGGATCCAGCGCCCCCGACGATCTCTCGCCGAGGTGCGCTAGCCCT
>JAFASX010000122.1 GCA_019244295.1 Pseudonocardia sp.
CACCGCGATGCGCACCTACTCCCAGTCCGACTTTCACGCCGTCGGCACCTGCCGCATGGGCACCGACCCCCACGCTGTCGTCGACCCCCAGCTGCGCGTACGCGGAGTCACCGGCCTGCGCCTGGCCAGCGCCGCGATCATGCCCACTATCACCTCAGGCAACACCAACGCCCCGTCGATGATGATCGGCGACCGTTGCGGACGGATCATTCTGGACCACCGCTGACGCCGCAGGTGGAGAGCAAAACCTTTAGGGGAGGCAGTGCTCACCGGAGGGAGCCTGTTCGCTGTGGCGGGCACTGTCAACTTGGTTGCCTGCCTTTGGCTGGCCGCCGCCGCGGCCCCGACACGACCGCCACCAGCTGATCCATCAAAGCCCTGACCCGCTCGGGCCGTCCTTGCTCGGTGTCCTGGTCAACCCGTCGTCGACCAGGGCGATGAAGGCCCCCCACCGAGCCAGCAGACCCAACTCCGCCGGACCCGCTGAGGGCGCGACATAGCCCGCCATCCGACCCTGGCCCATCCGACCCAGCATCCGCTGCCGCGCCTCACCAACAGCCAGACCGACGTCAGCGGCCCACTGGCGGGCGTGGCGTTCCGCCCCGTTCCAAGAGGGGTTGCACACCGGACGAACCGCCTCGTCCTTCTCATGATCAGCGATCATTAGGGAATCCCGCCCAACCCAGTGGGACCACGACACCTTCGGCGACGCGCACCCGCCCACGCTCAGTTCCTCGACTCGAGGGTAGTCGGCCGCATGACACGGGTTCGCCACCGCCGCGGCCGCCCCGGCGGGACGTCCCGCGACCGTCGAGGAGGTCGCCGAGGTTATCGCGTTTCTGGCCACTGACCGGGCCAGCTTTATCCACGGTGCCCTCGTGCCGGTCGACGGTGGGCGCATCGCGGTGTGACCGACCCGTTGGTCGGTGCCAGCGCCAACCTAGCCGCGGTATGCCTCCAGCAGGCGCAGCCAGATTTCGCTGATCGTGGGGAAGCAGGGCACGGCATGCCAGAGCCGATCGATGGGGACTTGGCCGGCGACGGCGACGGTGGCCGAGGTGAGTAGTTCGGCCACGCCCGGTCCGACGAAGGTGACTCCGAGCAGGTGGTTGTGGTCTAGGTCGACCACCATCCGGGCGCGGCCGGGGTAGCCGTCGGCATACAGGTTGGCGCCAACGACCGTGGCGCCAAGGTCGACGTCGACCGCGCGAACCCGATGCCCGGCCCGTTCGGCTTGCTCGGCGGTCAGGCCAACGGCGGCCGCTTCCGGATCGGTAAACACGACCTGCGGTACCGCGTGGACATCAGCCGTGGCGGTATATGCGCTCCAGGGCGTCGTCGGGTCGACCGGCTGTCCACCAGCGCGCGCAGCAAGCACGTTGCCGATGATCCGCGCCTGGTATTTACCTTGGTGGGTGAGCAGCGCGCGGTGATTGGCGTCACCGGCGGCGTACAGCCAGTCCTGGTGCGGGCCGAGTACCTGGCAGGTGTCGTTGACGTCCAGCCAGGAACCGGGTGTGAGTCCGATCGTGTCCAGGCCGATGTCGTCGGTGTTGGGTAGGCGGCCGATGGCGAACAGTATCTCGTCCGCTTCGAGTTCGGTGCCGTCGTCTAACACGAGGGTCACCGGGTCGGTGGGCGCGGGCCGCCGCAGCGCACTGACAGCGACGCGGGTGCGCACGTCCACGCCGGCCCGCCGCAGCCCATCGGCGACCAGTTCGCCGACCAGCGCCTCCATCCGTGGCAGCAGCCCCGGCGTGCGGGCCAGCAGCGTGATCGAGGCGCCCAGGCCCTGCCAGGCGGTGGCCATTTCGACGCCGACCGGGCCGCCACCGACCACAGCCAGCCGGGCGGGCACTGTGTGGCTGTCAGTCGCGGCGCGGTTGGTCCACGCCCGGGCCTGCGCGATACCCGGCAGGTTGGGCAGTGCGGCCCGGCTGCCCGTGCAGACGACCACCGCCTGCCGGGCGGCCAGCACCACCACTCGGTCCTCAGGTGTGGCGACCGCGACCCGACGCACGCCGTCTAGCCGTGCGTGGCCCCGCACCAACTCAGCGCCGATGTTCTTCACCCCATCAGCCTGGCCGGTGTCGTCCCAGTTGGCCGTGTAGTGGTCGCGGCGGGCGAACACCCCGGCCACATCCAGCGGGCCGGTGACCGCCTGCCGCGCCCCGTCGACGCGGCCGGTATCGGCAACGGCAATGACCGGGCGCAGCATCGCCTTGCTCGGAATGCACCCCCAATAGGCGCATTCGCCACCGACCAGTTCCCGCTCCGCCACAGCGACAGCAAACCCGGCGGCGCGGGCCCGGTCGGCGACGGTCTGGCCAACCGGGCCCGCGCCCATAACGACGACGTCGTACTCGGCGTCCGGCGCGCGGCCGCTGGTCAAGCCGCCGCGCGTAGGGTTGTTCATGGCCGTCCTTTCGATCACAAGCCGGCGAACAGCGACCGCGGGTCCTCAAGAGTGACCGCGCCGGTCACCGTGACTTCATCCTGGGGGCGATAGCGGCCATAGACCAGCCGCGGAACTCACCTCGACCCGACCCGGACACCACCACCGTGGGCTCGGAAGTTACTGACGGGTCAGTTGACCCTGGCCGGGGCTTCAGGAGTCATGGGGCCGTATTGGAGCACCGCGCTGCCCAGCCAGTGACAGGCCAAGAGAGCGAGCTCCACATCGAGTCGACCCTCGCGGAAGGGACGGCCGCGAAGCTCTTCCGCCTTCTGCACCCGGTACCGCGCGGTGTTGCGATGCAAAAAAAGCTGATCGGCGGTCGAGGTATAACTACCGCCGGTCCGCAGGAATACACGCGCGGTCTCGCGCAGTCGTGCATTGCGCTCAGAGTCGATCGCCAGCGCGCCGAGCGTCTCCTTGACCCACTCACGAACCGATTCAATGTCGGCACACATCATCGCGACCGGAGCGACGTCGATGAAATAGGTCACCGGGACGTGGTGCGGCCCGGCAGCGAGGGCCACGGACTGGGCACGCAGCGCTTGCTGATGCGTCCGGCGGAACCCTTCAACGCCAGATGCCGGCTCACCGAGCGCAATCGAGACGGCCGGTTCACGCTCCGCGATCACCGCCTGAGGCTCGCCGCGTCTCAGCATCGCTCCCGGAGTGATCGCAAGCCACGCCCAGGCGCTGGTCTCGTCACAGGGGACAAATAGGGGAACCCGCGGAGACCCCGCCGCCACCGCCAGCGCGGAGGCCACGCGGCCCAGCCGCTCCAACGGATCGCGGTCTGCCGATGCCGTGCTGTCAACCCAGAGGACGACACCGAGGTGGCGCTGCAGCAGGCGGTATCCCAGCGTGGTCTCCGCCGCCACGAGATCGACGTTGGCGCCCGCGAGCACCGACTTCACCCGCATGGTCACAACCGCACTGCGGTTGCGCACCCAGCGCTCACGAGCGCTCTCGTAGGCGGCAACGACCTGTTCGACCACGCGATCGAGGGTGTCTGAGACATGCTCGACCATCCACTGGGTGCCGGCGCCCTCAACGTGGTCACCCGGTGTCTGGTCCAGCAGCTCATCGATGCAGTGCCGGAGAAAGCGAGCCTGACCGACACGGTAGGCACGGATCAGCGCCGTGGCGGGGACATCGCGCTGGGCCAGCCGCCGAGCGTACTCCAGGGCGGCAGTCGGCGCCTCGACATGGGCGGTGACGATCCCGTGCCGGAGCATGTGAACGACAGTGACGACATTCTCTTCAACACTGGCACCCAGCAGGCTGATCAGCGCAGGATCGCCACCCAATATGGGGATGTCGCGTTGGATCAAGTCGCGGATGTCCGTTGCGAGCTCGGCGATTCGGGATTCCAGGCTGGCTGCCACCGAGGCGACCCGCTCCCCGACCCGAGCATCGCTGACTTCCACACGGTGATCGTAGGTCCAGCCGGGCGCTGCCGAGAACAGCGAGAAGGTAACCGACAGGACTTATGAGATCGGATGCGGGAACTGCTCGCACCCCACCGTTGTCGTACAGGGAATACCACAGGCAGGGAAAATTTCGTGGCGGCAGCACAATCTCACCTCTCCACCACAGCGCCAGTATTAGCTGGGCGACGACGGCGAAAAGTTCGGGCAGCGTCGCACCACGACCGCTCCCGCGGAGGTACGTATGTCTGGTCCCGCTTAGACGCACCTTTGTCGTCTGGAGACTGGTCTTTTTCGATTGGTGACACGCCCGCGAACCCGAACGTGGCCCGCTGGCTTGACAGTATCACGGACAGCCGATCGTCGCGTTGCGGGAACCGGGAACAGCTGAAGAGAGGATGCGATGAGCGCCACAGTGACTTTGCCGGCACCGCCTGGGCCTTATCTGGAGCCGGGGCCGCTGCCAGGCGATTTCTATGCCTATGAGGAGCTGCTCTCGGACAAGGAACGGGAGAAGGTCGAGCGCCTTCGTGAGTTCCTTCGCACGCAGGTCGCGCCGATTGTTGACGACTATTGGGCACGGGCGGAGTTCCCGTTCCAGCTCGTCGAGGGCTTCGCGAAGCTGGGACTTTTGGACTGGGCCGACCCCAGCTCGTCGGAGCCCAGGCCGAGCAACCTTCTTGTTGGCGTCACCGCGTTGGAGCTTGCGCATGCTGACGCGTCGGTGGCGACGTTTTTCGGCGTGCACACGGGCCTGGCGGTGGGCAGCATCCTGACTTGCGGGTCCGAGGAGCAGAAGCGGCGGTGGTTGCCGGCGATGGTCCGCTTCGAGAAGATCGGCGCTTTCGCGTTGACCGAGCCGCACGGCGGCTCCGACGTGGCCGGTGGCCTGGAGACGACCGCGCGTCGCGACGGCGAGGAATGGGTCCTGAACGGAGCGAAGCGGTGGATCGGAAACGCGACGTTCGCTGACCTGATCGTCGTGTGGGCCCGCGATGTCGAGACGCATAAGGTGCTGGGCTTCGTCGTGGAGAAGGACACCCCTGGCTTCACCGCGACGAAGATCGAGAACAAGATCGCGCTGCGGATTGTGCAAAACGCCAACATTGTGCTCGATGGCTGCCGCGTTCCGGAAGCCAACCGCCTGCAGAACGCGAACTCGTTTAAGGACACCGCCAAGATCCTGCGCCTGACGCGCAGTGGCGTGGCGTGGGAGTCGGTGGGTGTGATGTTGGCTGCCTATGAGATCGCGCTGCAGTACGCCAAGGAGCGCCAGCAGTTCGGGCGCCCGATCGGAAAGTTCCAGCTCGTTCAGGACCTGCTGGTGAAGATGCTCGGCAACGCCACGGCATGTTGCGGGATGGTGGTTCGCCTGGCCCAGCTGCAGGACGCCGGGGTGTACCGCGACGAGCAATCCGCGCTGGCGAAGGCCTATTGCACGGTACGGATGCGCGAGGTCGTGGGCTGGGCGCGAGAGCTGCTGGCCGGCAACGGCATCGTCCTGGACTACAACATTGGCCGCTTCGTCGCCGACGCGGAGGCCCTCTACTCGTATGAGGGGACCCGGGAGATCCAGACGCTCATCGTCGGGCGCGCGGTGACCGGCGGCTTAAGCGCGTTCGTGTGAGGTGATAACGATGGCAACCGAATCTGTCTTCGCCGGCCTGAAGGTCCTCGACGTAGCGAGCTTTATCGCGGGACCGGCCGCGGCGGCTGTGCTCTCCGATTTCGGAGCGGATGTGATCAAGGTTGAGCCGCCGGGAAAGGGCGATCTTCAGCGGACTCTGGGCTCCGTACCGCCCAGTCCCCGCGCGCACACCAACTACAACTGGCACCTGGCCAATCGCAATAAACGCGGAATGGCGATCGACCTGAAGTCACCGGGCGGGACCACGATCCTCAAGCGCCTCGTCGAGTGGGCGGACGTGGTCATCACGAACTTCCCGCACGGCACGCGCGAGAAGCTGCACCTGGGCTATGAGGAAGTCTCGGGATGGAATCCGCAGGTCATCTACGCCGACATCACCGGCTTCGGAGATGCCGGCCCCGATGCCATGCTGCCGGGGTTCGATGTGACCGCGTACTGGTCGCGCAGCGGGCTGCTGGCCTCGACCCGCGACGCGGGGGCCCCGCCGACGGTGCCGGTTTTCGGCAGCGGCGACTACATGGCCGCGATTGGCCTCTACTCGGCGATCGTGACCGCCCTGTACCACCGCGAGCGGACGGGGGTGGGGGCGAATGTCGGGACCTCGCTGCTGGCCGAGGGTGTGTGGGCCACGGGAACGCTGGTGGCCGGCGCGCTGGCTGGGGGCAAGTCCTTCGGGCTGCATGACCGGACCGCACCGGTGAATCCACTGATCAACCCCTATCAGTCCGCGGATGGCCAGTGGTTCATGCTCGTCGCTTCACCCCCGCATTGGCCGGGGTTGGCAAGGGCCGTCGGGCATCCCGAGCTTCTCACCGATCCGCGTTTCGCGGACCCTGAAGGCTTCACGAAGAACTCCGCCGTGCTGACCGGGCTGCTCGACGCCGAGTTCCGTTCGCGGCCGCTTGCTCATTGGAAGGAGGTCCTGGGCCGGGAGCGCATCACCTACAGCGTCATTCAGACGCCAGAGGAGGCCGCGAAGGATCCGCAGCTGCGTGCCAACGACATCGTCGTGCCCGTGGAGGGGGTCAGCGGGCTGGAATACACCGTCAACAGCCCGATCACCCTCCGAGGGGTTTCGAAGGTGTCGGCGAGGCGAGCGCCGGAGCTGGGTGAGCACAACGACGAGGTCCTCGCTGATCTGGGTTTCAGCACTGAAGAGATCGAAGGGCTTCGCGCCAAGGGGGCGATTCCCGGCGCGACGAAACTGGAGGCAACGCAATGAGCACGACGAGCGAAGCGACCGACTTAGTGTTGCATGAGCGCCGCGAGGGCGTGCTAACGATCACGATCAACCGCCCGGCGCAGAAGAACGCGCTCAACCACGAGGTCGCACTCCAGCTGGCATCGGCGGTGGACCTGCTCGATGCGGATCCGGAACTGTCGGTGGGCGTTCTTACCGGCGCAGGCGGGGTGTTCAGCGCCGGCATGGACCTGAAGGCATTCGCGAAGGGCGAGCTGCCGGTGCTGCCTGGCCGGGGATTCGGCGGGCTCACCCGCGCGGTGGTGCGCAAGCCGTTGATCGCCGCGGTCGAGGGCTGGGCGCTCGGCGGCGGCTTCGAGCTGGTGCTGGCCTGCGACCTGATCGTCGCGGCGCAGGATGCACAGTTCGGGTTTCCCGAAGTCACCTGGGGTATCGCCCCGCTGGAGGGAGGCCTGGTCCGGCTACCGCACCGACTCCCGTACCACATCGCCGTCCGGCTACTGCTCACCGGCGAGCGGCTGCCCGCCGCCGAAGCCAAGCAGTACGGGCTGGTCAATGAGCTGACCGCACCGGGCGCCGCGCTGGAGGGGGCGCACGAGCTGGCACGGCGCGTCGCCAAGAACGCACCGCTGGCGCTGGCGGCCACCAAGGAGGTCCTGCGCGCCACGCAGGGTCTCAACGATAGCGACGCGTTCCGGCGCCAGGATGAGCTCACGTCCGGACTGGCGTCTAGCGAGGACGCGCGCGAAGGCGCGCGGGCGTTCGCCGAGAAGCGCGCACCCGTCTGGCACGGCCGCTGAGGCCCGCCACTCCAGGCACCTCCCCCACAGCCTGTATCCACCTCCCAGCAGGAGCGACAAATCATGACTTCGCATCGACCCGTCCATCGCGTAGCGATCGTCGGCACCGGCACCATCGGTGCCAGTTGGGCGACGCACTATCTCGCTCGAGGCTTTGACGTCACGGCAACCGACCCGGCCCCCCATGCGGAGACCGCTCTCCGCTCGTACGTCGACGCGGCATGGGAGGGAGCAACCACGCTCGGGCTCTCGCCCGGAGCCTCACCCGATCGCTTGAGGTTCACCGCCGAGATGCGGCAGGCCGTCGCGGACGCTGATTTCGTGCAGGAGAACGCGCCGGAGCGCCCAGAGTTCAAGGTCAAGCTGTTCGCTGACATCGACGACGCGACGCCGCCCGACGCGATCATCGCGTCGAGTTCGTCGGGCATCACGATGAGCGTCATCCAGGCCCAGTGCCGGCATCCGGAGCGAACCGTCATCGGCCATCCCTTCAACCCGCCGCACGTCATCCCGCTGGTCGAGGTCGTCGGCGGAACGAAGACCGCCCCGGAGACGGTCCACGACGCGATGGCGTTCTACGCCTCGATCGGCAAGAGACCGATTCATCTCAAGAAGGAGGTTCCCGGGCACGTCGCCAACCGTCTCCAGGCCGCGCTGTATCGCGAGGTCGTCTACCTGATCGAGCAGGGAGTGCTGGATGTCGCAGGTGCCGACGATGCGGTGTCCTGGGGTCCAGGGCTGCGGTGGGGTGTCATGGGACCCAATCTGCTGTGGCATCTGGGCGGAGGCGAGGGCGGCATCCAGCATTTCATGGACACTCTCATGCCGCAGATGGCCGGCTCCTTATGGCCGGCGCTGGGCAACCCACAGCTCACGCCCGAGCTCCAGGAGCAGATCGTCAACGGCGTCCTGGAAGAGGCCGACGGGCACTCGATCGATGAGCTGGCCACCCAGCGCGACGCGATGCTGTTCGGTCTGCTGGCCGTGCGCGCCCAGTATGCGGCATCCGGCGCGCAGACTGCCGCAGCCCGTCAGTCCGCATAAGACCCGCATAAGCCGATACCCGCTGTCCCCGGGACGGTGCGTGGTGCTCGGTCTTCCCCGCGAAAGGAAACGACTGTGACACAGCGACAAGAAAGGTTGTTCGTGCTCGAGGCCAGCGGTGGCGGTCGCGTGTTCTCGGTGAACCCCGACGGCTCCGACAAGAAGATCATCGCCACCGAATGCGGGCTCCCCGATGGGGTCGCGGTCGATGTCGTGGCTGGGCACTTCTACTGGACGAACATGGGGATCCCACCGGTCAACGACGGCTCGATCGAACGCGCGGAGCTGGATGGAAGCAACCGGACGACGATCGTTCCCAGCGGCGTCACCTTCACGCCCAAGCAGCTGCATTTCGAGGCCGTAAGCCAGAAGCTGTACTGGGGCGATCGCGAAGGGATGCGCGTCATGCGCTGCGACCTCGACGGCTCGAACGTCGAGACTCTCGTGCAGACCGGGCAGGGAGACGACGACCGGCGCGACCAGACCAAGTGGTGTGTCGGCGTCGCCGTCGACTCCGCCAGCGGACACCTCTACTGGACGCAGAAGGGCCCGAGTGATGCGGGGCTCGGGAAGATCTTGCGGGCGGGAATCGACCTGCCCACCGGCGATACCGCGGCCGACCGCAGCGACATCGAGGTGCTGTTCAAGGGGTTACCTGAGCCGATCGACCTAGAACTCGACCTGGCAGCCCGCATGCTGTACTGGACTGACCGCGGGGACCCGCCGCGAGGCAACACCGTCAATCGGGCGCCGATAGACGCCACGAACGGGCGCAGGGAACCCGAGATCCTGTCGACTCACCTGATGGAGGGCATCGGCATCGCTCTCGATCCCGGCGGCGGCCGCATGTTCGTGACCGACCTGGGTGGGACCGTCTACGAAGCTGATCTCGACGGATCGAACCGCAGGGAGATCCTCCTCGCGCAGGGCAACCTCACCGGGATCGCCTATGTCGCGCTTCCCACCGAGGAGTCGTCGACATGAGCTCCGTCGGCGGAGCCGACAATCCAACTGCCGCCGCGGACGGTGGCCCGGGAACCGCTCGGCACCGTGTGGTGATCATTGGAGCCGGGTTCGGTGGGCTGTTCGCTACCCGTGCGTTGCGCTGGGCACCAGTCGAGGTCACGGTCGTGGATCGCACGAACCATCATCTGTTTCAGCCGCTGCTGTACCAGGTGGCGACAGGTGTGCTCTCAGAGGGAGACATCGCCCCGCCCATCCGCGAAGTGTTGCGCAACCAGCGCAACGCGCGGGTGCTGCTGGGAGAGGTGGTGGATATCGACCTCGGTGCGCATGAGGTGGTGCTGGAGACGATCGGCCAGCGCACGCGCATTCCCTATGACAGCATGATCGTGGCTGCTGGCGCGGCGCAGTCGTATTTCGGTCATGACGAGTTCGCGGTGGACGCGCCGGGGATGAAGACCATCGATGACGCGCTGGAGCTGCGTGGCCGGATCTTCGGAGCCTTCGAGATGGCCGAGCTGGAGTCCGAGTCCGCCCAGCGCGATGCGTGGTTGACCTTCGTCGTGGTGGGAGCGGGTCCGACCGGCGTCGAGCTCGCGGGGCAGATCGCTGAGCTCACGCGCCGGGCGCTCAAGCGCAACTACCGGAACTTCGATCCCACGGTCGCTCGCATCATCCTCATCGAGGCCACCGACACCGTGCTCGCGCCCTTCCCCGAGCCGCTGCGGCGTCGCGCCCGACGCAATCTTGAGCGGCTCGGGGTCGACGTGCGGTTGCGGACCCTAGTCACCGGCGTGGACCGGGGCGGGCTGGACGTCAAGCAGGAGGATCAATCCACCGGGCGTATCCAGGCGTACACGAAGATCTGGGCGGCCGGCGTGCAGGCATCGCCGCTCGGCCGGATCCTGGCCCAGCAGAGCGACGCCACGGTCGATCGCGCCGGGCGCGTGTCGGTGCTGGGTGACTGCACGCTGCCAGGGCATCCTGAGGTGTTCGTGGTGGGCGACCTGATGAGCCTGGATCACCTGCCCGGCGTGGCCGAGGTGGCAATGCAGTCAGGCATTCATTCGGCCCTCACGATCGCCCGCCGCCTCAGGGGCAACACCGCCCAGCGCCCGCTTCGCTATCGCGACCTGGGCACCATGGCGACGATCGCCCGGTTCCGCGCGGTTGTCTTCATCGGCCGCGTGCACCTCACGGGGTTCGTCGCCTGGCTGATGTGGCTGATCGTGCACCTGGCGTTCCTGACCGGGTTCAAAAATCGCCTCGCAGCGGTCGCGAACTGGGCAGTCGCGTTCCTGGGACACGGGCGCCGGCAACGCACCATCACCGAGCAGCAGGTGTTCGCACGGACACGCGAGGTGAAAAGCCAACACCACTTCTCACACTAGCTAATGAATCATGACGTCATCACAGGTGGATCTCATCGTCATCGGCGCAGGGCCAGCAGGTGTGCTCGCCACTTTACGTGCCGCCGAACTGGGCGCTCGTACCGCGTTGATCACGCAGGCCGAATTTGGCGGCATGGCCGCCAACGACGGACCGGTTCCGGTGCGGACGCTGGCCCATGCCGCCCGGCTGATGCGCGAAGCGCGACAACTAGGTCAATACGGCGTCGCCGTAAGCGAGCCGGCGCTGGATTATCCTCAGCTGCTCACGCGTGTGCGCGAGGTCGTCGACAATGTGTGCGCGCATTCTTCCTTGCGCCAGCAAGTCGAATCGCTGGGAGCGATCGTCCACGAGAAGACCGGCGTTGCGCGCTTCGTGAACACGCACACCATCGTCACTGAGGCCGGGCTACGACTTCAGGCTGAGAAGTTCATCATCTGTACCGGTGGCGTGAGCCGGCGGCTCCCCATCCCTGGCTTCGAGCTAACCAATACCCATAGCGACGCGTGGAGTTTGACCAGCGTCCCGCCGTCGATGCTGGTCATTGGCGGTGGGGCGACGGGAATGCAGGTCGCCTCGATTTTCAATGCCTTTGGCTCACGCGTCCAACTCTTCGAGGCAGCCCCGCGCATCCTGATGACCGAGGACGACGACGTCGCGGCGGCGGTCGCGACGGCATTCCGCGAGTCGGGCATGGTGGTGCGAGAGAACTTCGGCACCATCGAGTCGTTCGAGAAGACACCGACCGGCGTGCGGATGATCTTCTCCAAGGACGGCCACCGCGATAGTGTCGAGGCGGCGTTTACGGTCGTGGCGGTGGGCTGGGCGGCCGATACCGCCAGGCTGAATCTGGCCGCCGCGGGCGTTGACGTTACTCAGCGGGGTTTCGTGAAGGTTGATGAGTATCTGCGAACGTCCGCGCCCCATATCTTCGCCGCTGGGGACGTTACCGGACGCCTGATGCTCGTCCCGGAGGCGATACAGGACGGCTTCGTGGCGGCCACCAATGCCGTGCACGGCACGAAGATGCCGCTGGTCACCCACGTGACTCCAGCCGGCAGCTTCACCGAGCCCGAGTATGCCTCGGTGGGCCCCACCGAAAGAAAGGCTCGTGAAACACACGATGTCGTGACCGCGGTGGTTCACTTCGACGCGACCACGCGCACGATCATTGACGGGCGCGAGTTGGGATTTTGCAAGCTGATCGTCGACCGCAAGACCTATAAAATATTGGGCTGCCACGTTGTTGGCGAGCGGGCGGTGGATATTGTCGAGGTGGCGGCGATCGCCCTTGCCGCGGGGATGCGGGTCGACGATCTGGCTCGCGTCGCGCTCTCGTTTCCTACCTACGCAGGGATACTGGTGCGCGTGGCGGTCAAGGCGGCACAGCAGATGAACCTCGACGTGGGTTGGCGCGCATACCACGCAGGAAGCGGTTAGGGCCGTTTGAGTCGGCGTTTGGATCGACTACGGGCGTTTCAATTCCCTGGCCGACCTGTTCCGCCAGATCGGTCACGACGAGCGGTTCCACAAGCAGGAAAGCATTGTCCGGATGGCATTGTCAGGTTGATGGGCTGAGATGTTCGGTCTCTCCGTGGGGGTGGGACCATCTTGCGTTCGTGGACGCCACCCTGTCGTCGTTGTACAAGGGTCACCGGTTCCCGGTGGAGATCATCAGCCCCGCCAACCTGACAACGCCGTTTGCCCAGTTCCGGGGGGTCGCCTACGTTGTCCGAGTCCACGCCTCGGCGTGGCACACCGCGTCGACGAGTGATCGACAGTGCCCATGAAGCCCTGAACTGCCCGATCGTCCCATCGAGTGACATCAGCTGGTACCGGCCGGTAGCCGGTGCTGACCGGTGCTGACCGGTGCAGGGTGCTGGGCATGGGAACGCATGACATGCTGTGGCGTGATCCGTTGTCGACCCCGGGTGACCGGTTCCCGCTCGGTCCGCCTCCTGACTACTGGGCCGAATGCCACGACGAGCCGAGCGAGATGGGGATCCGTCCGTACTGTCTGCGTGGCGTGATTCCGGTGCCGACCGACGACGGGAAATCGGACATTACCTACAGCTATGACCCGGTGCGCCAGATAGGTCTGGTTCGCCGCGCCGATGGGCAAGACGTACCGCTTGCCAAGCACACCAAGCCAGGCGCGACACGCCCTGAGACATCTGGTTATCCGACCGATGGCGACCCGAAAAATCCTCCACCGGAGGAAATGCACCCGCCGGACTATCAAAGTGACTGATCGATGACCGTGCTGATTCTCGCCCGTGACATCGACCCACACATCGATCGGGTTGTTGAAGAACTCACGGCCAGGGACGTTCCGGTTTTTCGTACCGATCTGACCGCGTTCCCCAAGTCGCTAATGTTGGATGCCCGGCTCCGTGAGGACGGCTGGTACGGCGAGCTGGCCAACGAGTACCGGTCGGTGCAACTAAGCGATATTGGTGCGGTGTGGTACCGACACCCGTCGCATTTTGAGTTCCCAGAGGACATGTCGAGCACCGAGCGGCGGCACGCGACGGCCGAGGCTAAGTGCGCGTTCAGCGGCACGCTCTCAAGACTAAAAGCGCTATGGGTGAACTACCCGTCTCGGGAAGCTGACGCGGTTAAGCCGGCTCAACTTGACGTGGCCCGCGAATGTGGATTGGCAGTGCCTCCGAGCCTGCTCACGAACAAGCCGCAAGCGGTCCGAGCGTTCGCCGAGGAGATCGGCGGCCCGCTGGCGGTGAAGAATCTATCCGCCGCGGCGATCGCCGAGTCCGGCGGCGTGCGGGTCGCGTTCACCCGCCGACTCGACGGCTCCGATCTCGATGACCTACGCGGTGTGGAAACGACGGCGCATCTGTTCCAGGCATTCATCGAGCCGAAGGAATTCGAGGCTCGGGTCACTGTCGTCGGTGAGCATGTGTTCGCCGCCGCTATACACGCGGGCTCGGATGCATCAAAGATAGACTTCCGCTCCGACTACGACAATCTGACCTATTCGGCGGTTGAGCCACCCGAGCAGATAATAGCAGGAATGTTGGCATTCATGCGTGCATTCGGGCTAGTGTTCGGCTGTTTCGACTTCGCTGTCACACCCGCCGGAGAATGGGTCATGTTCGAGTGCAACCCGTTCGGTGCCTACGGCTGGCTAGAGGAAGCACTCGGATTCCCGATCAGCGCTACGCTGGCCGGCCTACTCGCCGAGGGGACTGTCCATTCGTGACCCACTATCCGACCGATCTCGACCAGGCCGAGGCACAGCTCGCGCGGCAACGGCTCACCGAGCTGGCCGACCGGTTCACCGAGAATGGCGACCTGCGCACCGCCCAGTGGCGTCAGGCATTCCTCTGCACCTGGCGACACCCCTACGTGCCGGCCTACTACCCGTACTTGGATCAGCCGCCCGTGCTGTGCATCGATCCGGAGCGGCGGGAAACCTGGCTCAACGCGGTGTACAGCGACGAAACGCTGGTCACCAAGGTGCAACCCATCCCGCTGTCCCGCGCGTTCCGCCCGGCAACGGGATGGATGTACACCAGCTCGTCTACACTGCCGTCGCTGGTGTTACGTATGCTCGAATCGCTCGACGTGCATGACGGGCACCGGGTCCTGGAGATCGGCACCGGCAGCGGCTACAACTGCGCCCTGCTGTGCCAGCGGCTCGGCAGCGAACAGGTCACGAGCGTGGACATCGACCCCGAGCTGGTCGATCTCGCCTCGGAACGGTTGGCCGCGAATGGCCACACACCCACCCTGGCGGCTACAGACGGCGCGGAGGGCTACCCGGACGGGGCGCCGTACGACCGCATCATCTCCACGTGCGCGGTTCGCTCGATCCCGGCTGCCTGGCTTAACCAGACAGCCCCCGGGGCGATCATCCTCACCGACGTGCACGGCCCACTCGGCGGCACGCTGGCGCGCCTCACAGTTGACGCCGACGGAACCGCCACCGGCCCATTCGTCCCGTACTGGTCCGGTTTCATGCAGATGCGCCGCACCGTCCAACCAGAGACCCCCAACCGACATCAATGGGGCGACGACGAGCCAACCCGATCCACCACCGATATCGACCCCGCGCCGCTACGCGAACACGGCCTGTTCGGATTCGTCGTGCAATGGCACCTACCCGACGTCAGCCGCGGATTCGGCACCACCGACGACGGCCATCCCGCCCTCTACCTGTTCGCCCCAGACGGCTCGGAAGCCACCATCGAGACCGACACGACCAACGGCCGACACCAGGTCACCGAGACCGGGCCACGGCGCCTCTGGCGCGCCGTCGAACAGGTTCACCAGTTCTGGCAGAACGCCGGCCAGCCAAGCTACGAACGATTCGGGATCATAGCCACACCGGCCGAACAGTACGTCTGGCTCGACACCCCCAACGGGCCTCATCGCTGGTCACTCTAGTAGCTACGGGAGCGGGCTCGGGGGGACTGTTACGTTGTGCTAGGTCGGGCACGCGAGATCGTTCATTTCGGTTGGTCAGATTGCCAGGGCCAGCTCGTCGAAGGTAGCCGGGACCCGTAGGTTGATGATGTCGTCGGCCGCGAGTTCGTAGTGCCCGCGGCGGATGTTCTGGATGAACGCGTGACCGGCGCTGATCACTTGAGCGCGGCGGAGCTGTGTGAGTCCGCGCATGGGTCGCGGCCAGGACGTGCACCGTCCGTGATCGGCTTCGATCGCGTTATTCGCGTATCGCTCGGTGACCTGACAGGCCCCGGGGACCAGCTCGTCGAGCACCCGCGGGGAGACAGCCGCGCGGTCGGTGCTGACCTCGGTCGGGCACGGCCCCCGCTCACGTGCGCGGGTGACGAATCGGCGAGTCGCCGCCATGTCCCGTTTCTCGGCGACCACACCATCGATGAGCTGCCCGAACTGATCGATTGCCCGGTACAGATAGACCCAGCGCCCGGCCACTGTGACATCGGTGTCATTGACAAACCAGCGATCACCGAGCGCCACACGGGCACGGTCGTGCTGTGTCGATCAACAAGGGGTGTGCAGCGCCGCACCCAGCGGTCAATGGTCACGTGATCGACGGTGCTGCCCCGCTCGGCCAGCAGCTCCTCGACATCGCGAGAGGACAGGCCATACCGGAGCTACCAACGCACCGTCAACACGATCACTTCCCGGGGAAATCGGAAGCCGGTGAACGCCGATGGTGGCGAAAGGACCGGACGAACACAGCGGACACAGCCCATGAGCTTGAGCATGCCCGAACGACGTCTTCCCTCTGTGCAACCAGTCCCACCGGAAACCACACCATGAACCCAAGATCACTAGACGATCTATTCCCAAACGGTCAGTGGTCGTAGGCGATGAGCGATCGAGCGGTGGGAACGGCGGTGTTGCAGTTGTGCCAGATGGCCGCGGCCAGGGCGAGTAGGCGTTGGGTGATGCGGGCGTACACGCCGGCGGGGGTGGGCGTGGCAGTGGGGCTCGTTGCGCCGGTCGGGGCGCACGAACCGGATGCCCAGCTCGCCCGGCTTGGCGTTCGAAGCCCTGACCAGCGAAGCCTTTGTCGGGCGATGAGCACGAGCGGGGCGGGCGGCAGAGCGTGGTCGTGGGCGTGGCCGAGTAGCTTGCGGGCGACCTCGCGTTCGCCGAGTGTGGGATCGGCCAGCCACCACACGACCGGCATCCCGTGAGCGGTGGTGATCAGATAGAGCTTCAGGCCCCAGTACCAGCGGGAGTGGCTGGCGCGGTAGCCGTAGTTGGCCCAGCCGGCCAGCCGCGAGCGTTGCGCGGTGGGCCGCGAGGTCCCACAGGGGATCGCGGTGGCGTCGAGGAGCCGGTACTCGTCGGTCTCGGCGCTGAGTTCAGCGGCCAGCATGTGCATCGCCTTGTCCATCAGCGCCGCGGCGTTGTTGAGCCGTTTACAGTAGCCAGGCTGTTTCGGGAGGTAGCCGAACATGCCACCAAGACGGCAGTAGCACAACCGCGGCCAGTGCGCTTGGGAGGGGAAACCCAGCAGCACCTCAGCGACGGCCAGACACATCAGCTCCGCGTCGGTCACCCGCTTGGGCCGCCCCGGCCGGCGAGTCTCGGGCGGCACAACGTGGTCACCGACGAAGACATACAGTGCGGTCAGGAGGGTGTCCAGGTCAGCAGTCACAAGCGGCCAACAACACCCTCCAACCCTGTTTGATCAAGCCAACACGCCGGAAGAGTTCGGAATAGATCGTCTAGAGGCAGCTCGACGTGCCGAGCGGCTGGACCTTGTGGGCATGTTGGAGATGAGCCGGACCAGCTCCCTCATGGGACTCGACGCTCACCGGCGCATCCACTGTGTACTTCGATCTAGCACGAGCGTGGGCGCAGGCCAAAGGACCCCACGATCAGGAAGCGCTGCGAGCACTGGACATTGCCGATCGTTTGGCACCAGTCCGGGTACGCAACGACCCCATAGCCCGGGACCTAGTGCGGGCCTTGCACCGGCGGGCGCGTCATCGAGTGTGGGAGCTAGACAGCCTCCGCAACCGGCTCGGCATCGCCTGATTGATGGTGGTTGCCAGCTGTTCGAGGAGGCCCTCTGGCAAGGTCGCCTCCAGCGGCAACCAGCGGTGGAAGACAGATGATCAGGTTTCCACAAAACCCGGGGCGACCCAGTTTTCCGCTGATTCATGAGGCCAGGGGCTGGTTTCCTCGCTTGGCTGTCGGGGCGGGGGTGGCGCCAGCGACCAGCGTCGGACGATGGTGGTCGGCTTGTCGAGCCATACAGTCTGGGTGTCGGGGGTGATGGTGATGCCGAGGCGTTCCGGGCCGGGCGCTCGGTGTCCGTGCCACCAGTCGTAGGCGGCTTCGGCTTCGTCCCACAGCCGGCGGGGGCCCAGCTGGCGCACGATGAATGGTGCTGGGTTGGTGAGGTCAGCCTCGAGCCGGGCGAACGAGCAGGTGGTGGGATCGTCCAGGTCGAGGGTGTGCCGGCCGGGGCCGTGTTTGTCCCATTCGACATGAAGGCTCGTATCGGCCAGCCGGATGCCGATGACGAACTTGCCCTTAGCTGGGTTGAGCATTCGGTCCAGGTCCCTGCCCCGGCATGTGGTGGTGGTGAGCTGGGCGTCGGTGATCTGCTGTTCGTCGGGTTCCCAGCTGCGCAGCGAGCGGCGTTGGTCGCGCAGCCGCATGAACGCGACATCGCCGTGGAACCGGCCGGTGGCGGTGCGGCGGCGGCCAAGCTCGAGGGTGAGCAGGGCGCCATTGGCGTAGTCGGTGCCCCATGGGGTGACCAGTCGGCTACCCGGGCGCAACTGAGCCAGCCAGGCACTCGGCAGCACCTCCCGGACCGCGGCGGTGCTGATCAGCCGGTCGTAAGGCGCCCCGGTGGGGTACCCAGCGGCGCCGTCACCGGTGATAACCAACGGTTCGTGGCCGGCGGCGGTGAGGGCGCTGCGGGCGTGCTCAGCCAGCTCGGGGTCGACCTCAATGCTGACCACCCGCCCGGCCGGGCCAACCCGGTGGGCCAGCAGCGCGGCGTTCCAGCCGGTACCGGTGCCGATCTCCAGCACGACGTCGCCAGGCCGGGGAGCCAGCGCGGTGAGCATGTCGGCGACCAGGCTGGGCTGGCTGCACGAGCTGGACGGCCAGCCACCCACACCCCCGGCCGGGGGTTGGCCGCCGTCGACCTGGGTGACGACCGGAGCGTCCGCGTCCACCGCGGCCTGCCACCCGGTCGGATCCTGGTGCTTAGACAGCGCGGTGAACCCGCGACCGTCATCGACCCAGATCGTGTCCGGGATGAACAACGCGCGCGGCACCTCAGCAAGCAGGCTCTCCCACCCGCTCACCCGTCCTCATGCCTGCCCACGGCCGCAGCCTCCTCTGACACCAACCAAGTCCCATTGTGGTGGCTGGTGTAGCAGACGCGACGAGCCAGCCATTTCATGCCCCGCCCGCCCCCACGTCGCTGGTTAGGCTGGGCCGGGACCGAGGAGGTGGGCTTCGGCGCATTTGCGGAAGGCCGCCACGAGGCGGCTGTGGTCGCCGGCGCGGGCGGCCAGCACGACGTGGCTCGGCTCGACGTCGCGCAGGGGGACCGTGGTGAGGTCGGGACGGAGGCGGCTGGTGTGCTCGCCGGCCGGAACGATGGCCACGGCCTGCCCGTCGGCAATGAGTTCGAGTTTGTCCTCGAGGGCTTCGACGAGGGGACCGTCGGGTACTCGGCGTCCATCCGGTCGGGGATCGACACGCCAGAAGGCGTTCCAGGCCGGGTCGGGCACCTGCGGTAGGGGTTCGTCGGCGATGTCGTCGAGGGTGACGGATTCCTTGCCGGCCAGGCGATGGTCAAGAGGTACCAGCAGTGCCCGGGGCTCGTCGTAGAGGATCGTCACGTGCAGCTGGTCGGTCGACAACGGCAGCCGGGTTACCACGGCGTCCACGCGGTGATCGAGCAGTGCCTCGCGTGGTTTGTTCCAGTCCAGATGCAGGGTGTGCACGTCGGCGTCGGGGTGCCGGCGGCGCAGCTCGCGCACCGCCGGGGTGACGATGAGGTTCGTGGTGTAGCCGATGGTGATGCGGCTGGGTTGAGCGGCGGCCCGAGTGTAGGCCGCGGCCTGGTCGGCTGAGCGCAGCAGCGCCTTGGCGCGGGGCAGGAAGACTTCCCCGGCCTCGGTGAGCCGGCTGCCTTGGGGGGTGCGGTCGAGCAGGCGGGCGCCGAGCTGCTGCTCGAGGCGGCGGATCTGTCGGCTCAGGGACGGCTGGGCGATGTGGAGGGTGGCGGCCGCGCGGCTGAAGTGCCGGTGCTCGGCGATGGCGGTGAAGTACCGCACCAGCCGCAGGTCGAGATCCGCTGGACGCGGCGGCGAGTCGGGCATGTCCTCATCGTAGCCTTGTGTCCTGTCAGCCGGTACCGGATGACGGCCATGAACTGCTGTGATGCCTGGATCGTGTCGCTTCATACGGAACAGGCCTTGGACGCGGAGCTCCCCGTGGTCACACAGTGGAATCACCGGCCGGGCACCATCTCGGTGCCCGTATCGGGCCGGCCCTCATTGTTGTGTCGAAGGATGTTGTGTCGAAGGAGCGCACCATGCGTGTATTCGTCACCGGCGCGACCGGATTCATCGGTAGCGCCATCATCCGCGAGCTGCTGGGCGCGGGGCATCAGGTCCTCGGCCTCGCCCGCTTGGATGAAGCCGCGGCGTCGCTGACGGCCGCCGGGGCCGAGGTGCACCGCGGCGCTCTCGAGGACCTCGACAGCCTGCGCGGCGGAGCGGCCGCGTCGGACGGCGTCATTCACACCGCGTTTATCCGCGACTTCTCCGACTACGCGGGCGCCGCCCAAACGGATCGCCGCGCTATCCAGGCAATCGGCGAGGCGCTCACGAGATCCGATCGGCCCTTCGTCGTCACCGCCGGAACCGCCAGTCTCACGCCGGGCCGCGTCGTGACGGAGGAGGATGGGCCCGATCCCGGGTCGGGCTTGCCCCGGGTCTCGGAAGAGACGGCGCTGTCGTTCGCCGCGCGCGGCATACGTGTGTCGGTGGTGCGGCTGCCTCCGTCGGTGCATGGCGAGGGTGATCACGGCTTGGTCCCGCGACTCATCAGCATCGCCCGGACCAGGGGGGGTTCGGCTTACCCGGGCGACGGGTCCAACCGCTGGCCCGCCGTGCACCGACTCGACGCCGCGCAGCTGTTCCGGTTGGCCCTGGAGAAAGCGCCCGCGGGCACCCGACTGCACGGGGTCGATGACGAGGATGTGCCGGTTCGGGACATCGCCGAGGTCATCGGCCGGCATGTGAAACTGCCGGTGACCGCCATCTCCCGTGAGGAGGTCGACGGCCATTTCGGCTGGATCGGAACCTTCTTCTCGCTGGATGTTCCGGCCTCGAGCGCCCTGACCCAGAAGCAGCTGGACTGGCATCCCGTGCAGCCCGGGCTCATCCCGGACCTCGACGAAGGCCATTACTTCAACGACTAGGCAAGTGACAGGTCCGACGGATCTACCAATTGACGGACAACGCGTCACCGCGATGCCGCGCGACGCGCTGGCCTGCGGTGATGGTGGCTGTCGCCGTCCTGGCCTGTTTCCGATCAGAGGAGTTGACATGCGAGTCCGGCAACGCTGGGCGGCGGGACTCGACCAGGCTGATCACGCGTTGGTCGACGAAGCTCTCTCCTACGTGCGGGGGGCCGACACCGACAGCGTCCTGGCCAACCTGGTCCCCCGGCTCACCGAAGGGCAACGGACCTCGGTAGCCGCGCACTGTGCCCTGTCCCACGCGGCCGTCCTGGTCTTTCCAGCCTCGGTCGACGAGCTGATCGCCGGCTTGCGGGCCCAGGGGCTGGCGGTTGACGAGGCCGTCCCGAGCGTGGTGGTCCGGGAGCGGCTCAGCCGGCGCTACGGTGTGCCCGTGGACGCGCTGAGCGTTGCGATCGTGCACGTCCATGTCCCAGAGCCCGACCGCGATCCCCGCATGGTCGAGCTCTTCGCCCTGGAGGTGCCACCGGGATCGGGACTTGCCGGGATCGCCGCCCGCGAGCGGGCTGAGCGCAACGAGTCCCACCTCGCGCTGGACGTCGGTGTGCCGGACGACGTGGTCATGGCGGGGCTGCGCGCCCTCCTGATCGATCAGGGCGGGCTGGTGGCCGACGGCGGCGGCTACAACTCCCTTGAGGATTGCACGGTGCTGTATTTCCGCGGCCCCGGAGGCGGTGGCCAGGGCCCCGACGCACACCACTACCGCCGGCTGGAGTTGCGTGTGCGCGGACATTGGCCGGCGGCCCTGGCTGAGCACCGGGCGATCGCGGCGGACGATCCGACCAAGCGGCTGCTGGAGCTGATGACCGGGGCCTGGACTACTCAGGCGATCGCGGCGGCCGCGGAGTTGGGTTTGGCCGATCAGTTGCCCGGCCCGGGTGTGCCTGCCGTCCCCGGCCCGATCGGGGAGCTGGCTGATCGGCTCGCCGTCGACCCGGACGGCCTTGCCCGCCTGCTGCGCTACCTCGCGTCTGTGGGCCTGGTCACCTCCGTCGGCGACTCCTACACGCTCACCGCGCTGGGCGAGCCGTTGCGTCGGGATGCCCGCCACTCGCTGCGCCCGCTGGCGCTGCTGTACGGCGGGCCGTTTTACCAGTCCTTCGGTGCGCTGGCTCATGCCGTGCGCACCGGGCGGGAGGCGTTCGAGTCACTGTTTGGCCAGGGGCACTTCAGCTACTTCGCCGAACGCCCGGCCCTGGCCGAGCTGTTCGATTCCGCGATGGCCGCCAATGCCCCGATGTTCGAGCCGATCGCCAGGCTCGTCGACTTCTCCGACGCCCGAGTGGTGGTGGATGTCGCCGGTGGCAACGGTGAGCTACTCGGCCGGATCCTGGGGCACGCGCCGCACCTGCGGGGAGTGCTCTTCGAGCGAGCGCATGTGTTGGAGGGCGCCCGGCGACGGCTGGCCGACGCCGGGTGCGCCGACCGTTGCGAGTTCGTGGCCGGTGACTTCACCCAGTCCGTGCCGACGGGTGGAGACGTCTATCTGCTCTCGCGGATCCTGCACGACTGGGACGACCAGCAGTGCCTGACGATCCTGCGTCGGTGCGCGGCGAGCATCCGCCCTGGCGGTCAACTGATGCTCGTGGAGCGCCTGTTGACCACGGACGGGCGTCCGTCGCTGGCCGTAGCCTGGGACTTGCACATGCTGTGCAACGTGGGCGGACGGGAGCGGACAGCGGTGCACTATGAACGGCTGCTGGCGGCGGCCGGGTTCGACCTGGTCGCGGTCCGCGACCTGCCGCTGGACGGCAACCTCCTGCAGGCCCGCCAACGCGGCCTGACCGGGCAGCGCCGTTAACAACCGCATCGAGGAGGGTGAGCATGGCGATCTCGGTCGACGACTACCTGGTCAGCCCTCCGGACACCGCGGATCGGAAACACCACCGCATCCTGCCGGACGTCTTCGCGGCGGCCGTCGAAGCCTTTGGCGATGCCCCGGCCGTCCTGGGCGGCGGCGAGCAGCGGACCTGGACCCGGTGGCAGGCCGAATCCCGGGCGTTGGCAGCCGGATTGCGGGAGCTGGGCATCGGTGTGGGCGACGTGGTCGCCGTCCACCTGCCGAACTCCTGGGAGTTCCTGCTCGCCCACGTCGCGGTCGCCGAGCTCGGCGCCGTCCTCCTTCCCCTCCATGTCGCCTACGGTGACAGGGACTTGACCGCGTTGCTGCGGCAAACCCAGGCCCGTCTGTTGGTCCTACCGGCCGCGCGACGGCCGCCGCTGTCTGATGTCGCTTCCCTGGAGCACGTGCTGGCTGTCGGGGAGGTCAGCGCTGAGTCGACTGCCACCGAACGTGCCGCCGGCAGCGGCTCGAGCGGCTCGTTCGCCGCGCTGGTCCGCGGCCACCGAGGGGCAGTCCCCCAACCAGTCGGGTTGGACCCGGACCTGCCGTTCGTCGTGTTGCCGTCCTCGGGCACCGTCTCCGGCTGGCCCAAACTCTGCCTGCACAGTCATGGCACGCTGCTGTCGAACGCCGCGCGGGTGGCCCTAGACGGCCAGGCGCCCGGCGACGACACCATCGTCAGCGCCAGTCCGTTCACCCATCTGTTCGGACTGCTGTCGGTGCACCTGTCCCTGCTCACCGGCAGCCGGCAGGCGCTGCTGCCCCGCTGGGACGCCGGGGCCTTCCACGACCTCGCCGACCGTACCGGGGCGAGCGTGCTGTTCGCGGTGCCGGCCCAGCTGCGGGACGTGGTGCAACGACTGCGCACCAATCCGGCGGCCGGGCAGTTATGCCTGCGCGAGGTGCGTACGGGTGGCGCGGCTGTGCCCAGCTCACTGGTGGCCGACATACGGCGGCTGACCGGGGCCACGACGATCGTGCAGTGGGGCATGTCCGAGCTCGGCGCCGGCACGGTGACCCGTCCGGACGACCCGCCCGAGATCGCGGTCCGCGGCATCGGCCGCCCGCTGTCGGGCAGCAGCGCCCGCGTGGTGGATGACACCGGTCGCGGGTGCCCGGACGGCCAGGTCGGGGAACTGCAGTACCGGGGGCCGCACCTGTTCCGGGGCTACCTGGGTGATCCCGCGGGCACCCGGGCGGCGTTGACCGCGGACGGCTGGCTGCGTACCGGTGATCTGGCCAGCCGCAACGGGGACGGCACCCTCAGCTACCACGGGCGCGACGCCGAGGTGATCAACGTCGGCGGGCTGAAGTTCAACGCCTCGGAGATCGAGGGACTGCTCAGCGACCTGCCGCAGCTGGCCGCCGTGGCCGTCGCGGCCCGCTCCGACACCCGGCTCGGGCAGTATCCCTGCCTGATCGCCGCCTTGCGCTCCGGCGCCGCCATTGACCTGCCCGCGGTCCGCGCCCACCTCACCAGGAAGGGCACGGCCGAGTTCAAACTGCCGCTGGAACTGGTCCTGGTCGACGAGGTGCCGCTCACGCCCACCGGCAAGGTCGCCCGCGGCCGGCTAGCCGAGCTTCTCACCCGCGACGGCGCGTACCGGCCACCGCGTGCCGAGCAGTGGCGGGACCGGCTGACGGCCCTGCCCGAGGCCGAACGGACCCGCACGGCACTGGCGTTGGTCCGCGAGCGGCTCGCGGACCTGGTCCCGGACGAGGCTCCCAGGGATGGTGCCCCGGACCGGACATTCCGGGAGCTGGGCGTGAACTCGCTCGGCGCGGTGCGCCTGGCCGTGGAACTGTCCACGGCGACCGGGTTGACCTTGCCGACGACCGTGGTCTTCGACCACCCCACGCCGGAAGCGCTGGCCCGTCACCTGGCGGTCCTGGTCACCAGCCGGCGCCAGGACCAGCGGAACCGCCCGGCCGAGCCATCCGCCGAGTTTGCGCCGACCGGCGACGACCCGATTGTCATCATCGGGATGGGGTGTCGGCTTCCAGGTGGTATCCAGTCCCCCGAGGACCTGTGGCAGCTGCTGGTGGACGGCCGGGAAACGGTAAGCCCATTCCCCACCGACCGCGGCTGGGACCTCAACCGGCTCCGGCATTCGGATCCCGCCCACCCCGGACGCTCCAGCACCCACCACGGCCACTTCCTCACCGGGGCCGCCGAGTTCGACGCCCGCTTCTTCGACATCTCACCACGCGAGGCCCTGGCCATGGACCCGCAGCAACGGCTGTTGCTGGAGACCACCTGGGAGGCACTGGAGCGGGCCGGCCTCGATCCCACCGCGCTGCGCGGCTGTGACACTGGTGTCTTCGTCGGCCAGATGGCCTCCGACTATGCACCTCGGCTCAACGAGGCTCCCGAACGCTTCGACGGCCTGCTGCTCACCGGGAACGCGGCGAGCGTCGCCTCCGGACGGATCTCCTACACGCTCGGCCTGACCGGCCCCGCGCTCACCGTCGACACTGCCTGCTCCTCCTCCCTGGTCGCCCTGCACCTGGCCGTCCAGGCGCTGCGCCGCGGCGAGTGCTCCCTGGCCCTGGCCGGAGGCGCAACCGTGATGGCCACCCCGGCCTCGTTCGTGGACTTCAGCCGCCAGGGCGTGCTCGCCCCCGACGGCCGTTGCAAGGCGTTCTCGGCCGCGGCCGACGGCGCGGCGTGGGCCGAAGGGGTCGGCGTGCTGGTACTGGAGCGGCTGTCCCGCGCCAGCAGGCACGGGCATCCGATCCTCGCGGGGGTCGCCGGTTCGGCGGTTAACCAGGATGGCGCGAGCAACGGCTTGACCGCGCCCAACGGGCTCGCTCAGCAGCGGGTGCTCCGGCGGGCCCTGGCGGACGCCGGTCTGACGGCTGGCCAGATCGACGTGGTCGAGGCGCACGGCACCGGTACGCCGCTCGGCGACCGGATTGAGGCCGAGGCGCTGCTCGCGGTCTACGGCGTCGACCGCAGTGTGGAGCGGCCGCTGTGGCTGGGGTCGGTCAAGTCGAACATCGGTCATGCCCAGGCCGCCGCCGGAATCGCCGGAGTTGTCAAGACTGTCCTGGCGATGCGGCACGGCGAGCTGCCCCGCACTTTGCACACCGACCCGCCGTGCCCGCCGGTGACCGGGGACGCCGCCGGCACCGTGCGGCTGTTGGTGGGCCCCAGGCCCTGGCCGCGCTCGGGTCGCATCCGCCGGGCCGGGGTGTCGGCCTTCGGCATCAGCGGCACCAACGCCCACGTGATCCTCCAGGAGCCGCCCGCGCCGCGGCCTACTCCGGACCGAACCGCCGACCAGGCGTCGGGCGGCGACCGGGTACTGCCCTGGGTGCTGTCCGCCCGTAGCGCGCCCGCCCTGCGCGAGCTGGCGGCCCGGCTGCTGCCGGTCGCCGAGACCGCCGACCCGTTCCAGGTGGGCCGGGCGTTGGCCACCTCCCGGCCGTCGTTCGAGCACCGCGCGGTGGTCGTCCCGCGATGCCGCGCCGACCTGTTCGCCGGGCTGCGCGGCATCGCCGAGGGAACCTTGTCGGTGGACGCGGTCGCCGGCAAGGCCCGACCCGAGGGCCGGATTGTCTTTGTCTTCCCCGGGCAGGGTGCGCAGTGGGAAGGCATGGCCGCGGACCTGCTGGCCGAGTCCGAGGTCTTCGCGCGCGCCCTGGCCGCGTGTGACCAGGCGCTGGCACCGCACGTCGACTGGTCCGTGCGCGCGGTCCTGCGCGGGGAGACCGGCCAGCCGCCGCTGAACCGGGTCGAGGTGGCGCAGACCGCGCTGTTCGCCGTCATGGTCGCGCTCGCCGAACTCTGGGGTTCCCTGGGCGTGCGCCCGAACGCCGTGGTCGGGCACAGCCAGGGCGAGATTGCCGCCGCGTGCGTGTCCGGGGCGCTGTCGCTGGACGACGCGGCGAGGGTGGTGGCCCGGCGGGCGGCCGCGGTGCGCGAGCTGGCCGGCGGCCGGATGGTGGCCGTCGCCCTGCCCAGGGACGAACTCGCCGGCTACCTGGCCGGACACCAGGGCCGGCTGTCACTGGCGGCGGACAACGGTCCCCACTCAACTGTGGTTTCCGGCGCCGCCGACGCGGTGGCCGCGCTGGTCGAGGAACTCAGCGGGCACGGCGTCCGTACCACCGCCCTGGCCGTCGACTACGCCTCCCACTGCGCTCAGGTGGCACGGATCGAGGAGCGGCTGCCGCGGAGCCTGAGCGGGCTCGAACCCCGGACCGCCGAGGTGCCGTTCTTCTCGACGGTCTTCTCGACGGTCGTTCCGGGTCCGCTCGACACCACCGGGCTGACCGCGCGGTACTGGTATGAGAACCTGCGCCGGCCGGTCGAGTTCCACGGTGCTATCCGCGCCATGCTGGACGCGGGCTACACCGATTTCATCGAGATCAGCCCGCATCCGGTCCTGATCCAGCCAATCCTGGAGGTCGTCGAGTCGACCGGTCGTCCGGCCACCGCGGTGGGCACTTTGCGACGCGGCGAGGGCAGCCAGCGGCGCTTCCTGCTCTCGGCGGCGCAGGCGTACGCCAACGGAACCCCGGTCGCCTGGCGGACAGTTTTCATCGGCCGGGCGGCCCGCCACGTCGAGCTTCCCTGCTACCCGTTCCAGCGCGAGCGCTACTGGCTGCCGACCGGCCCTTCGGCGGCGAGCCACCCGCAGGTAACCGGCCCCGCCGCGGCTGAGCGGCTCACCGACCGTATTCCCGCCCCGGAGAGCGAGTCCGCGCTGCTGGCCCTGGTCCACGGCCACGCCGCGGTCGTCCTCGGCCATCACGACGGCACCCGAATCGCTCCCGACGACACGTTCACCGCGCTCGGGACGAGCTCACTGGCCGCCGTCGAACTGCGCACCCGCCTGGCCCACGTGCTCGACCTCCCGCTGCCCGTTACCGTCGTCCTCGACCACGGCACGCCACGGGCGCTCGCCGACCACCTGTGGCGCCTGCTGGGCGACCGTGACCGGCCGGGCCACGACGCTCCCAGCCCCGCGCCCGACCCACCCGCCACGCCGTCGGCCCCGCGGGAGCTGCCGGACACCCTCGACGCCTTGTACTGGCATGCCTGCCGGACCGGACAGGGCCAGGCCGCTATCGAGCTGATCAGCGCCGCGGCGCGGCTGCGCCCAACCTTCCCGGCCACCTCGGCCGCCGAGTACGCACCCAACCCGGTCCGCCTCGGCGCGGCGGGTGCCCGCCCCGCCCTGATCTGTTTCCCGTCGCTGCTCCCGACCGCCGGACCACACGAATACACCGCGCTCGCTGAAGCTCTGCGCAGCACACAGGAGGTGCTGGTCTTCGCCCAGCCCGGCTTCGCGGCCCACCAGCCGCTGCCCCGCGATCTCGATGCCCTGGTCACCGCGCACACGATCGCGCTGGGACGGCACACCGGAGCGGAACCGTTGCTGCTGTGCGGGCACTCCTCCGGCGGGCTGGTCGCGCATGCCGTCGCGGCCCGGCTCGAAGAGCTGGGCCGACCCGCCAGTGGGCTGGTCCTGCTGGACAGTTACTGGCCCGATCACGCCCTCGGGTCCGAGCTGCTGCCGCGCGTCCTGGTCAGCACCGCCGTCACCCGGCAAGCCCTCGCGGCGTTCGGCATCGGCACCAACCGACTGACCGCCACCGGCGGCTACCTGCGCCTGCTGACCGATTGGCAGCCGGCACCGGTCAGCACGCCTACCCTCCTGCTGCGCGCGCGACAGCCGATCCCGGAATTCGCCGCGGACGGGTTACAGGGCACACCGTGGCGGCTGCCGCACACCGCACTGGACGTTCCCGGAGATCATTTCACCATGCTGGCCGACCACGCCGTGGCACTCGCCGACGCGATCGGCCACTGGTGGAAGGCCACCCTCGCCGGCCCAGCGAGCCCGCGGACCGCCGCACCGCAACCGGCAACCTGATGATTCGCCAACCCGTGCTCATCTGTACTGAGAAGCATCCGTACTGAGAAGCATCCATGCCCAGGAGCAGCAGGCAGACCATGGCCAGCCCCTACGAGAGCGATCTCACCGCACTGTTCACCGACCCGTTGCTCACCCAGGCCGAGCCGGCCGCCGACCGGTCGCTGCTGGCCTCGCCCTATCTGGGACTGCGCCGTCTGCAGTCCCGACTGGGCGATCGGCAGCCACTGCTGACGGACCACGCCCGGCTGCGGACCCTGCTGGAACTGAGCGCGGTGACCGATCCGCGACTGTTCTTCGCGATGTTTCTGCACCACTGCGTGGCCCTCGGCCCCGCGCTCGACCATGGCGCATGCGACGCGGACGTGGCCGCGCTCGTCTCGGGGCGGTTGATCGGCGCCGCGCTGATGAACGAACTGGGCCACGGCAACAGCAGCTCCAGGATTCACACCGAGGCGGTCTACGACCAAGCAACCCGCGAGTTCGTCCTAAATACCCCAATCCCCGAGGCGGTGAAGCATCCGGCCAATGTGGGCCTGGACGGCATCGCCAGGCTGGGTGTGGTGAGCGCGCGGCTTCTGGTCGGCGGGATCGACCGGGGAACCGCGCTCTTTCTCGTCGCCCTGCGTGACGAGAATGGCCCGTGTCCAGGTGTCACGATAGAGCCGCGCCCGCGGACCGCGCTGCTCCCCATGGACTTCGCGGCCGTCCGGTTCGACCGGGTCCGGGTGCCCTACCGCCGCTGGCTCAGGGACGGCGCGTTCATCGCCGACGACGGGTCCTTCCACGATCCGCTGGACGGACCCGATGCGCGCAGCCGGCGCAGCGTGGGCATGAGCCGCTTCGCCTGGGGCGCGGTCACGGCGGGCCTGGCGGCGGTGGCCCGGTCGAGCGTCGCGATCGCCCTCACCCACGCCCGCCGCCGCAAGACCCTCGACCGCCTGGCCGGCGAGCTCGCCGCCATCGGCCACCTCAACCAGCAGCGCCTGCTGTTCGGTGCCTTGGCCGCCGCGCTGGCGGCCACCGTGGTCGCCCGCCGGGCGACCGACCGGTGCTGGCACATCCCACCGGGAGGCGGCCAAGGCACCGGCCCGTCGGCTTCCGTGATGCACGAGCTGGCGCTGAGCAAGGTCACGACCAGCGTCCTCGCCGACGCGGCGGTGACCCGCTGCCGATCAGCGTGCGGCGCGGCCGGCTTCTTTTCGGAGAACCGGCTGATCGGCTATCAGGCCCTGACCATGGCCTTCCAGCCCGGCGGCGGCGACAACCGGCTCACTGTGCTGGATGCCGCCTGGGCGATAGCCAGTGGCCCGGACTACCTCCCACCGGACAACGAGGCCGCACCGGACGACTGGGCGCGGCTGTTCCGCGGCCGGGAACGGCTCCTGCACGCTGAGCTCACCGCCGGCCTGCGCGCGGCTGGCGCCGTCTCTTTCGACGACTGGAACGGCCGGACCGAGCTGGCGCAGCGGCTCGCCGAGGCCCACGCGGCGCGCACCACGGCCGAGGCCTTGCACGATGAGTGGCACGCCCCGACCGTTCCCGAGGCATCCCGTCCGCTGCTCGGCGACCTGTACGAGCTGCACTGCCTGGAGCAGGCGGCAGCCGACGCCGGCTGGTACCTCGCCCACGGACTGCTCACCGCCGCGGAGGTGCTCGCGCTGCCCGAGCGGACCAACGAGATCTGCCAGCGCCTAGTCCAGCACACCGACGCCCTGATCCAGCTGCTGGAGATCCCCGAAGAGCTCCTCCGTAGCCAGCTCAGCGCAGACGGCTTCCTCCACGGCCTGACCCCGGTGCGGTGATCATGTCGTTCGTTCGGCACGCCGAGATTGCGTGGCGAGCACCGCGGCCCGGCCAGCGAGTCCGATGGCGAACATGACCACGCCGGCCAGCACCGACTGCCAAGGCAGGGTGGCAACCAGACCAGGCAGCCGGCGACACCCGCCAGGTTGAGTGCACGCGGCCAGCGCCGCTGGTCGGCGGGCTGGGTGAACGCGGCGGCGTTGGCGATGGCGTAGTAGATCAGCACGCCGAATGAGGAGAAACCGATCACGCCTCGCAGGTCGACGGTGGCCACCAGCACGCTGACCACGACGGCGAGCGCGATCTCGGCGTGATGCGGCACCTGATAACGCGGGTGGACGACGGCCAACCAGCCGGGCAGGTCCTTGTGGCGGGCCATCGCTAGGCTGGTCCGGCCGATGCCGGCGATCAGCGCCAGCAGCCACCGAGCGCGGCCAGGGCACCACCGATCCGCACCACCGGAGCCAGGGCACCGGCACCCGCGGCCTGTACGGCGGTGGTCAACGGCGCGGTGGCGTTGGCCAACTGGTGCGGGCCAGCGACTAATAGTGCCGCCGCCCCGACCACGAGGTAGACGGCCACGGTGATCAGCAGCGCGATCGGGATGGCACGGGGAATCGTGCGTTGCGGGTCGCGGACCTCCTCGCCCTCGTGGCGACCAGAATGCGGGTCAACTGGGCGGTCATGGTCACACCTCGGTAGTTGAGTGCGGCCAGCGCCAGCACCCCGGCTACCGCGACGATCCGCTGCGCCCACCACGGGCCGGGCACGGCGTAGGCGGCGAACGTGAGGGCCATTGCCGCGCACGACGCGGTCTTGCCGACCACGAAGCCCCACCCGGCCGTGTACCCCCCACCAGTCGCCGAGGCGTTCCCGCCCGTAGATGTAGGTGCCGCCGGAGGTCGGGTACACCGCCGCCAGTTGCGCGGACGCGGTGGCGTTGCAGTAGGCGATCACCGCGGCGATGACCAGGCCGATCAGTAAGCCGGTGCCGGCGGCCCGGGCGGCGGGGCCGAACGCGGCGAACACGCCGGCGCCGATCATCGAGCCCAGACCGATGATGATTGCGTCGGTCGGGCCCAGCCGCCGGGCCAAGCGCTGCTGCCCGGATTCAGTCTCCGATCGCGGTGCCGACACCCGCCACCTCCGATTCCATCAACCGATTCCATCAACCCTTTTTGATGTATCCCGCTGGTCCTGGACCTTGACCGCTGCGCGCACGCGCTGGCCGACACCGGCGCTGCACTGCACCCAGCTCTGCGTCCGGACCCGCCAACCGCACAGGCAGCCCGGCGGCGCGTGCTGTTCGCCGCCGGTTCGACCGCGTGATCAGCCTGTGCGACAAGGTGCAGGAAGTCTGTGCGGAGTTCCCTGACTGCCCACAGTTGGTCCACTGGAGCATTCCCGATCCGGCAGCCACTGGTGACCAAGACAGCTACCCAGCCTTTCACCGCACCGCAACGGAGATCGACACCCGCGTCCGTCATCCGCTTCCGATGCTGACCAGCACCCCGCGCGAGGAGGTTCAACCGTGACCGCGCCCGACCAACCTATTTGGCACTCGCTTGGATCACGCTGCGTAAGCTGGGTCACTTGAGGTAGTGAACTTTCACCGCGGTTGATTCTTCTGTATCAGGTTAAGCCGCTATCTTCGGGCGCCCAACCGACCGCCAGCGGCGGACAAGGATAAGGAGCGCACCGTGCACGTACGTGATCTTCACACGACACTAGCACAGCGGGATGCGGTGGCCGATCTGATGGTTCCGGTCGAGGCCTCAGACGGACATCCGAGCTTGAACACGTTCCATGGTAAGCGCCGGGCCATTCTTCTGCTCTTCTCGCCGGGTGAGCCGACGGACGACCCGTCCGACGACTGACATTGGTGTCCGAACTCCGTGAGCCGCCGCGTGCGTTGTACGCGGCGGCCACGGAGGCTTTAGCGGGAGCCGTTACGCGGGCGCTGACTCGCGTGGATAAGACATTCCGACTCGCAGAGCTGATATCGCTTGACGACCCGTCCCCAGGCCTGGCCGCTGTGAGGGTACTTGGCGCGGACACCCTGGCCCCGTACCGAATCGCGAAGCGACCGATCGGGAGCCAGGATGCCGAGATCGTCACCGCCAGTCTGGTGGCGTTCCCCACGACCGATTCCGCCGCACTGCCGGTCCGGTTACAGGATTGGGCGACGCGGAGACTCTTGGCCGGACCAACGGGTCGGCCCGCCCCCAAGTTTCCCGCGGTACCCGGTCTTAGCGCCGGGCTTGATTGGCCGGGCCTAGCCGCCGTGTTAGGTCCGCTGGCCCCGCTGGCCATCCCCGGGTTGGACTGCCCAGTCCACGATATGGCTCGAGGGCGGCCACTGGACCTCGCTCGCGGGGTGACCCGATCATTGCTTCGGCGCGATTACTCGACCGCTGCTCGCCTCGCGCGCTGGTTCGCCATCGGACCATCTGTGGCGGCGGTACCGGTCGAGTCGGTGTTAACCCACCTGGCACTGTTCGCTGGCGACGATCCGCGGATCGGCTTAGACATCGCGCTCGCGCGTTGGGCGGTCCGGGACGGCCGAGCATGACCGCCAGCACGCTCGTGGCCTGGGAAGTCTCCGCGCAGAAACTGGCCGAAGGAGCCTGGCGGTGGTTGGGCGAGGTTCACCAGCAGTTCGCCCTGGACTCCGGAGCCCCTATCGACAAACTCGACCCGATCCGGCACCTCAAACCGCTGAGTGAGCTGGCTCTGGCGGCATCCATCAGCCTGCGTGAGACACCAACGGGCCGCCACGCCGCCCGCGTTGCTCCCAGGCTGGTCGAGTTCGCCTGGGCACAGTTCGGGGCGGGAGCGCTGCTGTGTGAGCTTCAGAGGGCAGCACCACTAGACACCCAGGCCCTCGAAACGTATGCCATATTTCGGCGCGCCGGATACCGGCACCAGCGGTTCGAGGCGCTGCTAGCTCACCTGGCGAGCCTGCGGGTGAGCTCCGCGTTGGAGGTCATATCTGACCGGGCGCTGGGAGTGCTCAATGCCGAGCGGGTGATCGGCTTGCCACCCCGGTGGGACCTTGCCGCGCTGACCGCGAGGACCCTGCTCGGGGCCTGTCCAGAACCGTGGATGCTCGACCTCGACTCGCTGTACGCGATCACCCACACCGTCTATCACCTCACCGACTGGGGAGCCCACCCCAGCTGGTTACCCGAACCGCTGCAGAACTACCTCCACCAGTGGCTGCCGGTGTGGCTGGAGGTCTACCTGGAGGCCGGGCACTGGGATGTAGTCGGCGAGCTGCTTGTCGTCGATCTCTGCCTGAGTGATCCCGATTGCCCCGCTCCAGCGTGGGCGCGGCTGGCCGAAGCCCAGCGCGAAGACGGGTTACTACCGGCCGAGGCGTGGCGAGACATCCGCACCGAAAAGAACGTGGCCCGCAACCACTACCACCCCGGCGCCGTGGCCGCGGTGGCCGGCACACTCGCCGTGGCCCGCCGACTCGAGCCCCACCGACAGTGACCGCCCCGACCGCCCCCGCGAGTATGGACGAGCTGCGCGTGCGGCTGGAGCGAGACGTTATTGCCCTGACCGCTTCGGTGAACGCACCCGCCGGGGCTCTCGGCGTCACTCTCGGAGGTCACGCCATCGTGGCCTACCACGGTCAGCCCCGCCCGAGCGAGCACACCGCGTTCGAAGTGGGCTCGATCACCAAAACAATCACTACCCTGCTGCTCGCGGAGATGGCCGCCCGGGGCGAGGTCCACTACGACGACCCGATCGGCTGCTATCTGCCCCGCCACGCGGTTCCGGCCGACCCGCTCGCGGCCCGGATCACCCTCGCTCAACTTGCCACCCACACGGCCGGGTTGCCCCGGCTGCCACCGAACATGCCATTGCCACCCGAGGATGAAATCCCGGCGGCGATCGACGCCGGGTTCAATCCCTACGCCACCTACCTACTCGACGACCTGTATCACGCCACGGCGGCCCTGACCCCGCAATACCCGACCGGCCAGCGGCCGGCCTACTCGATTTTCGGGATCGGGCTGCTCGGCCAGCTGCTCGGCAACGCCATCGGGCGCGACTGGAACGAGCTGGCCATCGGGCGGATCTGTGTCCCGCTTAATATGAGCGACACAGTCACCCACCACGCTCCGCACTGCGCCGTCGGCCACCGCCACGGGCACCCGGTCGAACCGTGTACCAGCGCGGCGCTCGCGGCCTCCGGCGCTCTGCGCGCCAGCTCCGCGGACCTCCTCGCCTATCTCCACGCCCTGCTGCACCCAGATTCCACCCCTCTGCCCGGCCCATTACGACAGACACAACAGCCGAGAGCACCGATCGAGGGACGCGAAAGCATCTGCCTTGGCTGGGTTCACCGCCGATTCCGCTTCGGCGACATCCTGTTCCACTCCGGCGGCACTTTCGGCGCATCAGCGTTCGTGGGATTCTGCCCACACGCCGACGTCGGTGTCTTCGCGCTCGCCAACGGCATCGTGACCGACAACAGCACCGTGAGCCAGACGCCCTACCAGCTGCTCAAAGACATCGCCCGACAGACCACGACGATTTGACATCGGTTGGGACGGCAGCTGGTGACGGATTACGGAGTCAGCGGAAAAAGACGAGCATCGGGTCATCACCGGTCGCTGAGTGTGCCGACGTTACGCAGGAACATCCCCTTTCAGCTGCTATGGATTGGTGGCGTGGTGGACGAGCTCGGTTCCGAGCTCACCCAGCTCGCCATGCCTCTGTTGATCTTGGCGGTCACCAATTCGCCCGGATGGGCCGGGATCATTGCCGGCACCTACACCGCCGCGCATGTTCTCGCTCAGCTACCGGCTGGTGTGTGGGTGGATCGGTGGGATCGGCGCTTGACGTTGCTCGCCAGTTACGGGATCCGCTCTGTCGCCTCCGCGGTCCTGGCCGGCCTGATCGTGGTCGGGGAAGTCAAAATGGCGTATTTCATGGTGTTCGCTGGGATTGACGGAATCTGTACCGCGTTCGTCAGGCCCGCTTGGACAACGGCGATCCGAGGAGTGGTGCCCCAAGCACAGCTACCCAGCGCCTACGCGCAGGAGGAAGCTGGACGCCACGCCACCGGGCTGGTGGGAGCCCCGTTGGGAGGGCTGCTCTATCAGCTCGGGCGGGTGATTCCCTTCATCATCGACGCCGCCTCCTTTGCCGTCGCCACGCTGTGCGTCTACCTAGCCCGGGTGCCACGACGTCCACCACACCACGATCCAGACACCGCGGCCGGGCGGGAACAAGCCAAGCGCGGTATCCGCCACGAGGCGTGGGAGGCCGCGGCGTGGCTTTACCATCAGCGAGGGCTCCGAATGACGTTCCTCGTGGCGTTTGTCGTGAACCTCCTCGGCATAGCGTTTTTCATCCCCCTGATCGTGCTCGTCCGCGACCGCGGAGCGAATTCAGTCGCAATCGGCACCGTCCTCGCTGGTGCCGGCATCGGCGGGCTTGTCGGAGCGCTGCTGTCCCGCAAGATCAGCGCTCTGCTTCCCCCCGGCCGTCTGCTTCTGGCGATCGTGGCGTTCACGGGTGTCGCGTTCGCGACAATGCCCCTTCCCTTCGGCCCCTGGTGGCCGATGATCCCGCTGATACTCCTCTCGTTGTTACCGCCGGCCGCCAACGTCGTGATCAGCGTCGCGGTCACCCGGCTAGTTCCTGAGAACATGCTCGGTCGCGTGCAAGCGGCTCTGATCCTCACCGCCATGGGGCTCACCCCCCTCGGTCCAATCATGGGCGGCGCCTTAGCGTCATGGCTCGGAGGCTCAGGATCGATCCTTCTTCTCGCGGGACTGGCCCTGTTGACCGCGGCGCTCTTTTGTACCAGCCATGAGCTACGAACCTTCACGTGTACGGACCCCGAGATCGACCACAGCGACAACCCACCCACCGACGACAAAGACCAACAAGACACCAATCGCCCGCTTTGACGCATCCTGCGTGAACCAGGCACGGAATTGATGCCGCCGGGACCAGCCCGCGGTCGACCACGGATCGCGCACGAGGTCGGGCAGCGCAGCGTCGCGCTGACCAGGAAATTATGTCGCTCAGCTGCTGGTCACACTCAGCCTTGCCGTGATCCCGAATTGTGGAATGGTTCGAGGACGTGTTTGGCCATGAGTTCCAGCTGCCACGGGTCGGTGGTCAGTGTGTGGAGCATGAGGTACTCGATGCCCGCGTCGATACGGGCCTGAATCTTCTTCTGGATGTCGTCGATGCTGCCGGTGAGGTAGACAGCGTCAATGTAGTTCCACGGCCGCTCGTTACTGACGACCTGGCTAAATCGTAGCTGCTGCTCAGCGGTGATCGCGTCCGCTGAACACGCTTCAGTGAGCCAGGTGAAGTTTTCGTGCGCGACCGTGAACGGCCGGGTGAGCTGGCGCTGTGTTCGTGTCTGGATGATCTCCTGAAGGTCGACGACGATCAGGTGGGGCGGGCAGGTGGGGCGGGCGATCCAGCCGTCAGCGTTCACGATCCGTTCCAGCACGGTCGGGCTCATACGGGACTGCTCGGGGCTTGCCTCGTGCTCCAACTGTCGACCGCCGCCGACCCAGGTGGGCGGCGCTGTCAGCGGGCGCGGCTCCACGGTGACCTTGGTGAGGTCGTAATAGCGGCCGTGGAACTCCACTTCGTCCTGGGTGAGCAGGGCGTGAGTGGCCCGCAGCACCTCGTCGGTGCGGACGCCGCGCTCGGATTTACGTACGCCGCAGGCTTCGAACTCGGGCCCGTACCAGCCCACCCCGACGCCGTAGATGTACCGCTCACCCGATAAGTGATGCAAGGTAGCGATCTCCTTGGCGAGAACGGCCGGCTGGCGCAGCGGGAGGATGAGGATGGAGGTGCCGAGCTTGACCCGTTTGGTGACCGCAGCCACGTGGGAGAGAGTCATCAGCGAATCGAGCCACGAGACGCGGTAAAACCGCCGGGCGGTCACGACGTGGTCTGTGATCCACAGCGAGTCGAAGCCGAGTTCTTCAGCGCGTCGGGCGAACCCGCGCAGCCTTTCAGGCTCGGTCGGCCCCCGATCGGGCAACAGGAACGAGGGTAAGAAGACGCCGACCTTCACGCCAGCTCTCCGTCCATAAGGAGGCCGACTTCGACCAGGGTCTCACGCAGTCGCTGTTTCTCCTGGTCGGATATCGAAAGGAGCGGCGGTCGGACGTGGGCGTGATCGAGGACGCCGAGCATGACGAGCCCCTCCTTAAGACGGGCGCGGTAGTGCGCCACGGGAGCCGCGAAGACAACGTCGGCCAGGCGCTGGACCCGGGCGCCCAGCTCTCGCGCCTCGTTGATCTTGCCGCTCCGCCAGGCGTCAATCATGCGCGCCTGCTCCCTGGTCATGATCGCCCCGAAACCGATGAGAGCGCCAGCGCAGCCGAGCATGAATGACTCGAGGATGAAGTTGTCGTTCCCGGTGAGCATGATGAACTCGCCGCTGTGGTACTTCGGCAGCGACTGCACCATGCGCACGGTGTCGAGGTATCTTCGGGCGTCGAAGGACGCCTCCTTCAGCGCCACCACCCCGTCAATCCCGATCAGCTGACGCAGGGTGTCGGCGTCGAAGTTCACCCCGCCCAGTGCCGGCTGCAGCTGGAACAGGATCAGCGGTAGCCCGACCTCGGCGACGGCTTGGTGGTAGCGCAGGGGAATCTCGGGGTTGAGCGGGCTGGACAGATAAGCAGGGATTGGAAACATGAGGAGCGCGTCGGCGCCGACGGACTTGAAGTCGTGGGCCTGCCGCACCGCCTGAGCGGTGAACGGTCCAGCGACACCGGCGACGCAAGGCAGGTGGGTCTCTTCCTTGACCACCTCCAGCACTCGCATCTTCTCCTGGTGGGTGAGGTGCGGACCCTCGCCTGTGTCGACATTGACGGCCAGCGCGATCGGCCCTTGCTCGCTCACCCACCGGACGTACCGGCGCAACTGCCGCTCGTCGGGGTCCCCGTTCTCCCGCATCGGTAGCACGATCGCGGGAATCAGTCCATTGAGATCGACTGTCATGCCTGTGCCTCCTCACGCTGGTCGGTCGCTTGCGGTGAACGTCATGGTTAGACACGCGATGATCCGTTCGGCCTGGCCGGTGTCGTCCCAGTTGGCCGTGTAGTGATCGCGACGAGTGAACACCCCGGCCACATCCAGCGGGCCGGTGACCGCCTGCCGCGCCCCGTCGACGCGGCCGGCGTCGGCGACGGCAATGACCGGGCGCAGCATCGCCTTGCTCGGAATGCACCCCCAATAGGCGCATTCGCCACCGACCAGTTCCCGCTCCGCCACAGCGACAACAAGCCCGGCGGCGCGGCCGCTGGTAAAGCCGCCGCGAGTGGGGTTGTTCATGGTCGTCCTTTCGATCACAAGCCAGCGGACAGCGACCGCAAGTCCTCAAGAGTGACCGCGCCGGTTACCGTGACTTCATCCTGGGGGCGATGGCGGCCATAGACCAGCCGTGGAACCCGCCTCGGGGTCAGAGAATGTATCAACGTAGGAATTCAGCACTTGACTTCACCTGATCGGTAGACCACCGGCCGCGCGAGGCGGCCTGGCGGTCAAAGGAGATACCGGCCAGGGAACGGAGGCCATCACGGCCAGCGCGCCGTGAAACGCGACATCGAGCTTTGCCGCTTGCTCAGCAGCAGCGCCTCACGCATTTGCGCTGGCGAATCAAAAAACCGAGCCGTGTCGCCAACCCGCGTCGATTCCAGTTCGAGGTCATCGCGATCCGGACCGTTGGAACCGAATGCGGTCGCGTGGCTGGGTTCGAGGTACTCCTCGGCGGAAATCATGACGACACCGTAGCCCGGTGGAGCTGGGTCTATGAGGCGAATGAAATCAAGACGCCAACGCGGCATCAGGACTCGGACGAGGACCCAGCCGGACCCCGAATCGCGGCCCCATCGGCGCCGCTGCGACACGCCCCAACACCACAACATGGGGAAGACCCTTGTGACCGGAGCCCATCGGGTGTGAGATCGGGCACACAACACGGGGTTAACGGAGGTGGTCGCAATGGCGGTCAAAGGAGATGCCGGCCAGGGAACGGAGGCCATCACGGCCAACGACCCGACCTCGATCCGCAATGTGGTCCTGGTCGGGCCGTCAGGGTCGGGGAAGACCACCCTGGTCGAGGCACTGCTTGCGGCCACGCACGTAATTCCTAGAGCCGGCACGATCAGCGACGGCAGTACGATCTGCGACCACGACCCGGCCGCGGTCCGCCAGCAACGCTCGGTGGCGCTCGCGGTCGCTCCTCTACGCCATCGCGGCCACAAAATCAACCTGGTGGACACCCCCGGCTACGGCGACTTCGTCGGCGAGCTGCGCGCCGGGCTGCGCGCGGCGGACGCGGCCTTGTTCGTGATCAGCGCGGCCGACGGGGCGGACCCCGCCACCGTGGCGCAGTGGGAGGAATGCGCGGCGGTCGGAATGCCTCGCGCGTTGGTCGTCGCCCGATGTGATCACCAGCGAGCCGACTTGGAAGCCGCGATCGCCAGCTGCCAACAAGCGTTCGGCGCCGGCGTCCTGCCTCTCTACCTGCCGACCCGAGAGGGAGCGGAGCTGACCGGCCTATACGGCCTGCTGTCGCGCACCGTCGGCGGCAAGCAGACGGATAACCCGCCCCCGGACGCCGAGGACGCCCGCAACACGCTAATTGAAGGGATCATCGCCGAGAGCGAGGACGAGACGCTCATGGAGCGCTACCTCGAGGGCGAGGAGATCGAGCTGTCCACGCTGATCTCCGATCTGGAGAAAGCCGTCTGCCATGGCAGCTTCCATCCGGTGATACCGGTGTGCGCGTCGTCGGGAATCGGTCTGAGTGAACTGCTCGAGCTGATCGTGGGGGGCTTTCCCTCGCCCGTCAAGCACGCCCTGCCCGCGGTGACCGGGGTCGACGGCACCGCGCACCCGCCGCTGTCCGCCGATCCGGCTGGCCCGTTGGCCGCCGAGGTGGTGCGTACTTCAGCGGACGCCTACGTCGGGAGGGTGTCGCTGGTACGGGTCTTCTCCGGCACACTGAGGCCGGAGCGCAGCGTGCACATCAGTGGGCACAGCATGACGAACGGCGAGGGCCCGACCGAGCAGCGGTCCCATGACAGTGATGAGCGGCTGGCGCACATCTATTCGCCGCTTGGCGCATCGCTGCGTGAGGTGAGCTCGTGTGTGGCCGGCGACATCTGCGCGCTGACCAAGCTGGGTACCGCCCAAACCGGCGACACCGTCTCGGCCACCGATCACCCGCTGCTGCTCGCCCCGTGGGAACTGCCAGCTCCGCTGCTTCCCGTCGCCGTGGTAGCACACAGCCGAGGCGACGAAGACGCTCTGGTCAAGACGTTGGCCCGGTTAGTGGCCGCCGACCCGACGCTGCGCCTGGAACGCAACGCCGAAACCCACCAGACGGTGCTGTGGTGCATGGGCGAGGCGCACGCGGACGTGGTGCTCTCCCGGCTGCGCGCCGGCGGGGCCCAGGTGGACACCGAACCGGTCCGGGTGGCCATGCGCGAGACGCTGGCCAAACCTGGCAAGGTCACCGGCCGGCACGTCAAACAGTCCGGCGGGCACGGCCAGTTCGCGGTGTGCCATGTCGAGGTGGAGCCGTTGCCTCGGGGCAGCGGGTTCGAGTTCATCTCCCACGTCGTCGGCGGTGCGGTGCCTACCCAGTACATCCCGAGTGTGGAAAAAGGCGTCCGGGCACAGATGGAACGCGGGCTCACCGAAGGGTGTCCGGTGGTGGACCTCAGGGTGACCCTGGTCGACGGCAAAGCGCACAGTGTCGATTCCTCGGACGCGGCATTCCAGACCGCGGGCGCGCTTGCGTTGCGAGAGGCCGCGGCCAAATGCGGCACCATCGTGCTGGAGCCGGTGGACGAGATCATCGTGCGGATTCCGGACGAACATCTCGGTGCGGTGCTTGGCGATCTCTCGTCTCGGCGAGGTCGGGTGCTGGGCACCGACAGCACCGCGACGGGCACCTCGCCCCGCACGCTGGTCCGCGCCGAGGTCCCGGCGGTCGAACTGTTGCGCTACGCCGTGGACCTGCGGGCCATGACATCGGGTACAGCCGTGTTCACCAGGCACTTCGTCCGCTACGAAGCGGTCCCGGAACACGTCAGGAGCTGATGAGAGCTGATCCGGCGACCGCCGGCCGTGCATCGGTGGCGGGACGATTCACGCGGGTCACGACCACGCTGGCCGCCGCGATACTGATAGGGACGGTCGCTGGGTGTTCCAGCGGCTCGAGACCGGCCCCGCCGCCGGGGCGGTCAACGCCACAACCAGCGCCGGGAAGCGTCCCAGCGCCCGAGGCGCCCGAGGCGGTCGGGCCGAGGCGACTGCCGCGGCCGTTGCCGCCACCGGCCGAACCCGCTGTGGCGCCGCCGACGTCCGTCACGCCCGTCGGACAAGTGCTGCCGGTAGGCGCGGCGCCGGAGGGCATCGTGGCCGACCCGGTCACGCGCACGGTCACGGTCGGGGTGCGCTCGCCTAATCAACTGGTTCTGTTCAACGCCGACACCGGACAGGTCACCGGCCGGGTGCCGTTGCCCGGGGTCCTGCGGCACCTGCAGCTGGCCGCCCCAGGTGGTCCGGTGTTGGTACCGGACGAGAGCTCCAACTCGCTGCTGCGGGTGGGCCTGCCGGCCGGGCAAGTGCTGGCGAGGGTGCCTACCGGGGTCAGCCCGCACGACGCCAACCAGGCTCCGAACGGAACCATCTTTGTCGCCAACGAGGGTGGCGCCTCGGTGGTCGCCATTCGGGGCGACCGGGTTGTGCACACCTTCACCGACGTCACCCAACCCGCTGGCTTAGCGCATATCGGCGACCTGGTCGGGTTGATCGACGTCCGGGAGAACACCCTGACCATCTACGACTCGACCGCGCTGAACCCGGTCTCGAAGATCGCGGCCGGCACCGGACCTACCCACGTGGTCGCCGACATCCACGGGCGTTTCCTGGTCGCGGACACCCGAGGCGGAGCGATCCTGGTCTTCGAGGTCACGCCCCAGCCGCGGCAAGTGGCCAGGGCGGAGCTGCCCGGGCAGCCCTACGGCATCACCTACGACGCCACCCGAGACCGGTTCTGGGTAACCGTGACCGCAGCCAACCAGCTCGTCGGATACGACATGAGCCAGCCGACGCCGCGTGAGGTGGCCCGGTTCCCCACCGTTCGCCAGCCCAACACGGTGACGGTGGACCCAGTCAGCGGCAAGCTCTTCGTCACCGGCACCGCGGACGGCACCGTGGAGATCATCACGCCGTGAGAGGGCTCAAGCTCTGGCCAATGCACCGACCCCACGCGGTTCCCGTCCTCGGCGGTGACCCGGTGCCCGGTTGCAGCAGGTTGTGATCTCGGCCGGCCCGTACAGGTTGTACAGGGCGCCCCGGAACTGGCCGTCGAGCAGGGTACGGCAGGCGGACGGCAGCAGCACGTCACCGCCGGCCCGCGGGGGGCGGACGACAGCAGCACGTCACCGCCGGCCCGCCGGGATCCGCGGGGGGCGGACGGCCGAGCGCCACGTCGCCCGGCTGATCGAGGCGGAAGTGGCCGAGGAAGTCGAGCTGGGCCTGTTCGGTGCGACATCTGGGTGACGACGATCTCGGTCCAGTGATCAACAGCACAGCACAGTGGTTCCAGCTTGATCAAACCACTGTCCTGTGCTGTTGATCACCGGCCGCGGTTGAGAACCTGGCGGACGTGCGGTTTGTCTACCAGCCGCACGTTGCCGAACCGTACGTGCAAGCTGTCGAGCGGCCTCCAGCCCGTACCGCCTGCGATACGTTGCTGAATTCCCCATCTCCAGTGGGCCAACAGCCCTGGATAAGACTTTGATCCCGATCAGGGTCCGGTAGACCCGGCGCCCGCCGCAAAGAGCGGACGGCACTCACCAGCCTCGGTGCGCGTAACGCTGGTCCGCCGGCAGCTCGCCCAGGTTGATCCCGACCATGGCTTCGCCGAGGCCTCGGGACACTTTAGCGATCACATCCGGGTCGTCATAAAACGCGGTGGCTTTCACGATAGCCTCGGCCCGCCGAGCCGGGTCACTGGATTTGAAGATTCCGGAACCGACGAACACCCCCTCCGCGCCCAGCTGCATCATCATCGCCGCGTCAGCTGGGGTGGCGATTCCGCCGGCGGTGAACAGCACGACCGGAAGCTTGCCGGCGGCCGCGACCTCAGCCACCAACTCGACTGATGCGCGCAACTCCTTGGCCGCCGCGTAAAGCTCGGCGCTCTCCAGCGAGGCAAGCCGCCGGATTTCCGCGCGGATCGCCCGCATATGCCGGGTCGCCTCGACGACATTGCCGGTGCCGGCCTCGCCTTTGGAACGGATCATGGCCGCGCCTTCAGCGATCCGGCGCAGCGCCTCGCCGAGGTTGGTCGCACCGCACACGAACGGCACGGTGAACGCGAACTTGTCGATGTGGTGCGCCTCGTCGGCCGGGGTGAGTACCTCGGACTCGTCGATGTAGTCCACCCCGATCGCCTGGAGCACCTGTGCTTCGACGAAGTGCCCGATCCGCGCCTTGGCCATCACAGGGATGGAGACCGCGTCGATAATGCCGCACACCATGTCTGGGTCGCTCATGCGGGCCACTCCGCCTTGCGCGCGGATGTCGGCGGGCACCCGCTCCAGGGCCATGACCGCCACCGCGCCGGCGTCTTCGGCGATCTTCGCCTGCTCCGGAGTAACGACGTCCATGATCACCCCGCCTTTGAGCATCTCGGCCATGCCTCGCTTAACTCTGGCCGTGCCAAGTTGGGAGCGCCGGTGGGCTGCGGAGGCGTCGGACCCATCGGAGTGGAGCTGCTCGGCGAACACGCTGCGAACCTTTCCTTGACGTCGAATCGCATCGATCCAGTGCGATTCGATTGTAAGTGGATGTTACTGACGCGGACCGTGCGCTCAGAAGATGGACCTGGTCACACCGCTCCATCGGCGCGCCGGCAGCTCGTCGATCAGCGCGGCCAGGTCTCTCGGGTAGATCACCTCGCTAGTGGCCCGCAGCTGCGCGGAGGTCCACCACCGATATCCGGGTCGAACGCCGAGGCCGGCGGCAGCGTCCGCCCGGGCGCACGAGCCGTCGCACGTGCCGTCGGTCCAGGCCAGGAAGTACTCCTCCTCGGAGGCGAAACTGTCACCGTTGAAGCTGAACACCGCGCGCCGCCGCCACACCGGTCCTACCATTCGTCCGGCCGGCACCTGCAACCCGGTCCCAGCGGCCAGTTCGCGCGCCGCCGCCGCGCGCGGCGTCTCGCCGGCCCACGGCTCGCCGCCAGGGGCGACCCAGTATGATTCCTGGGGCCGGGCTGGGTCGAAACCCTCGATCAACAACACCCGCCCTCGGCCGTCCAGCAGCACAACCCGGCCGTCCTTGCGGCACCGCAACGGTACCTCGGTCGGTCCCTCCCGGTCATGCGGGACCTCGGCGATCTCGAAATAGTCCGGCGTCGGCGCGGTACCGGCCAGCCGCGGCAAACGCACCAGCCGGCGTGAGCACAATGCGAGCGTATCCCGCACCGCGTCGTTGTAAACCCGCCGACCCAAGACGACCCGCTGCTCGGCGTCGACCAGCTCGGCGACGAGCTCCGCAGCCACCGCGTCACGATCCAGCTCCGCGAGCAACCGGCCCAGGTCATTCTCGGCCGCCTCCCGGTCGTCAGCGGGCGCTCGTTCGGCCTGGGTGGCGCTGCGCCGGAGCTGTTCGTCACCGATGCTCAGCGCGACGGAACGGGCCACCACCGCCCGCCGCTCCAATGCGGCCAACAGCGCGGCCCGTGCCGCATCGGTGCGCACGTGCAGCCGGTCGAGCCGGTTGGCCTTCGCCAGGCAGGACGCCACCACCAGAACGGCCCCGAAAAACAACACGACCAGCGTGAGGTTCATCTACACTCCAGGCGAGCGACCGATCCACGCGGGCCGGTCCAGCCCATGGTTGGCCACCGCGAGCCAGCGCGGGTCCGCCGCGATAGCCGCTTGGTAAACCCTCAGCACCGACTCGGCTACTACCGGCCAGGCGTACCGCTGCGCGCGTCGCCGACCAGACTCGGCTAGCGCGGCCCGCCGGCGTCGATCAGCCAGCAGCGCCGACAGCGCGGTAGCCAACGCCACTGGGTCCCCCGCCGATACCAGCTCGCCGGCCTGACCGCCGTCGAGCACTCGACGAAACGCATCTAGGTCGCTGGCAAGCACCGGGGTGCCGGCGGCCATGGCTTCGGTGAGCACCATGCCGAAGCTTTCGCCACCGAGGTTCGGCGCGCAGTAGACGTCCATCGAACGCAGCGCGGACGCCTTCGTCGCTTCGTCGACGATACCGAGCAGATCGATGCGTTCGGCCAGCTCCGGGCCGGCGCGCCGGCGCAGGCCAGCGACGCTGCCGCGCCCGACGACCAACAGCCGCACGTCGCGCGATGGCCGCGTCGGCAACCTCCGCAGCGCTTCCAGCAACACATCCATCCCCTTGCGCGGCTCATCGAAGCGCCCGACGAAGCCGACGGTGAGCGCCCCGGGGCGGGGGTAGCCAGGCAGCGCGGCCGCGGTGGCGAACAGCGTGACGTCGACCCCGTTCGGGATCTCCACCGCATCCCCGCCGAGATGCTCCACCTGCACCCGCCGTGCCGACGGAGATACCGCGATCCGAGCGGTGATCTTCTCCAGCAGCGGACGCAGGACAGCGGAGTATGCGCTCAACGCACGGGAACGTTCGGTGGCGGTATGGAAAGTAGCCACGATCGGACCGTCAGCCATCACCAGGGCCAGCAGGGACAGACTCGGCGCGGTGGGCTCATGCAGGTGCAGTACATCGAGGTCACGCTCGGCCAGCCAGCGGCGGACCAGCGCGTAAGCCGCCGGCCCGAAGGTCAGCCGGGCCACCGACCCGTTGTAGCGGACCGGGACCGCGCGACCGGTCGGGGTGACGAACTCGGGCCAGGCAGCGGTTCCGCGATGGTCTCCAGGGGCCAGCACGTGCGCTTCGTGCCCGAGCGTGCGCAACGCCCTCGCCAGCTCGAGCACGTGCGCCTGGACGCCGCCCGGGACATCCAGGGAGTACGGGCAGACGATACCGACCCGCAGCGCCCGGCTCACGGCAGCGCCCGGCTCACGGCAGCGCCCGGCTCACGGCTGTGCCCGGGGGCTAGCCAGCCCCCAGTCGGATATCCAGATCGGCTGCAACATGTGCCAGTCGGCCGGATGGGACGCGATGTCGCGAGTGAACACGTCGGCCAACGCCTGGGTCACCGCGTGCACAACCACCGAAGTCGGCTCACCAGACGGTGGCTCAATAGGTGGATGGAACCGCAAGCCCCAACCGTCCGGGGTGAACCAGCCGGCGAACGGCACCAGCGTTGCACCGGTGCGCCGGGCCAACGCGGCCGGTCCGGCTGGCAACCTGGCCGGCGCACCGAAGAAATCGACCTCGATCCCGGCACCGGTCACGTCGCGGTCAGCAAGCAGACAGACCACCCGGTTGGCCCGCAGCCGGGCGGCCAGCGTGGCCACCGTCCAAGCGCCCCGGTCCGCCGGCAGCACCTCGAACCCGAGGCCGCGGCGGTAAGCTAGGAACCGCTCGTAAACCGATTCCGGATGCAGCCGCTCGGCCACCGTCACCAAGGTGGCCGGCTCCCCGAGCCGGCTCAGCTCGCGCACCAGCCAAACCCCAGCCACATCCCAGTTCCCGCTGTGGGTCAGCGCCGCGATCACCCCCCGGCCACGGCTCAGCGCCCGCCCCAGGTACTCGATTCCGTGCACCCCAGGGCTGACCAGCTCATGCACCAACGAAGGAGCTATCGCGGGCAGCCGGAACGCCTCACACCAGTAACGGGCGTACGAACGCATCGCCGCGACAACCACCGCGTCCAGTTCCGCGGTATCCAACGACCTCGGAACTCGATCACCGTGTCCGAGTACCCGAGCCAGGTTTGCCCGCAGCTGGCGGACCCCCGGTCCGCCGCGCCGCGCGGCCAGGTCGCCACCGGCTCGGAACAGGCGGGCCGCTATCGGGCCAGGCAACATACGCACCAGCCGCCAGCCCAGCGCATAGCTCAGCTCGGCCACCTCACCAGTCACGCGAGCTCCTCGCCGGTGCTGGCGGCCGATCCGGCTCGCCGCGCGGCCGACCGGCGCACAGCGAGCATCCGCTGACCCAGCGTGATCACTGAGCCCACAGCGAGCAGCCACAGCGAAACGGCCAGCGCGCGGGGTACCCCGATGCCCTCCAGAAAAGTGCCGAGCAACGCTACGATCAGCCGCTCGGGCCGCTCCACCAGGCCACCGTTGGCCGACAAACCGCTGGCCTCCGCCCTGGCTTTGAGGTAGGACACCACCTGGCACACGACCAACGAGATCAGCGCGGCCACCGCCGTGCCCGGCTGGTCACCCAGACGCATACACCACCAGGTCAACCCGGCGAACAGTGAGCCGTCGGCGATCCGGTCGCAGGTGGAGTCCAGCACGGCGCCGAACGGCGAACACACGCCCCTCGCTCTGGCCACCGCGCCGTCGAGCAGGTCGAACAGGGCGAAGACAGTGACCACGAGGGTACCGGCGACGAACATCCCCGCGGGGAAGAACCACAGCGCGGCGGTGACGGTACCCACGCTACCCACGACGGTCACCAGATCCGGCGAAACTCCGCACCGGACTAACTGGCGGGCCAACGGACCGGTGACCCGTCTGACGGAGGCCCGAACGACGAGGTTGTCGAGCATGATCAGCCCGGGGGCGGCCAGGCCTTGGCGAGCAGCTCGCGGGTTTCCGAGAGCAGCTGAGGGATCACCTTGGTCTGGCCGATGACCGCGATGAAGTTGGCGTCTCCACCCCACCTCGGCACGACGTGCTGATGCAGGTGATCGGCCAGCGATCCACCGGCGACCGCGCCGAGGTTGAGCCCAACATTGAAGCCGTGCGGCGCGGCGACCTTCCTCATCGACCGCACCGCACGCTGGGTGAACTCCATCAGTTCGGCGCTCTCCCGCGCGGTGAGGTCCTCCAGCTCGGCGACATGCCGGTAGGGAACCACCATGAGATGCCCCGGGTTGTACGGATGCAGGTTCAACACGGCATACACCTGCGTCCCCCGAGCGACGACCAAGCTCTCCTCGTCATCCAGTCCCGGGATCCGGCAGAACGGGCAGCCTTCCTCCGCGCTGCTGGCAGCGGCGCCCTTAATGTAGGCCAACCGGTGTGGAGTCCACAGCCGGCGGAAGCCATCGGCCACTGCCGCGCCATCCTGTCCGACGAGCTCCGCGGAATCCGAACCGGCCGGAGGCTCGGTCGCCGGCTCGTTCAAGAGGTGCCTACTTCGAAGCTCTGTTCGGTCGGCGAGGAATTCTCCCGCCGGCCAATCCAGTCCACAATAGCCTTGATCGCGGCAGTCACCGGGACACCGTTGCGTTGGCTGCCGTCACGGAACCGGAAGCTGACCGCATCGTCCTGGGCGTCGCGGCCACCGGCCAGCAGCAGGAACGGCACCTTCTGCAGGGTGTGCGTACGGATCTTCTTCTGCATCCGGTCGTCACTGGTGTCCACTTCAACCCGCACACCGCGCGAGCGCAACGCGGCAGCCAGCTCCTGAACGTAGTCGACCTGCTCCGCCGAGACCGGAATGCCCACCACCTGCACCGGAGCCAGCCAGGCCGGGAACGCCCCAGCGTAGTGCTCCAGCAGGATGGCGAAGAACCGCTCAATCGAGCCGAACAACGCCCGATGGATCATCACGGGCTGTCGCCGGGAACCGTCCGGAGCGGTGTACTCCAGCCCGAACAGCTCCGGCTCCATCAGGTCGACCTGGATAGTCGACATCTGCCAGGTCCGCCCGATCGCGTCCTTGGCCTGCACCGAGATCTTCGGCGCGTAAAAGGCCGCGCCACCGGGGTCTAAGACAAGCTCCAGCCCGGACGCTTCGGCCGCCTCGCGCAGGGCCGAGGTGGCCCGCTCCCAGTCTTCGTCGCCGCCGATCGACTTGTCTGGGTCACGGGTGGAAAGCTCCAGGTAGAAGTCGTGCAGCCCGTAGTCCCGCAGCAGGTCCAGTACGAACCGCAGCAGCGAGTGGATCTCGCCCTGCATCTGCTCCCGCGTGCAGTAGATGTGTGAGTCGTCCTGAGTGAACCCCCGGGCCCGGGTCAACCCGTGCACGACCCCAGACTTTTCGTACCGGTACACCGTGCCGAACTCGAACATGCGCAGCGGCAGCTCCCGATAGGACCGGCCCCGAGAGCGGAAGATCAGGTTGTGCATCGGGCAGTTCATCGGCTTGAGGTAGTAGTCCTGCCCCGGTTTACGCAGCTCACCGGCGCTGTCGTGCTCGGCGTCCAAGTGCATGGGCGGATACATGCCATCGGCGTACCACCGCAGGTGCCCTGAGGTCTCGAACAGCTGTGCCTTGGTGATGTGCGGGGTGTTGACGAACACGTAGCCGGACTCCTCGTGCCGGCGCCGCGAGTAGTCCTCCAGCTCCTTGCGGATCACCCCGCCCTTCGGGTGGAACACCGGCAACCCGGACCCGATCTCGTCCGGGAAGGAGAACAGATCCAGCTCCGCGCCCAGCCGTCGATGGTCGCGGCGCTCGGCCTCAGCCAGCCGATGCAGGTGCTGCTCCAGCGCCTCGGTTGATTCCCACGCGGTGCCATAGATCCGCTGCAACTGCGGGTTGCGTTCGTTTCCCCGCCAGTACGCGGCGGCGGTGCGCATCAGCTTGAATGCCGGGATGAACTTGGTGGTCGGCACGTGCGGGCCCCGGCACAGATCCGACCACACCACTTCACCGGTGTGCGCGTGAATGTTGTCGTAGCTGGTCAGCTCGCCGGAGGAATCAACTTCCATGACCTCCGAATCGGCTTCGGCGCCGGCCCCTTTGAGGTCGATCAACTCCAGCTTGTACGGCTCATCGGCAAGTTTCGCGCGGGCTTCGTCGAGCGAGGCGAACCGGCGGCGGGAGAATCGCTGACCGGCCTTAATGATCTTCTTCATGGCCGACTCGAGCGCCTGCAGATCGTCTGGCGTGAACGGCTCGGCGACATCGAAGTCGTAGTAGAAGCCATCGGTGATCGGCGGCCCGATCCCCAGCTTCGCCTTGGGGCGTAGCTGCTGCACCGCCTGGGCCAGCACGTGCGCGGCGGAGTGCCGGATCACCGAGCGGCCGTCCTCGGTATTCGCCCCCACCGGCTGCACGTCGATGTCGATGTCCGGTACCCACGCCAGGTCACGCAGCACGGCGGTATCGTCTGGGCCAACCTCGCGGACCACCACCACCGCGGCAGGCCCAGTAGTGGGCAAGCCCGCCTCCCGCACCGCCGAGGCGGCGGTCGCACCGGCCGGCACCCGGACAGGGGCAGGCACGGGACGATTCAGCGGACCAGACACGAGTGGGCTCCTCACACTTCTGGGCGCGCGCCTCACCCGGCGCGCGTTGGGACGACGGTCGTCCCAACGCCGATGCTATCGAGCCGCCGCCACCTGGTTCCGCCCGGTTGAGAGCGTAAGTTAGGGCGCGTGATGCCCGGCGAGTAGCCGGGGGTCTGTGCCGTGATCCACGCGACAGGCCCTAGCCTGGCCAAGGCGCGCCAAACCAGCCACGCAAGAATGATCGGCGTGGTAAAACACTAACCTGGCGGCCGAACGAGTGAGGGTTGCCGGCCAGGGCGCACCTAGCCGGTGAACGAGCCGTTGAAGCCGGGAAAGCCGCACCACAACCGACCGACAGCTGATCACCGATGAAATGATCGCTGATGAAACGTTGAGGCGGGAGGGCAGCTCGGGTTGTCAGGAGCGCACACGGGCCGGCCAGAGGTCAGCGGAACTTCGGGTCGACACCGCGCGCCGACGGATCCGCGGTCGGCGCCTCGGCGGAACGTGCCGTCTGGGTACGGGAACGACTACGAGAACGATACTGAGCAGTTCCCGGTCGCGAAGATCCCCGCCGCTCGGTTTCGAAACGCTCCGCTGCCACCCGGCCAAGGTTCGTGGCTACCGGACCAAACTCCCCCTCAGGACCAAACTCAGCCGAGACCGCCGGTCAACGGCGGCAACCCGCAATATCACGACACGGGCCGTACCCCCGGGTACGCGCCGGGGAATGCCCCACGAAGCGCCCGCGGCAACACTCAGTGGAACCCTCCGGTCAACGTCCCCGACAATCCGACAGGCGCTCGACTCGTCGCACAGAGTCGAACCAGGTCACTCGACCAACCGCCCGGCACGGGGCGGCGGCCCGCGGCTGAGCGGGAGCGGTCAGCCCAAGTTCCCGCTCAGCTGTCTGTGGAGTCGCTGGCGCTGTGCTCGGCGGCAATCACCGAAGCACTGAAGACTTACCTGCATCGCCGAAGGGCCGCGCTCGCCGCGCTCACACCGAGACAACGGCTGTGGCGGCGAGCCCGGCTGCTCGCGCTCGGCGGGATAGGCGTGTTCGTGTTCGTGCCCGTGCTGGCGTTCACATTGGGATATCTGTTCTTCAGCATTCCCACCCCGGACGACGCGGTGAACAAACAAATCGCCAAAATCAATTACAGCAATGGCGTCGAGCTGGCCCGCGTCGTGCCCCAGGAGGGCAACCGAATCAAAGTCAGCATCGATCAGATTCCGAAACCGGTCCAGTTCGCGGTTCTGGCGGCCGAAGACCGCAGCTTCTTCTCCAATCCCGGGTTCGACCCGATCGGCATCGCCAGAGCCACCGTCAAACAGCTGACCGGCGGGGTTGGCGGCGGATCGACAATCACCCAACAGTACGTGAAAAAGACCCTGGTCGGCGATGAGCGCTCGCTGTGGCGCAAGTTCAAAGAGATGGTCATCGCGGTCAAGATCTCCGAGCAAAACAGCAAAGACTGGATCTTGGCCAACTATCTCAACGCCATCTACTTCGGTCGTGGCGCCTACGGCATCCAGTCCGCGAGCCAGGCGTATTTCGGCAAGAACGTCAACGAGCTAAATATCTCCGAAGGAGCGCTGCTGGCCGGGGTGATCCAGTCACCGTCCCGGTGGGACCCGGCCATCAACCCGCAGCGGGCCAGCCAGCGGTGGGCGTTCGTGATGGACGGCATGGTCAGCGAGGGCTGGCTCACCCCGGCTCAACGGGCCCAAGCCCGGTTCCCGATCACGCTGGCACGGCCGAAGAGCACCGGGGGTATGCCGGCGGACTACCGAGGTCTCATCCTCACCGCGATCCGCGACGAGCTGGAACAACACGGGATCAGCGAGCAGGAGTTCAACGAAGAAGGGCTCAGGGTCACCGCGACGATCGACCCGACGATCCAACAGCGCGCGGTCGAAGCCGCGCGCAAGGCATTAGTCGGCCAGCCGACCAACCTCCGAGGCGCGCTGGTCTCGATAGACCCGCAAACCGGAGGGATTCTCGCCTACTACGGCGGGGACAATGGTGTCGGCTTGGACTACGCCAAGGTCTCCAAGCAGCCGGGCTCGACGTTTAAGCCGTTCGTGCTACTTGCGGCGTTGTTGCAGAGCGACCCGATCGGGCTCGGTACTCAATTCAAGGGCGAGCCGCTGCCGGGGCTACGCAACGCCGAGGGGGCTTCCTGCCAGGTCTGTGACCTCAAACAGGCGATGACCATCTCCAACAACGTCATATTCCATGAGTTGGCGCTGCGCGTGGGACTGCGGAAAGTGGCCGACGCGGCCCACCAAGCCGGAATCACCAGTCCGCTCACCGACGTGAACGAAGGCATCGCGCTGGGCAACAAAGAGGTCAACCCCATTGAGCTGGCCTCGGCATACGCCACGTTCGCCGCGGGCGGGATCTACCGTCAGCCGCACCTGGTCACCAAAGTCACCACCTCCGATGACCGGGTGCTCTACGAAGCGGTCCCCCAACAGGAGCAGCGGTTCAGCAGCCAGGTCGCCCGCAATGTGACCGAGGCGATGCTGGGCGTGCCGGTATACGACAAGCTGACCCTCGGCGCCGGCCGGCCCGTCGCCGCCAAGACCGGCACCGTACAGTCGCGGTTTGAGGGCGAGAACAACGACGCGTGGATTGCCGGTTACACCCCCTCGGTGGCGACCGCCGTGTGGATTGGCACAGACCAGAACTCGCCGATCCGTACCACCAGCGGTACCCCGATCACCGGAGCCTCGCTACCTGGCACAATCTGGAAAACATTCATGAGCGATGTGACGAAGTCCAAACCGGAGCAGAGCTTCGGCGTGTTCCAGGCCATCGGCACGCCGCCAAGCGCCATCGGACCGGTCGACGGGTTCGCCGCGCCTTCGCCGGCCGCTCCTTCGCCGCAGCCGCCGTCCTCCGTGCCTCCGGAGCCTTTTGTCCCCGGAGGACCCTGGCCAGACGGGATGACCGGCCAACAGCCCTCAACGCAACAGCCGCCGATCCAGCAGCCCTCAACGCAACAGCCACCGATCCAGCAGCCCTCAACGCAACAGCCACCAACCCAGCAGCCGTCAACGCAGCGCGACTGCGGACTCTCCAACTGCGCCAACGGACGGCGGCGCGGCGGCAGCGAGCCCACCACGATCGAGCCATCCGCCCCGGAGAACGGCACGACAGACAAGTCCGACAACGACGCCGACGAGGCGCCACGCAACTCCGCGACCGGTCCCGGCAACGACCGATCGATCGGCCCCGGCCAACCGGGCAACCGCGACCAAGCGATCGGCCCGAATCAACCAAACAGCACCACACAGCCCACTGGCCTCAGCAAACCGCCCAGTGCCAGCCAACCGGTACGTGGCTGACTCCACTCGGGGGAAACTCGCTGGCCTGAGCGACAATCCCAGGAAGTATCAGTACAGTGCGAACATTCGAAGTACTGGCCTGGACTGAGGCTGGCAGCTTCGTGCTCTACGTACCTGAGATCGAAGCACTAACCAGAGCCGCGCAACTCGCGGACGTCGAACCGGCCGCTCGGGACCTCATTGCCGAACTGTCCGGTCTGGAGCCAGCAGGAATCGTTGTCCGGCTCACGTTCCGCCGTCCGCGCCGGTAGCGTTGATCTCTAGTCGCCGGGCACCGGCGCTCGGCCGAACGCTCGTGCAGATCGGGGTGGGCAACCCGGCCCCCGTGGCCGAGATAACATCTGATGTAGCAACCGCGTCCGTCACCTCGGCCTGCCTACCCGCCGCCACTAGCGCGATAACGCTGCCGCCGAACCCACCACCGATCATCCGGGCACCGAAGGCACCAGCATCGAGGGCCGCCCGCACGGCCGAGTCCTGCTCGGGGCTGGACACCTGATAGTCATCGCGCAGCGAGACGTGTGACGCGGTGAGCAGCGGCCCGATATCGGCGACACATCCCCTACGCAGGAGCGCCACAGCGCGCAACACCCTGGCGTTCTCGGTGACCACGTGCCGGACCCTGGCCCGCCAGCTGGCCTGATCCAGCCGAGGCAATAAGCCCGCTAGTTCGTCCTCGGTGACGTCGCGCAGCGCGGCGACCCCGAGCGCCCGAGCTGCCTGTTCACAGTCACGCCGACGGGCCGCATACTGACCGGTCACCAAGCGGTGCGGCGATGCGGTGTCCACCACCAGCAGCGCAGTGTCGGCCGCCGCAAAGTCCAGTGGGATCTGCTCGGTCTTTCCAGAGCGGGTGTCCAGGAACAGCGCGCTGCCTTCGGTGCACAACAGCGACGCGTATTGGTCCATCAGCCCGCACGGCATGCCGACGAAGTCGCTCTCGGCGCGGCGCGCGGCGTCGGCCACCTGAATTCGGTCCAGTGCGAGGCCGAACAGCTCGTTGACCGCCATGCCAACCGCGCATTCAACGGCGGCTGACGACGACTGCCCGGCCCCGCTGGGCAACGCGCCGTCCAGCAACAACTCGATACCCTCCACCGGCAGCCCAACCCGGCGCAGTTGCCACAGCACCCCGGCCGGATAGCTGACCCAGCCAGTGACCTTGCCCGGCCGCAGGTCAGTCGGCTCCAGCTCGATCGCATCCGCCGGATACTGCATCGACCGTGCGCGCAACAGTCCGTTCGCCGCCCGCGCGGCCACCGCTATCACGCCAAGCCCGAGCGCGAAGGGCAGTACGAAGCCATCGTTGTAGTCGGTGTGCTCCCCGATGACGTTGACCCGCCCAGGCGCGTGCCACGCTACCTCGGGGTCATGGCCAAACGCGGCCCGAAAGGCCGTCACCGCCGGACTCACGTTCATGACCCTGCCCCGTTCATAACCGGCCCCGTTCATGACCCGGCCCGCCGCAATCGTTGCGCGACGTCCTCCGGGAACGCATCGTTGAGAAACGCGCCCGCGCTTGCCTCGGAGCCGGCCAGAAACTTGAGCTTCCCCGGCGCCCGCCGCACCGAAAACACCCGCAGATGCAGATAGGCGAGGTCACGGTCGGTATCCACCGGCGCTTGCTGCCACCCCGCGATATACGGCAACGGCTCCTGGTAGAGCGCATCCAGCCGGTTGAGTACGTCGAGATAGACCGCTGCGAAGTCGTCCCGCTCGGCGTCGGACAACGCGGGGATATCGGGCACCTGGCGGTAGGGGTAGAGGTGCACCTCCACCGGCCACCGAGCCGCTTCGGGCACGAAAGCGCACCAATGTTCCCCCGCGCTGACCACCCTCGACGCCGCTCGCTCCGCCACAAGCAGCTCGGCGAACAGATTGCCGCCCGTGCGCTCGCGGTGCCAGCGGGCCCGTTCGAGCATGCGCGCCGGGGTCGGCGGCAGATATGGGTAGGCATAGATCTGACCATGCGGGTGCACCAGGGTAACACCGATCTCCCGGCCCCGGTTTTCAAAAGGAAAAACGTAACGCACTCCGGGCAACCGAGATAACTCCTGGACGCGATCCGCCCAGACGTCCACCACCATCCGGACCTGGCTGGCCGTCAACTCACGGAACGAGCGGTCATGGTCGCTAGTGAAACAGACCACTTCACAGCGGCCGCATCCGCCGGGAACACGCTCGGTGAACGTCGGAAACCGGTTCTCGAATACCACGACTTCGTAGTCTTCGGACGGTATTTCGGTCAGCTTGCCGGCCCTGGACGGGCAGAACGGGCACTCGTCCCTCGGCGGCAGGTAGGTCCGGTCCTGCCGATGCGAGGAGATCGCTACCTCCTCACCGAGCAACCGGTCATAACGCACCTCGGTGATGATCGATGGCGAGTCCAGGTTGCGACGGTCCACGATCTTCCGCTCCGCTCCCGGGAGCCGCTCGAAGTAAATGATCTCCCGCCCGTCCGCGAGCCAGCCGACGGTTCGTCTCATGAAGTGGACGCCCTTCTTCTCACACAGCTCTCACCAGGATCTTTATCCACCTGCACCCCCAAGCAAAAGGTCAGGTTGCTTCCGGGAAAATGAAGCAAGTCAACACCGACGATGTGAAAGGGGGACGGGGCACCGGCCACCCAGTGCTACCGGGGCCCCTGACGACAGATGACACAGCTGATCGCCGAAGAGCTGATCCTGCTTATCTACGGAACCGATGGCACCGCACGCCGCAAGGGAATGAGGCTGGACCTGGCGATCGGCGGGGCGCTGCTCCTCCAGCTAGTGCAAGACGGGCACCTGGAACTAGTCGACAAAAAGATCGAGGCGACCGGCAAGCCCGACCGGCCAGCCCATCCCGAGCTGGCCGCCGCGCTGGCTATCGCGGAGGTCAAGCCTCGCAGCCCAGGTGCCCTCCTCACCAAGTTGACCAGGAAGACCCGGCGGCGGCTGCTAGACGGTCTGGTCGCGTCCAGAGTCTTGGCCACGCAACCCCGGGCACCCTTCGGCAAGCGGTATCCGCTGGCCGACCCCGCACCCAGGGACAGGGCGCTGCGCCGGCTGCGGGTCGCGGTGATCGACGGCGGTCAACCGGACCAGCGCACGGCCACTTTGATCTCGATGATCCAAGCCGCTGGGCTGGCCTCCCGGATTTTCCCGGATGACGATCAGAAAGCGGTGAAAGCGCGGTTGGCCCAGTTGGCCGAAGCCGACCCGGAGTCCGAGCCGGTACGTAAGGCGATCCAGGCGGCGATCATGTCCCAGATAGTCGGGATTGTCATCCAGGTGGTCATCATGGTTGTGTCGTCCTCGGGCGACTAGCAGGCGACCAACGATCAGGCCGACGACCGATCAAACCGACGACTTCCGCCAGGCGAACAGCAGCACAGCGCCGGCTGTCAGCAGCGCGAGGGCCAGCCCGGCGGTGACCGGAATGCCGTCAATCACACGCGCGCGCAGGCTGGTCAAGTTGTCTAACCCCACCTGGGACAAGATAAAAAGACCCGACGCGGCGGTGAGTCCCCCAGCAATAGCTGGCGCCGCCGCGCCGACTGTCGGCGACCGAAACCACTCGAACGAGCGAAAGACCCGCACTGTCACCGCGCAGCTGAGGGCACACGCGGCCAGCCATGCCGGGAGTACCGCGAGCCACCACGGTGAGTCCGCGCAGGGCAGCTGCACGCCGAGAGCCAACAAGGCGAGCTGCACCACCGCGACGGCGCTGAGATGCCAGCAGAAGATCGTCATGACCATGGTGTTGCCCATGGCCACCACTCGCCACACTCGCGGGCGTCGCAGCCATTCCAGGCCGGTCGGACGAAGCAGCAACGCCAATCCGATGAGAAACACACTCTGGGTAAGTAACGCCAACGTCGGTGGCGCCATGTTGGACTGTGCGTTATCGGGTAACCCGACCATCAACACCGGATAAGCACCGACGCCGAAGACCAGCAGCACTGTGGCGGCCAGCCCACCGGCGGCGAGCAGGGCGGCGAGCCGGCGGCCGCCCCGCAACAGCGAGCCATCGGCGTAGCCGTAGCCAAGTTGGTGGACCGCCAGCCAGACAAACAGCACGTTCAGGACGCCTGCCTCCGGCCGTTGCCTGCCGAGTGCGATCACGTCCACCACCGCGGCCACCAGCCCTAGTGCCGGGACTACCCAAAGGCCATATCGACGATGCAGCCACATCATCGCTGGGGCCAGCAAAACAACGAGCAGATACACGCCCAGGAACCACAACACCGAGGTGACTTTCCGCAAGCCAAAGCCAACTTGACCGGTGGCGGCCCCGGCGAAGCCAAGAATCAACGCAAGGCCCGTCCATACCCCGACGAAGACCAGGGCTGGCCGCAGCAACCGATCCAACCGCCCGCGTAGGAACGTGGCTAGCGACGGGCGGTGGCGCAGCGCGCAAGCGTGCGCGAAACCACCAACGAAGAAGAACAGTGGCATCACCTGCCACAGCCAGGTCGCCAACATCGCTGGCGTCGTCGTGGTAATACCACCGCTGCCGTATAGCCCCAGCAGGGCCAGCACCCAGTGGCCGATCGCGACCATCACGATCGAAAACAGCCGCAGCAAGTCCACGTAGCGATCTCGGTCAGCCCCAGCGGCTAAGACGCCAGCGACCGCCAACGCCATTTCAGACCCGCGCCGACGACCCACCATGTTGTGCAGCCTGCCGGCCGGGCACGGCCTGAGCATTAAACGGCGGATCGAACCACCCGGATGAGTTCCCTCTAATAAGAGACCTCAGCCGCCGAAGTGTTTGACCAAACCAGCGATACCGGCGGCGTAAACCTGGTTGGAATAGGTGTCCGTGAGTTCTTTCTCATGCTCAGCGTCGGAGTCGAACCACGCCCACCACTCGACGAACGCCTGGCCTGTGGTGGTGATCGGGGCGACTCGGATGGTCGCGCGGTAACTGCGTACCGGGAACGGGCCGGTATCGACGAACTCGTAGGTGTAGGACCGGTCAGCATCATCCATAGTCAGCAACACCTCGGTGACCTGGCCCATCTCGCCGAGGGTGAGTCGGCGCACCGCGCCGACCTCCTGGCCGGACTCGCCGCCTTCGATCTCGCTGGCCGTGATGGCTGGCAACCAGCCAGGCAGGCCGTTGTACTGCTTAACCACCTGCCAGACCGCATCGGCCGACGCGGGCACGATACCGCTGGCGTAAGGCCTGGGCATGACTGTTCCTCCCGGGGTTCAACGTTCTTTCAGGTGACAGAGGTTTTTGAAAGCTCGGGTGCGCTCGGTGAGGGCGTCGTAGGTGCCGACCACATAGGCCGCCCC
>JAFASX010000037.1 GCA_019244295.1 Pseudonocardia sp.
GATCGATTCGCCCGAGGCGCCCTGGCCCGACATATCCAGATTCGAGATCGCACGTGTGTGCATCCTGGGTGTATGCGGCCTGCCGCCTGCTGTGATATGGATCATGTTGAGGATTACGCCCGTGGCGGGCTGACGATCCGGATCAACATCGGCCCGGAATGTGGTTTGCATCACCCGTATAAGGACCGTGGTTGGCGGTTGACCCAACCTGAACCCGGAATATTCCGGTGGGTCAGCCCACTCGGCCGAATCTATGTCACCCGGGGGGAACCGGTGATGCCCCCGTTACCGGCGCCCCGGCCACGACCCACCCAACCTGACCAGGGTAACCCGCTGCCGCTGTGCGACGACCCGATCCTGCCGCCAACAACCAGCCTCGCACCCGAACCGGAGCCTCAACCACCACCACAACCCAACGACCCCGACCCGCCGCCGTTCTGACCAGCAACAACCAGCGCCACGCCAGGAAAACCCAGCTCGCCCTACAAGCCACCGGGCACGGGCTGGTGCGCGCCGGCCGCCACGAGAGCGCGGATGTGTTCCACCAGTTTCGCGGTGTTCGCGCAGGGCCGGTGGCGGCGTGGGCGTACTCCGTCATGACCTTGCCGCATCCCGCGGAAAGATCGCCACCGAGCGGCGCAAGCGGATCCAGATCACAGCTGTGGCCAGCTTACTCACACCACCGTGACTATTACCGCCACAGCATCACTAAGACCGGCTACCAACAGGTCTTGGCGCAATGCCGCGTAGCTTAGGGGCCGAATCGTTGTCCGTGACACACCGGTAGCGTTATGAACGGCCGTGATTCCGTCAGGCCCCCGATTTCGCCTCAGCCCCCAGTACTAGACGACGATCACGCTCATTCAACCGAGGCAACAAATCCGCCAAACGCGCTTGCATCGCCTGAAACCCGACCGCACCACAGAACCGCTCGGGGCCGATCCAACCATGCCCATACGACTTCAGGCAGACCACGAAGTTGACAGTGCCCTGTGGAGCAACGCCGTGACCAGCACGAACATAATACTTTGCACTTCGCCGCAACTTCAGGAGAACTGGACCTTAGGAGATGGTCTGGCTGGTTGGGGTGATGGTGATCTGTGAGTGTTCTAGGGTGGTTTTCCGGTGGCTGCCCAGGAGCGGAATGCTGCTTCGGCTTCGTCCCACAGGCGGCGGGGGCCATGTTGGCGGATCGGGTGGGGGCTGGGTGAGCTGTCGTATCGGGCCACAGCTCATGATCCGTTGGTGGGGTCGAGTAGCCATAGTAGGTGGTGTTTGCGGTCGGTGGGTGGTTGGTTGGTGTTCCCGGACGCAGCGGGGTACGCGTGTGCCAATGGCCCATCGGACATTGTGGTCTTCGGTGATGCGCCAAGGTTTGAGGGTGGTGGTGGAGCGCTCGGCGGCGGGTCGTCGGGGTCGAGGTGAGCAAGGGTCCATTCTGGGGTGCGCTGGCCGCGCAGGGCCATGAAACCGATCCGACCGACGACCCGGCCGGTCGCGAGGCCGTCTTTGTCCACAGTGAAACGTACCAGGGCTACGCTGCCGCCGAAGTCGGTCCGCATCGGGGTCACGATCACCCCGCCCACTCTGGTCTGGGCGACCCAGGAATAAGGAAGCTCATCCACCCGCCCAGCGGCGGTGGAGATCACCCGGTCATAGGGTGCCTTGCTCGGGTGGCCCTGGGCACCGTGGCCGGTCAGCACGGTCACGGGCAACCCGCTAGCGTCCAGGGTCGCGCGGGCGGAGGTGGCCAACCCGGAGTCGATCTCGATGGTGATGATGTTGGGTGCACCCAGGCGAGCGGCCAGCAGCGCAGCGGTGTAGCCCGTGCCGGTGCCGATCTCCAACACCGTGTGGCCGTCGTGAACATCAAGGGCGGCCAGCATGCTCAGCACTAGATCTGGCTTACTGGCCGAGCTGGTGCACACCTCTCCATGGGTATCCGGCCAGCGGGTCGTGCCGTCATCGAACTGGATGAGCACCGGCGCATTGCGGTAGACCGCCCTCAGCCACCGCTCGGGGTCCTCCTCACGACTGAGAGGTTGCGGCCTGCCCTGCTCATCGTCCATCCACACCCGCGCTGGCAGGAAGACGTGGCGGGGCACCGCCAGAAACGCGTTCCGCCACTCCGCTGGCACCGCGTCGGCTGAGTCCAACTCAGCGATAAGCCGCTCAATCATCATCACCCGCCTCATCGTCGTCATCGTCTGTTAGGGGCTAACCAGACTTCGCGAATTCTTTCGGGTCAAGTTGCTTGGCGCTGTCCGGGTGAACATCACCGTCACGGGTTGAATCGTGCTTACCCACCATTCACTCCTTGCCTTGATCGAGCCAGAGGACAGCGAGCAGCCTGAGGACAGCGAGCATCGGTTCGAAGAATTGTCCCAAGTGGCCCTCACCGGGGCACTGTCAGGTTGACGGGCTGGGGTGTTCGGTTGCCTGGCGGTGGGAGGGCCAGACTGGGTTCGTGGATGTCAGGTCGCCGCCGACCCCGACCAGGGTGCCGGTGCGATCTCCGGGTAACCGGGTTACCAGCGGATGCGATGTCCACCGCCAGATCCCGCGACCATGCGCTAAGGTCACCCGCCGGAAAAGTGCGCCTCGATCTGGTCGGACAGAAGGCTCAGCACCCGTCATCCTCCCAGCTCAGGAGTTTTTCCCTACTGGTCTGGGATGGTGAGGGCGCGGTCGGCCGCCACCGTGGCAAGCGGGTCCATCGCAACGGTGATTCAGGGTCCCTTTGGGTTTCCGGTTTGCTCAACCGATCCAACGCGTCGGGGCCGTAATCAAATAATTGTTAATTGGATGGAGAGCTCCCAAAACACGAACTCGCACGATTTGTCGCCGCGACCGAACTCGAAATCACCGTCTCCCACTACGCAATGCCACGTAGCTTAAGTTGATCGTGTTGTTGGTCTTGGTAAGGAGTTACGCGGCATTGGGTCTTGATGAGCTTGCTAGATGGTTGCGTTCAATGGTGGTGATTCATTGAGCGCGGGCGCGTTACCGGGAGCGAGCGCTCAGCCATGAGGTGGTGCGGCGGTTCCGGAAGGACCTCACTCGGGCGGAGTGATCCCTGGCTGGTCAGGCGGCGAGCAGCAGCGCGCGACCGGACTCGGTCAGCCTCGCCAGTGCGGGGGAGTGGCCTTCGGCGGTAATCAGGCCGGCACTGACCAGTCGCAGCCCGACGAACTGGTCGGCGCAGCAGTACCCGTCAATAGTCAGTGTGCTACAGCTATGCCCGGAGACCATGCACCGGCCGGCGGCGACCGCCTTCAGCACTGCTCGATCCCGGTTGCTCAGCTGGATGATGGTGACGTCCATGACCAAAGGATCCGCCGCTTCGGCCGCGCGTACCATTGAGTGGCCACTAAATTTACGAAGGCAAACCCTTAATTAGCCGCGGGGTAAACCCCGACCCACAGCCCGGGTGTTTGGTCGCCTGGGCGGACTCGCGGCACCGCCCGGAGGCTGGGGCGTAGAGCGTTATCGGCCCAGGTAGCGGCGGAGTAGCTAGTGGACGTCGTCGCGGGTACTGATCTTTCGGCGGCTGCGGCGGGCACGACGGCCGAGGTGCGTCGGCCGTGCTTGGTCACATACACGGTTTCGTCGATGTACTCGGCCCGGTTGGTGATCTCCGAAAGCCGCGCGCGGGCCTCCGCCAGGGACATCTCCGCGGTTATGTACATAAACGTACAGACGGTGTTGTCGATGACCAGGCCGACAACCCTGAGGGGGCTAGCCAATCTCGATCACGACGAATTCCGCTTCGGCGGCCATGCGTCGCTGGCGCAAGAACAGCGCGAGGATGGCACCGATGAGGGTGAAGGCCCCGGCAATCAGGAACGCATTGCTGTAGGCCTGGGCTTGGATTTGCAGCTTGAGTTGTTGCCACACTGGGATGAGCCCACCGCGCCCATGCTGTTGCATGCTCAGTATGAGCGGGTTGATGTTCGCGCCGGCGCCGCTGATAAGCGCGGATCGGGAGGCCATCAGCTGGGCCTGCTGCGTGGTAGCCAGTGCGTTGAGCGCCGCGAGGCCGAACGCGGCCGAGCAGCGCTGCACCAGGGTGTTGAAGGCGCTACCAAAGCTGGTGTACCGCGGCGGCAGCACAGACAGCCCGGCGGTCATGATGGGCATCATGGCCATCCCGTTACCCAGCCCCCGGATACACGTCCACCAGATGACCTCGGCGTGGGTCATGTCGGCGTTGATCGCGGAGAGCAGGTAGGTGCCGTAGGCGGCGATCGACAGCCCGACGGCGGCGAGCCAGCGCGGCCCGATCTTGTCGAATAGCCGACCGGCGATGGGCATTAGTACCGCCATCACCAGAGACTCAGGCAGCAGGAGCAGCCCGGAGTTGAACGCCGTGATGTTCTGCCCCTCCTGCAGGAACACCGGTAGGAAGAACAACATCGCGAACAGCCCGATGGACAGCGCTGAGATCAGCAACAGCGAGTTCACGAACGGCCAGTACGTCAGGATGCGCACGTCCAGCAGCGGTTGCTCAGTGCTCAGCTCGATCGCCACGAACAAAGCCAGCAGGTTGATCCCGAGCGCGGCGAGGATCAACACTCGGTAGCTGGTCCAACCCCACTGCTGACCTTCGGAGACGGCCAGCAGCAGGGCGAAGGCCCCGACCGCGATACAGACGAACCCAGGCAGGTCGAATTTGCGGCTCGGTGACCCCGCGAACCGGGGCAGTACCACCATCGCCGCGAGCGCGCCGATCACCCCGACCGGGGCGTTGACGAAAAAGATCAGCCGCCAGCTGAAGTTGTCCACCAAGTAGCCACCCAGGGTCGGCCCTATCGCCGGCGCCACCACGATGCCAAGGCCGTACATCCCCATCGCGGTGCCGATCTTCTCTTTCGGCACCATCCGGTACAGCATGGTCAGACAGGTGACCGGGATGATCCCACCCGGAATGGCCTGCAGGATCCGATACACGATCATGCTGTCCAGCCCGTTGGCCAGGCCGCACAGCACCGAGGACGCCGAGAACGCGATCAGCGAGATCAAGTACAGCCTTCGCAGGCCGAGTCGGTCACCCAGCCAGGCGCTGGTCGGCACGACCACACCCAGACACAGGGTGTAGACGTTGGAAACCCACTGGATGTCTTCCGTGGACACCCCGAACTCGGTCTGCATCGTCGGGATCGCCACGTTGATGATGCTGGTGTCCAGCACCGACATGAACATTCCGACCACTAGTACCACCAGCGGCAGCCCCCACTTGGCGGTCTGCTTGCCTGCCGGCGCGGCGGGTACCGGCGCGGCGGGTACCGGCGTGTGGCCGTGCGGCGCGATCACGGCGGTCGAGTCGCGATCTAGCACCTGCGTGGTGGAATCGGACGCGGTCGTGCCCGCGGCGAGAGCCGGTTCGCTCTCGGTCGTTGCGCCTCTGCTCACCGTCGATCACCCGCCAACATCGAACCAGGTCAGTAAGCTGACTGACTAACCAGTCAATGAATAGAGTACGGTACGTACTTCATTTGTGTCTACAGCGGTCCTTGAGCGTCTCGACGTTACGATAGCGCGATGCCCTCAGATGCGATGCCCGCAAAACGGAGCGAACTGGCCACGTGGCGTCGTGAGCAGATCATCGACTCGGCGATGTCGGTCTTCGGTGGCAAGGGAGTCGACGCGGCGAGCATGAAGGACGTCGCGATGGCGGCCGGGGTCACCCAAGGCCTGCTCTACCACTACTTCGCCGGCAAAGAGGCGCTGGTGGTAGCGGTGATCGCCGAGCGGGGTTTCCTGCCCGAGCTGCGCCGGCTGCTGTCCGCCGCGGCCGATCGCCCGGCGAGCGAGGTGCTGCCGGAAGTCGTCGCCGGATTCGACAAGCTCCTGACCGCCCGCACCCCGTTGCTGGGTATGTTCCTGAGCGGGGCACACGGCAACCCGAAGATCAGAGCCGGGTTGGAGGCGGTGATCGCCGAGGGCCAGCGGCTGTTGGGTGAGTACCTCACCGCGCGAGTAGCCGCCGGCGAGCTGCACGAGCACGAACCGTCGGCCGTGGCCCAGATGCTGCTCTGCTCGTCGTTGGTCACCGCGGTCATGGGCCTGTCATCGGACCCGCGCGCGAAAACGTCGATCCTGATTCACGGCCTGGCCGCTACGTGACACGATTGCGGCGGCTCAGCCCCCTCGAGCTCGAGTACGGTTGAGGTCCCGCTGATGCGTTGCCCGAGCAGCTCGCATGCCAGCAGAGCGACCTCGACGTCCAACCGTCCCTCCGACAGCGCCCGACCGCGCAGCTCCTCGGCTTTGCGCACACGGTAGTGGACAGTGTTCTTGTGTAGGTGTAGCTGGGCGGCGGCTTCGGTGAAGCTGCTACCCACGCGCAGGAACGTGTGGACTGTCTCGCGCAGCCGCGCGGCGGTCGGCTCGTTGGCGGCCAGGTCCCCGAGCACCCGGTGCACCCAGCGGCGCAGCTCGCTCGAGTGGTCGGTCAGCAGAGCCACGACCGCGACTTCGTCGAACGCCACGACCTGGGTGTTCTTCCCGGACGCCGCCTCGACGACGGCCCTGGCCCGCAGGGCCTCGCGAAATGTCGCGCGAAACCCTGCCAGCCCGGCCCCGGGAGCGCCCAAAGCGATCCGCAGGCCCGGCAGCTCAGCCATTTTGTCGCGCAACTGGCTGATATCCGCGGTTGGTGGGGCGGACGCGCTGACCCACGCCCACATCGTGCGATCGTCCGTCAGCGTCGTCGTCGGTGTATGCCCAGTAGCCTGCTGCAGCAGCCAACTGGCGGTGCGCAATCCGAGAGCCGGGTTGGGTGCCTGTGCGCTGGCCCAGACGATGGCCGCCTGGTGCCATTCATCCATCCGCGTATCGAGGAGGTCTCCCGCCGATTGGGCGGTCAGCTTCTCGTTCTCCAGCACCATACGCAACCGGGCTGCCTGCGACGCGCCGACGCGGCTGTCCCACCGGCGCCGCTCGGAGTCGTAGATGCTGATCAACTCCGTGGTGACCTGATCAATGTACCGGTTGGTCCGCTGGGCGAGTTTGGCGGTGACCGCGAGTGCCTCCTCGGTGGTCAAGCCGAGCTGCCCGATATGGATCAGTGCCCGCTGCTCAAAGAAGTGTTCACCCAGATGGTAGGCACGGATCAGCGCCTCCAGAGGGAGTTCGTGCTGCGCGAAGCGGCGGGCGTACTCAGCCGCCGCCGAGGGGACGGTGACTTGGTCCACCGGGATTTGATGCGCCAGCATGTCCACGAACGTGATCAAGTTGGCTTGGACGCTGGCAACCAACAAGCGGTGCATGGTGTCGTCGTGTTGCCGGACCTCGGGAATGACTTCCGCGAAGAACTCAGTTACCTGGGTGGCTACCTCTGGCAGGCCCGGCCCTACACAGCAGGCAACTTCTAGCACGACGTTGTCCATGCCGCACCCTAGCGCGGGCACCTGAGCAGTATGAATGCGCATACCTACCCGTTCAGGTAAACTTCAGCACCCGCGTTCCGGGCCTCTTCGCGGCCGCGTGTGGCAAGGTCACAACGCCGCGCCCAGACTTCGTAACGTGATCCCATGGCCGCCGACGATGATCAGGTTCTAAGTTTTTTCCTACGGCGTCGGGGCGAGGTACGGAGCGCAGCGTGCACATTGTCGATTTACCGGACATGAGGGCCATTCAGCACCCATCCGGCACGTGCCTGGCTGATGATCGTGAAACACTGGACAACGCCGGCTTCCGAAGCAGGGTGCAGGCGGCCGCTTCCGTGCTGTATGCGCGCGGCGTTGCCGAAGGAGACGTCGTCGGGGTAGTCCTGCCGTACCGAGTTGACCTTGTGGTGGTGATGTTTGCGGCTTGGCGGTTGGGCGCGGCGATCACTCTCGCCTGTCCGGCGTTGACCGATTCGGAGATCGCCTTCCGACTGACCGACTCGCGTGCCTCGGTGGTGGTCGGGGATGTTTCGGAGTCTCCCTCGGTCAACCTGGATGCCAAAGAGCTGATCGCCGAGGACTTCGGTCTGGTGGTTCCCCGCGTTCGGCTCGACGGTCTGGCATTGATCATTTACTCGTTCAGCGCGGGCGGGCAACGCAGGTGCCTGCGGCTCGACCACACGAGGCTCGCGTTGCTGTGCCAGCGGGCGGCTGATGGCTTCGGATTGGACGAGACCAGCCGCAGCCTGCTCGTGCTGCCGGCGATCTACGCCATATTAGCGATGGTCAAGCCGGCCGAATTGACCCGCTATTCGGTGGGCAAGGACAAGCCGCCAGCACGATCAGTACCGCGGTGCTGGCCAGCTCGGTGGCCGCGCCGAGCACGTCCCCGGTGACGCCGCCGAAGCGTCGTCGGGTGTGCGCGCTGAGCCCGAGAACCACAAGCGTGCCGAGCGCCACCGCCAGCGGCCCCTGCCATGGCCTGCTCGGCGTCGCCGCCACCGCCAACCCGGCCAGGAGCAGCCAACCAAGCGGTGCCACCCACCAGGGCTGGCTCGCGGCCACCAACGCACCCATACCGTCCCGGCGGGCGGCGGGAACGGCCCGTCGGCAGCACCAGGCGAACCCCACTCGCCCGGCGGCCAGCGCGACCACGACGCCTAGCGTTGTTCTCGGCCGACCAGCAAGCGCGCCGAGCGCGCTTGCCTGCAGGCCGATCACCAGCACCAGGGTGACCACCGCGAACGGGCCGCAACTACCGTCGCGCATCACCGCGAGCGCCCGCTGCGGTGGGCCATAGCAGCCCAGCCCGTCGGCGGTATCGGCTAGCCCGTCCAAGTGCATCGCCCTAGTCAGCCCGGCCAGGGCGGCAACCGTCAGCAGCCCGGCCAACAGCGGCGGGAGCCCTAGCCCACGCAACGCCGCGAGCACCAAAGCCCCAGCCGCGCCGAGCAGCCCGCCGACAAGCGGAGCCCACCGGATCGCGGCGGCGGACACCTTCCGATCGACATGCCTGGGCCCGGGGATCGGCAGCACAGTCAGCCAGCTCAGCGCCAACCGCAGGCCGCCCACGGGCTAACCACCGCTAGCCGAGGTCCGGCTCGACCAAGGCACCGCTCACGCTGGCGTCGGCGAAGGTCGCCATCTCCGCCAGCAGCCGCCCAGCCATCACCACCAGCGGCAGCGCCGCCAGCGCGCCAGATCCCTCACCCAACCTCAGCTCCAGGTCAAGCAGCGGGGTGAGCGCTAGACGCTCGAGCACCAGCTGGTGCGCCGGCTCGGTGGAGCGGTGCCCAGCCAGCCACCAGGCTCGGGCCCCCGGCGCCAGCTCATCGGCTACCAGCGCGGCCGCCCCGACCACCACGCCGTCCAGCAGCACCGGGGTGCGCCGAACCGCCGCCTGGGCCAGAAAACCGACCATGCCGGCCAGGTCCGCTCCGCCAACCGTGCGTAGTAGGGCCACCGGTTCCCGGATGACCGGTCGTGCTCGTCGGAGCGCGTCGCGCACCGCGGCGGCTTTGCGCATCCAGCCCGCGTCGTCCACCCCCGTACCCCGCCCCACTACGGCCACCGGCTCAGCCCCGGTCAGCGCGGCGATCAGCACCGAAGCGACGGTGGTGTTGCCGATGCCCATATCACCGGCGATCAGCAGGTCGGCCCCGGAATCGACCTCCTCGTCCGCTACCGCGCGCCCAGCCGTCAACGCGGCGTTCACCTCCGCCTCGGACAGCGCGTCCTCGATATCGATGCGCCCGCTGCTCCTGCGTACTTTGTGCCGGGTCACCGCGTCCGGAATCGCCGGGTCGTCGTGATCAACGGCGAGGTCGACCACGCGTACAGACGCGCCAGCGGCGGACGCCAGCACGTTCACCGCCGCGCCACCGGCCAGGAAGTTCGCCACCATCTGCCCAGTGACTTCCGGTGGGTACGCTGAAACGCCGTGCCCGGCCACTCCGTGGTCGCCGGCGAACACGACCGCCCGGGGCCGCAGCAGCGGACGAGGAGGGCAGCTACCTTGGCAGGCCGCGAGCCAGACGCCGACATCTTCCAGCCGGCCCAGCGAGCCGGGAGGCTTGGTCAGCTGGGATTGCCGGGCTGAGGCGCGTTTGCCGGCGTCCTCGTCAGGCGGCACGATCGCTGGGAAATCCACCATGTCTCCTGACCACCATGTCTCCTGAAGTGTCTGCCGCTGGCCTCAACGCAGGGTGAGCGGGATCCCGGCAACCAGCAGAACGACCGAATCGCATACCTGCGCCAAACGAGCGTTCAGGGCGCCGAGCTCGTCTCGGAACAGCCTGCCAGAGCGGGTCGCTGGCACTACGCCGAGCCCGACCTCGGCGGATACCAGCACCAGCCGAGCTGGGCAGCATGCCACAGCGTTCACTAGTTGGTCCACTTGATGAGCCACTTGATGAGCCACCCGCCAGGCCACCGTCATGGCCGAGTCGATACCGCCGTCCCACGCGCCAGCGTCGTCCAGCTGACCAGTCAGCCAGGTCGCCAGGTCGTCCACCAGCAGCCGTTCGTCAGCGGTGGCCGAGGTGAGCGCGGCCGCCAGGTCCGGGTACTCCTGCGTTGACCAGCTCAGCGGTCGGCGGGATCGGTGGGCTTCGATCCGGGCGACCCACTCCCGGTCGTTCGGGTCGACCCGTGCGGTGGCCAGGTAGCGAACCGGCGCGTGCTCGGGTAACAGCGCCTCGGCGTAGCTTGACTTCCCCGAGCGCGTCCCGCCGAGCACGAGCGTCCGTCGCGCGGCGCGAGCATCGTCAAACACCCAGGTCTTCTTAGACTTTGGCTAGTCTTTGGCGCCGTAGTCTTTGGCGCCGTAGCTGACCCGGGGTTTGGGCACCCGCAGCCGCCGCGGCTGGCTTGCCCGGGAATACGCATACCAGCCGAGCGACAGGCCGTTGACCGACTCTTTGGGGAATCGCTCTCGGACCCGCTTGGTGATCTGATAACCGAGTAGCACGCCTTCGGCCACCATGGCCAGCAACATGGACATGTAGAACACGGTGAGCAGGGCCTGCACTTTCGAGGGTGGGATGAGCATGGAGACGAATACCAACCCGGCCAACGGCAGGAACAGTCCCATCAGATGCCGCCGGGAGTCAACGATGTCCCGCACGAACGCCTTCACCGGACCCCGGTCCCTCGCCGGCAGCTCTCTCTCATCCCCGGCCAGCAGTCTGCCTCGGCGCTCGGCGGCCGCTTTCCGCCGTTCGTCCCGGCTGGTCCGGTTCTGCCGGGCCAGCTTGATGGACTCCCGCTGAGTGCGCGGCGGTGGGGGAGCGGGGCCGCGCCGCTTGATCTCCGCGTCACGTCGTTTCGGGGTGGGACGGCCCTTGCCTGTCGTGCGTCCGGGCCCGGCGGTCTGGGGTTCGGCAGCTGGCGTGCTAGCCGTGCTAGCCGCGTCGGGGCCCGCGTCGGTGGATTTACGGCGCAGAAACCTCACCCAGCCACCTTATACGTCGCTGTATACGTCCTGATAAGAACCAAGCGCCCCGGTAACGTCGCATGAGTGCGCGTGGTGATCGCTCCCGATTCGTTCGGCGGCACGCTGTCCGCGGCCGAGGCCGCCGCGGCGATAGCGGCCGGCTGGGCCAGATCGGTGCCGGCGGACGAGTTGCGTGAGCTGCCGCTCGCGGACGGAGGAACCGGGTTCGTCGAGGTGCTGCACGCGGCGCTTGGCGGTCAGCTGTGCCCGACGGTCGTCACTGGACCGTTGGACGGTACCCGGGTCCGCGCGCGCTGGTTGCGAGTTGAGCACGGCGGTGAGCGGGACGGCGCAGTGGTCGGGTACCTGGAATCCGCCCAGGCTTGCGGGCTGCACCTGGTCGCCCAGTCGCGGCGCGGGCCCGAGGCCGCCCGGCGGGCGACCAGCCGAGGCGTCGGTGAGCTGATCGTGGCGGCTGTGGCCGCCGGCCTGGACCGGCTGGTGGTCGGCCTCGGAGGCTCGGCGTGCACCGATTGCGGAGCTGGCGCGCTGGCCGTGCTGGGCGCCGCCCCGGTGGATGGCGACGGTGACCCGTTGCCTGACGGCGGCGCGGCTCTGATTGGCTGTCTGGGGCTGACCGGCATGCCGCGGCTGCCCTCGCGGACCCGGCTGGTGGTGGCCGCCGACGTGGACAACCCGCTGCTCGGCCGCCACGGCGCGGCCAGCGTGTTCGGGCCGCAGAAGGGCGCCGATCCGGCGACGGTGGCTGAGCTGGAGTGTGGGCTGAGTCGCTATGTCACGGTGCTGGCCGGCGCGTTCGGGCGAGCGCCAGCGGAGCTGTCCGCCACGCCGGGTGCTGGGGCGGCGGGTGGGTTGGGCGCGGCGTTGCTGGCTCTGGGCGCGCAACGTGTGTCCGGCGCCGCTCTAGTGCGTGAGCTGACCGGCCTGGACGCCGCGCTCGATATCGCCGACCTGGTGGTCACCGGCGAGGGCAGCTTCGACTGGCAGTCGTTGCGTGGCAAGTTGGTCACCTCGGTCGCGCACGGCGCCGCTGAGCGCGGGCTGCCCTGCCTCGTGCTTGCCGGCCAAGTGAGCGTTGGGCGCCGGGAAGCCGCGGCGATGGGTGTACAGGAAACGCACTCGGTGGCCGAGCACGTCGGTAGTGTCGATGCCGCGATGGCTGACCCGGCGGGCTCACTTGCTGATCTCGCCGCCTTGGTAGCCAGTCAGTGGAGTGGCGTACGCTGACCCAGGCCCTTTAGCTGTGCCACCATGGAGGGGCACCACCAAAGGGCGATACTGAGTAAGGGAGACAGCCAGATGACCGTCGAGAACAGCACCACCGTAGAGCGGACTCATGGCGTGGAGCTGACCGAGGCGGCAGCCGCGAAGGCAAAGGCTCTGCTAGATCAAGAGGGCCGCGACGATATGCACCTGCGTATCGCGGTTCAGCCGGGCGGTTGCGCGGGCCTGCGTTACCAGCTCTTCTTCGATGACCGCTCGCTTGATGGTGACCTCTACCGCGACTTCAACGGCCTGCGGGTCGCGGTGGACCGGATGAGCGCGCCGTATCTGCAAGGCGCAGTGATCGACTTTGTGGACACCATCGAGAAGCAGGGCTTCACCATCGACAACCCGAACGCTGGCGGATCGTGCGCCTGCGGCGACTCGTTCAACTGAGCGATGTTGCGTGGGCGTTGATCGTCGGCCCGCGCGCGGGAGTGTGACCACACCAGTAAGATCACGATTTGTGTCTATAGCTGTCACCGGGTCGATCGCCACCGACCATCTCATGCACTTCCCCGGCCGCTTCGCTGACCTGTTGGTAGCCGAGCGACTGGATCGAGTGTCGCTGAGCTTTCTGGTGGACGACCTGGTGATTCGGCGTGGGGGCGTGGGCGCCAACATCGCCTACGCGCTCGGTTTGCTAGGTCAGGCGCCGTCGTTGATCGGCGCGGTCGGAGCCGACTTCGGCGACTACCGCGCCTGGCTGCAGCAGGCTGGCGTGGATTGCTCGCTGGTTCATGTGTGCCCTGATGTGCACACCGCGCGATTTATCTGCACTACCGATGACGATATGCGTCAGATCGCCTCGTTCTACACCGGGGCGATGGCCAGGGCGAGAGAAATCTCACTCGCCCTGGCGGTGGCCCGTTCTGGCGGCTTCGATCTGGTGTTGATTGCCGCCGACGACCCCGAAGCGATGTTGCGGCACACCGATGAATGCCGTGAGCTCGGGCTGGCGTTTGCCGCCGACCCCTCCCAGCAGCTGGCGCGGATGGAAGGCGCTCAGATCCGCCGGCTAGTGGAGGGCGCCCGCTACTTGTTCACCAACGACTACGAGTGGGAATTGCTGCTGCGCAAAACCGGGTGGACCGAAGCGCAAATCGGTGAGCTGGTGGACGTTCGTGTTACCACGCACGGGGAGAAGGGCGCCGAGGTAGTGCCTCGCGGCGGCGGCGGCGTCATGGTCGGGGTGGTGCCCGAAACCGCGCGGGTCGATCCGACCGGGGTGGGCGACGCGTTCCGTGCCGGGTTCCTCGCCGGCATCGCGGCCGGGCTGTCCCTGGAACGTTGCGCTCAGCTCGGCTGCCTGATCGCGGTGAACGTGCTGGAGACCGTCGGTCCGCAGGAGTGGCGCTGGCAGCCCGGCGAGGCGAGTGAGCGGCTGCGCGGCGCCTACGGCCCGGACGCCGCCGCTGAGATCGCCACCGCGCTGACGCGCTGAGATCGCCACCGCGCTGACGCGCGCGTGATGCTCTAAAGCCCTCGGGCTCTAGAGCATCACCGGATAGTGCGGCTCGGGAATTGTCGGCCGAATCCGGTCTTCGACGGTGATGCCATGCCAGAGCATGAATATCAGCAACGTCCAGATCCGCCGGCTGTGATCGAGCGGCCCGGTGCGGTGTTCGTCTAGCATCTGGCGCACCGCGCGCAGGTCGAGTAGATGGTCGGTCTGGCTGTCGGCGATGACGCCAGCTGCCCAGTCGTACATCTCGTCGCGCAGCCAGTGCCGGATCGGCACCGGGAAGCCCAGTTTGCGCCGATGCAAGACGTGGGCCGGCACGATTTCCTCCAGGGCCTTGCGCAGTGCGTACTTGGTGGTTCCTGAGCCGTCGGTCCGGCCGACGATCTTCTGCTTCAGCGGGATGGTAGCGGCCACCCGGAACACTTCAGGATCCAGGAACGGCACCCGTAGCTCGAGCGCGTTCGCCATGGTCATCTTGTCGGCCTTGACCAGAATGTCCCCGCGAAGCCAGGTGAACAGGTCGACGTGCTGCATCCGCGCCACCGGGTCCCAGCCCGCCGACTCCCGATACCAGCGCGCGGTGATCTCGGTGTGCGAACGGCGTGGATCGTAGGTGCGCAGCACAGTGGCCAGCTGGTCGTCCCGGAAGATCCGGGCATTGCCGTAATAGCGCTCCTCGAGCGCCAGCGAGCCGCGGCGCAGCAGGTCTTTGCCCCGGGTGCCTTCCGGGATTCGGGCGGACAGCCGGCCCAGTGCTCGGCGAACCCCGCCGGGTACCTTCTCGAACGCCGCCAGCGACAGCGGCTCACGATAGATCGTGTACCCCCCGAACAGCTCGTCGGCGCCCTCCCCGGATAGCACCACCTTCACGTGCCGGCGAGCCTCCCTGGCGATGAACCACAGGGGGACCAGCGCCGGGTCAGCCACCGGTTCGTCCAGGTACCACACGATCAGCGGCAGGGCGTCCATCATCTCGTCGGGCTTGACCGTGCGGATCACGTGTCGCACCCCGATCGCCTCCGCCGACTCGGCGGCCACTTCCACCTCCGAGTAGCCTGCTCGCTCGAACCCGGTGGTGAATGTGATCAGGTCCGGCTTGTGTTCCTTGGCCAGCGCGGCGATCGCCGTGGAGTCAATACCGCCGGACAGGAACGCGCCCACCGTGACGTCGGCTCGCATGTGCTTGGCTACCGAATCGCGCAGCGTGTCGGCCACCCGCTTGTGCAGCGCGTTCCGCTCACGCGCGCTGGCCAGCGGAACGGGCGCGAACATCGGCGTGAAGTACCGCTCGGTCACCAGCTCCTCACCGGGGCGCAGGGTGAATTGGGTGCCCGATTCGATTCGCCGGATCTCGCGGTGCATTGTCGCGGGCTCCGGCACGTACTGCATCACTAGGTAGTGTTGCAGCGCGGGCTGGTCCAGGCTCAGCGCCGGAGCGAGCTCATACAGGCTCTTCTTCTCGCTGGCGAACGCCGTAGCCTCGGGCCCGGTCATCACGAACAGCGGCTTGATCCCGAACGGGTCGCGGGCGCCGAACAGCTCGCCGCGCTCGGCGTCCCAGATCAGGAAGGCGAACATCCCGCGTAGCTGCTCGACCGCCTCTGGGCCCCAGTAATGGTAGGCCGCGACTATTGCTTCGCCGTCACCCTGAGTGGCAAACTCGGCGCCGTGCTCGGTGGCTAGTTGTTCGCGCAGTTCAAGGTAGTTGTAGATCTCACCGTTGAAGGCCAGCGTGTAACGGCCATTGGCATAGTGCAGCGGCTGGTGGGAACTGGCCAGGTCGATGAGCGCCAAACGATTGAAACCGAACACTACGTGCTGGTTGTACCAGGTGTCCGTCTCATCTGGTCCCCGGTGGCGCGCACAGCGAAGTGCCTGCCGAACGGCGGGCTCCCGCTGCTGTCCTTCCGCGTTGGCTGTCAGCAGCCCGAGTAGTCCACACACCCCGCCGTCGGCCCCTTCCCCTGCGATAACCTAGAGACCCCTCAAAGTATGCCTCCCGGTCGCCAAAGGTCCTCGGGCGAGTGGTGGCGGCGAATCGGGGCGCTATTGACACGCTGACGTTGGCACGGCCGCCTCTATCCGAGTGGTATACGCTCCCCAGCGAGGTGGCGTGTCCTTACGCCGGGCGGCGGATGCTGCCGCGATAGATCATCATGGGAGGCGGCGAGCTGTGAGTGACGTGCGGCGCACTCGGCGGTGCCGGGCGATCAAGGTCGCGGTCTTGGCCGCGTTGGTGGCGGTCTCGACCAGTGGGTGCTCGGTCAGCGAAGTGCTCCGGTTCGGTTGGCCGGAGGGGGTGACTCCGCAGGCTTTCGAGACGCGGCAGCTGTGGACTTATCTGGCGGTCGCCTCGCTGGTGGTCGGCGCGGTCGTGTGGGGGCTCACCGCGTGGACGGTGATCTTCCACCGCAAGCGGGGCGACGGCGCGCTACCCAGGCAGTTCCAGTACAGCCTGCCGATCGAAGTGGTCAGCGTGGTGCTGCCCACGATCATTGTCGCGGCGATCTTCGCCTACACCGTGGTGGTCCAGAACGATGTGGACAAGAGCATCGCCAAGCCAGATGTGAAGATCAACGTCACGGCGTTCCAGTGGAACTGGCAGTTCGACTACCCGGATAACCCCACGGGCCAGCGGATCACCACGATCGGCACCAACGATACCATTCCGCTGCTCGTGCTGCCGACCGATCGCAGTATTCAGTTCACACTCACCTCCAGGGATGTCATTCACTCCTTCTTCGTGCCAGAGTTCTTGTTCAAACGAGATGTCTTCCCCTACCCGGACAAGAACAACACGGATAACACCTTCGTCATCGACAAGATCGAGAAAGAGGGTGCGTTCGTCGGTCGCTGTGCCGAGTTGTGCGGCACCTACCACTCGGCGATGAACTTCGAGGTCCGCGCGTTGAAGCCGCAGCTCTACGCTCAATACTTGCGGCTGCGCACGCAGAACAACCCGGTCACCGGGATACCCAATACAGCGGGAGAGGCGTTGGCCGCGCTGAACTGCGGTCAGTGGTGCGCTCCTCAGGCGATTACCACGTATCCGTTCCAGACCAAGCGCACCGACCGGTCCGCTTCGCTGCGCCCGAGCAGCTGACAAGCCGACGAGAGGCTGACGAGCCGAGAGGAGATGGTGGCGCGATGAAGGTCGAGTCTCGGATCTTCGAGATCTGTACGGTGTTCTTCTTCGTGTGCGCGGTCGTGTACGCCGTGCTGGCGAGAGAACCGGTTGGCATTGTCGGATTGACCTTGACCGGTGGGTTGTCGCTGATCATCGGTACATATTTCCGATTCGTATCGCGGCGGCTGGAGGGCCGACCAGAAGATAACCCGGAGGCGGAGATCGCTGATGGAGCCGGTGACATGGGTTTCTTTAGCCCAGGCAGCTACTGGCCGATCGGGCTCGCTTTCGCCGTTGCCCTGTTGGCGACCAGCGTTGCGTTCTTCGAGGTCTGGGCTATTGTGATCAGCGTTCCGATCTTGTTGTTCATGATTGGTGGCCTCCTGTTCGAGTACCACATGCCTCGTTCTGATCACTAATCTAGGTGTTCACCTGACCGGCGCGCGACTCTTCTTGCGCCAGCTCACCGCATCCGATGCGCAACAGTTACTCGCCGGATGCGGTGATTTCTATTTTGTCAACGGCTATCCGTCTGCTTTTGTGATGCGGATGCTTTGCCTTGTCGTTTCGTATTCCCCCAGTCTCGCCACTTCCGCGACAGGCCCCTGGCTGGTCTTGCGGCATTCTGATAACGCCGTGGTTGGCGCGATGAGTTGTGCTGCCGTGGATCACATATCGACGGTGGCTGTCGGCTACGAAATCGCACCGGGCTGCGAAGGTCAGGGATATGCCACTGAGGCGTTGAAGCTACTGGTTGGATACCTGTTCGCCGACCGCGATGTGTGGCGTATCTGTGCTTACGCGGCGGCCGATCACGTGGCGAGCCGGCGGGTGATGGAAAAAGCCGGTATGCGTTGGCAGCGGGATCAAGTGGAAATCCTAGACGGTCGGCAGGTTACCGTCGCACACTACGCAATCGATCGCCGTGCCGACTGAGCAGGGCGGGCCCCGACCAAAATCCCTGGCCGGGGCCCGCCCTTGGTCGAGAATACGGATCAAGTGCTGGTGTCGTGAGCGTGGTCTCCGTGGGATTGTCCGGCGACTAGCTCATGCTGGTCGTCTCGCTGCTCCACGTGTCCGTTTCGCTCAACGCGACCATTACCGCCGGCACCCGCTTTGGCGGAGTGTCCGGCGCCATGGCCATCCTGCTCGGCTAGTTGGGCGGCTCTGGCGTTTTCCAGCGCGATCGTTTCTTGCATAGGGTCTGGTTTGAGGAAGGAGCCTGGTACCGGGTGTCCGGCGACGCCGAGTTGGTTCATCCTCTTGGGTACAGTGGCGCCCTGGTATTCCAGCGGAATAGCGTGGCCATGGGAGTCGAGTCCGGCTAGTGGTTGGTGTACTTCGATGAATTCGCCGTGTGGGAGTCGTTTGATGATGCCGGTTTCGATGCCGTGTTCGAGGACGGCGAGGTCGGAGCGTTGGAGTCCGATGCAGATTCTGTAGGTGACCCAGTAAGTCAGCGGGGGTAATAGCAGAAGCCCGATCCGGCCGATCCACGTCATGGCATTGAGCGAGATGTTGAAGAATAAAGCGATCAGGTCATTGCCCGAAGCCAACACCAGCCAGAAATAGAACGTGATCGCCATCATGCCCAGCGAGGTGCGTACCGGCGAGTCACGAGGGCGTTGCAGCAGGTTGTGCGGCGCGTTGTCCTTGGTGAGCTTGCGCTCGATCGCCGGGTAAGCCGCCAGCAGGCTGATGATGACCGGTAGGAAGAACGCGGTCGGCCAGAAGACCGCCGGGATCATGTAGTTACCGAGGTAAATCTCCCACGGTGGCCACAATCGAGGCATGCCGTCGGAGAACGCCATGTACCAGTCGGGCTGCGAACCCGCTGAGATGTGCGCGGGGTTGTATGGTCCGAAGTTCCAGATCGGGTTGATTTGGAAAACTCCGCCCATGATGGCCATCACACCGGCGGTCAACGCGAAGAACGCGCCGCTTTTGACCGCGAAGATGGGCAGGATGCGAACGCCGACCACGTTTTTTTCGGTGCGCATCGGACCAGGGAACTGGGTGTGCTTTTGGTACCACACCAAGCCGAGGTGCACGCCTATCACGGCCAACAGGATGCCCGGCAGCAGCAGCACGTGCACGATATAGAGCCGAGGGATGATCTCTGTGCCGGGGAACTCACCGCCGAACAGCGCCCAGTGGGTCCAGGTGCCAATTACCGGCACCGACAGCGTGATCCCGGAACCAATCCGCAGGCCGGTGCCGGACAGCAGGTCGTCGGGGAGCGAGTAGCCAGTGAAACCTTCGATCATGCCGACTACGATCAGCAGCACACCGAGCAGCCAGTTCGTCTCCCGCGGCTTGCGGAACGCTCCGGTGAAGAAGATCCGGAACATGTGGACCATCATTGCGGCGAGGAACAGCAGCGCTGCCCAGTGGTGCACCTGCCGGACAAACAGCCCGCCACGAACCTCGAAGGAGAGGTTGAGTGCGCTTTGGAAGGCGCGTGACATCTGTATACCGCGTAGGTTGGTGAAGGCGCCGTGGTAGGTGACGTCTTGCATGGAGGGGTCGAAGAACAGCGCGAGGTAGGTGCCGGTGAGGAGCAGCACGATGAAGCTGTAGAGGGCGATCTCGCCGAGCATGAATGACCAGTGGGTCGGGAAGACCTTGTTGAACTGGCCACGCAAGCCTGCCGCCGGGTGGAACCGCTGGTCAAGTTCGTCGAGGCCTTGGGCCGCCTTGGCGCTGAGCTTGCTTGACGACGTGGTGGGTGTTGTGATCGAACTCATGACTTCCGCTCCCAGAACCCCGGCCCGACTGCCTCGTTGAAGTCGCTCCTCGCTACGAAGTAGCCTTCACTATCCACGGTAATGGGTAACTGCGGCAGCGCGCGAGTGGCCGGACCGAAAACTGGCTTAGCGTACTCAGTGGCCAGGAACTGCGACTGGTGGCACGGGCAGAGGATTCGGTTGGTCTGCGCCTCGTACAGCGAGGTCGGGCAACCCAGGTGAGTACACACCTTGGAGTAGGCGTAGAAGTCACCGTAATGAAAGTTCTCCCGTCCGGCCCGCTGAATGACGGGCTCTCCCGGCCGCAGCCGGATGAGCATCACGGGCACGTCGGACATCTTGAGCACCGCGTCGAGTCTTTCCGAGTGCTGGAGGTCAGACATCCGGAAGGGGAAGACGGTCTCCATCGAGCCGGTGTTCATGTCTTCGGGGCGAACCCGGATACCTCGGATACCGTTCTTAATGATCTCTTCGCCGGAGGCGCCGGTGTCGCGGCGGAGATAGACCTTCTCGCCGTCGTCTGAGCCCCACGCCGTGACCCACAGCACGGCTTTAGCGCCCCCCTTCCAAGGGTCGCGGATCAGTCCGCCGAGGGCTATCACGCCGAACCCTAGCCCGAACACCCCGGCGGCTATGCCTATCGAACGCTTGATCAAGCCGCGGCGGGCGATCGTTGTGTCCTTACCGGCCTTGGCTAGCTGGGCCATCACCGTGCGGCGGCTTAACTCGTCTGAGGGGCCGTCGTGACGCTGCTGAACAGACACCTCGTCCGGAAGGAATCTCTTCACGTATGAAATGAGGCCCACCCCCAGCAGCAGCACCGACAGACCAAAGGTGGCTCCGATCACCGGTGTGTACAGCGCGTATATCTGGTAGCCGGGTTCAGAAGGGGCTCGGTACTGGCTTGGCCAGAACAGATACGCGGCCACGAAAGCGGCCGCGCTCAGCCCAGATAGCAGGAACCAGGTGGCGACGGCGCGCTCAGCGCGCTTCTCGGCTCGAGTGCCGGGTATCGGGAACTTCGAAAGGTTCCTGAGGATGACCACGTCGTCCAGCTCAGCCGCCAAGGTGGCCAGCTGGTCGGGTGTCATGTCGTCCAGCTCGGCCTCGGTGGGCCGGTGCGGAGCGTGCGGCCCGCTGCTCATGCTCTTGCTCCCAACCAAACAGTGAACGCGACAAGCGACCCGATGCCGACCAGCCAGCCGATCAAACCTTCGGAGACTGGGCCGATACCGCCGAGCGGGTCACCGCCGGGGTCGTTGCGGCCGTTGGTGACCGACTCGATGTAGGCGATGATGTTTTTCTTCTCCTCGGGGGAGAGCTGGCGGTCGGAGAAACGCGGCATGTTCTCCGGACCGGTGAGCATCGCGGCGTAAATCTGCTCCTCAGTGGCCGGGTCCAGATTCGGGGCGGACTTGCCGGAGGACAGCGCTCCACCTCGGCCGGTGAAATTGTGACAGGAAGCGCAGTTCAGCCGGTACAGCTGACCGCCACGCGCCGGGTCCGAACCACGCAGCGCCTCCCCCCGCTCGGCCGGCAGCGTTGGCCCGGCGCCATTGGACTGCACGAACGCCATTAGCGCTTCGAGGTTCTTCTCGCCCTCAGGGGTGTGTGGATCGAGCTCAGCGAGCTGCTGCTTGGCGTTTGCCTCGGCTTCTTGGCGAGCCAACGGCATGCGTCCGGTTGACACCTGAAAATAGACTGCGGCCGAGCCAACCCCGATGAGGCTCGGACCTCGGTCGGTGGCACCTTGGAGGTTGGCGCCGTGGCAGGTAATGCAGTGGTTGTCGAAGACCCGCTGGCCCTGGGCCACGAGTTGAGTATCGTCCTGGGCCAGCGCGATTTGCGGCTGGGGGATGAAAACTGTGTAGAGCGCGCCGGCACTGAGCAGGGCGATACCCAGCGCGAACGCGCTGGCGACGCGCCGCCTCAGCTTCGTGCCGGCGCGGCGGCGTGTGGTGGTGGTCGTCATCGCGGAGTCTCGAACCCTCGGAAGTCGGATCGGGCGCTCGGGGAGCGGTCAGCGGATGAAGTAGATCACAGCAAATAGACCGATCCAGACCACATCGACGAAGTGCCAGTAGTAGGACACCACGATCGCCGCGGTCGCCTGAGCGGGAGTGAACTTGCTCAGCTTGGTTCGGATCAATAGGAAGATGAACGCGAAGAGACCGCCAGTCACATGCAGCGCATGAAAACCAGTGGCGAGGTAGAACACGGTGCCGTAAGCGCTCGAAGCCATCGTGGTGGCATGCTCGGTGACCAGCGTGCGGTACTCGTTGGCCTGGCCGAGCACGAAGAACGTGCCCATCGCCAACGTCAGCAGGTACCATCGGCGCAGCCCGAACACGTCCCCACGCTCGGCGCAGAACACGCCGTATTGGCAGGTGAAGGAGGACCCGACGAGCACGATCGTGACCACGAGCGCGTAGGGCACGTCCAGATGGGTGGGTGGCGGTGGCCACTCGCCGACGTTCTGGGCGCGGGCGGTGAAGTAGATCGCGAACAGCCCGGCGAAGAACATCAACTCGCTGGACAACCAGACGATCGTGCCGATGCTGACCATGTTGGGGCGGTTCAGCGAATGAATACGCTGACTGATAGCGGGCGCTGCCGTCGTCACAGGGGTCATTATGGCCCGTGAGCTGATTACCGCCCGTTTGAGGGCAAGGTGCCGGTGTCACGTCCGAGTCACTTCCATCCGCTGACGGTGGCTGTTGTTGTCAGGCCAACCCGATACCATCCGGGCGCCGCGTACGCGCGAAGCAATTTCGGCGGCGGGTCGGGTATCGAGGCCGGTATCGAACCGGCGAGAGGAAGACGAGCACGTGAGCAACTCCGGAGAGGCCAATGCGGACCAGGCCCACCCCGCTCCCCGAACGGTCCTGGTCCTGAGTCACCGCCCTGAGGTTCGCGAATCAATCATTACCGCGATCGGGCGGCGGCCCGCGCCTGATATTGGTCGGGTCACCTTCGTTGAGGCGGAGTCGGTCGCCGAGGTTCTGGCGGCGGTTGACGCAGGTCAGATTGATTTGGCGATCCTGGACGGGGAAGCGCAACCGACCGGCGGCATGGGCCTGTCGCGCCAGCTGAAGAACGAGATCGAAGCCTGCCCGCCGATCGTGATCGCCGTCCAGCGGCGCGACGATCGCTGGCTGGCTACCTGGTCCCAAGCCGACGCCGTGTTAGTGCATCCCCTGGATCCGCTGATCGCCGCTGAGACCGTGGCGCAGTTGTTGCGTTCGGTTGCCGCCTCAACTGTCCGCGCTTAGTCGATCAGGTAGTGCCTGGTGATATGTGACATAAATCACGGCGTGGCGAACCGCCCCGGTGAGGAGCCGACGTGACAGATACCACCGAAACGGGCCAGTCGCTGCGCACCTGGCCCGGGTTGCTGACCCGGTTGCTCGACGGCGCGGATCTGAGCGCCGCCGACACCGCCTGGGTGATGGACAAGGTACTCGGAGACGAAGCGTCTGGGGTTGAGCTCGCTGGGTTCCTGGTGGCCCTGCGGGCGAAGGGAGAGACAGCTGACGAGATCGCCGGGCTTGCCGAGGCGATGCTCGGCCACGCCCGGCGAGTGGTGCTCTCGGCGCCCGCGGTGGACGTGGTGGGAACCGGGGGCGACCAATCGCAGAGCGTGAACATTTCCAGCATGGCCGCTATCGTGGTGGCCGCCGCGGGCGTGCCCGTGGTGAAGCACGGCAACCGGGCCGCCTCGTCCAAGTGCGGAGCCGCTGACCTGCTCGAGGCGCTGGGCGTGGCGATCGATCTGCCTCCCGACGGCGTCCAGCGGTGCGTGGCGGAACTGGGCATTGGGTTCTGTTTCGCCCCGGTTTTCCATCCAACGATGCGACATGCCGCCGCCGTGCGGCGGGCGCTGGGCGTACCAACGGCGATGAACGTTCTGGGCCCGCTGACCAACCCGGCGCAGCCGTCGGCGGGTTTGATCGGCTGCGCTAGTTCTCGGCTGGCGCCGGTGATCGCTCAAGTGCTCGCCGCCCGAGGCAACTCGGCGTTGGTGGTGCGGGGCGATGATGGACTGGACGAGATCACTACTACCACGACGACCACGGTGTGGGCGGTGAGCGGGGGAGCTGTCCGACAGCGAGTGCTCGACGTCGCCGAGCTGGGCCTGGCCAGGGCGAGCGCGGACGAGCTGCGCGGGGGGGACGCGGCGTGCAATGCCGCTGTGGCCCGGTCTCTGTTCGCGGGGAAGGCTGGGCCCGTGCGGGACGCGGTGCTGGTGAACGCGGCGGCCGCGGTGGCCACCCAGGTTGGATTGACTGACGACCTTGTGGGCGACTTGCGGGCGAGTTACGGTCGGGTAGCGGACGCGGTGGACTCGGGCGCGGCGGCCGACTTGTTGGCTCGATGGGCGCAACTATCCAGCTTGCTGCGCTCGGGCTGACCGTCGCTAACGCTTGCGCTGCTGCCACCACCAGCGAAGTACCACCAGCAGCCAACTGACCAGTGCGGCGAGGATGACCAGCTGGCCGATAGGGGACGACAAACCAGTGGGGTCGTAGGCGTCCATAGCACCCTCCGTTCAGTCAGTTCGCGCCACCCAGGGCATCGCGCGGCCCACAGGGAACCGGTTGGTCCAGCGTCGCATTTCGCACCTAACAAGTGTGTCTTACCGTGACGGCATGCGACTGACCCATTTCCGGCAGCTGATGGCCGACGAGTTTGGCTCCCCCCGCGCTAACTCGCTGGCCGCCGACCACGTGTTCGCGGAGTTGGGAGGCCAGACGGTGGATCAGGCGCTGGAAACGGGATCAGATCCGAAGGACGTATGGCGGGTGGTATGCGTGACGTTCGGCGTGCCGCCCGAACGGCGGTGAGGCCGCCTCACCCGCGCGGCCCGCTCGCTCGCGCGGTCGGCCCCAAGGGCTACCACGCCGAGCCGAGCGACGCGCATACCCGCTGAGCCGCTGGATGATAGCCGGCGGCGTGTCAGTTTCAACTTCGAACAGTCGTTCGGCTATGATGTTATCCACACCCGGCGGAGTTATCCACCGATCTGTGTCCGGCTTCGAAACTTGTCGGCCGTACCGCCTACCGTCGGTCCTAAGCCTTACCGCCCTGAGTCCAACCGCATCCCTACGTCCTCCAAGGTGGCATAAGAGATGACCGCTCCCGACCGCGAGAAGGCACTCGCCCTCGCGATGGCCCAGATTGAGAAGAACCATGGCAAAGGCGCGGTCATGCGCCTGGGCGATGAGGCCAGGGCCCCGATTGGCGTGATCCAGACTGGATCGATAGCGCTGGACGTCGCGCTGGGTGTGGGTGGACTGCCGCGTGGCCGAATCGTGGAGATATTCGGGCCGGAATCCAGCGGGAAGTGTCTTACCGCCGATACATACTTGTGGACTGATCACGGCTTAGAGACTGTCGCCGAGCTGTTCAACCGTTGCGGACAGCCCGCGTCGTGCGCATCTCGCTCCACGGACGTTCGCGATCGTGGGATTCGGGTGGTCAACGAGCGAGGTGAGCTGGAGCAATTGGCGGTCATCACGCACAACAATCGCAAGCCAACATTGCGGATCACCTTGCGCTCGGGAAGATTGGTGACGGTCACGCATAACCACCCGCTGCGAGTGATGAGCGAGCGCGGGTTCATCGTCTGGCGAAAAGCCGCGGACATTCAGGCTGGAGACACTCTGGTCTCGGCCGCTTTCGGCGCGGTGGAGGCCGCTGCGTCTGGTGATCTGAGCGAGGACGAGGCGGTGTTGCTAGGTTACCTCGTGGCCGAGGGCTCTCTCGATGACCCTTACTGCTTGGGCTTCACGAACGGGGACTCGGAAGTAAACGCTGAATTCTCGGCGCTTGCTCGTCACGTGTTCGAACCCGAGGTTCGGCGCTATAACGACAAGGAGCACCGAGTCCCCGGCAAACAAGTTCGAGAAAAAGCCCGCGAACGTTATGGCCTCGACTATGTCACAGCGGCGGATAAGACGGTCCCTGGTTGTGTGCGCACGGCTGGGCACAAGGCTCAGCGGGCTTTCTTGTCGGCGCTTTTCGAGGGTGATGGCTGGATCGATGCCTCCTCGACAGTCGGGCTGGAAACGGCTTCCGAGCAGCTCGCGCGTGAGGTCCAGCTCCTTCTCTACGGCCTTGGCGTGTCAGCGTCGATTTCGTCGTCCCACAACAAAACATATCAGCGTTTCTATTGGACGGTGAGGATCAACCCTGGCGGTTCCCACCGCTTTCTCGAGGAAGTGGGTTTCCGGTCCGAGCGACGTCGAGCGGATCTCCGAGACGACTGTGACGGTGACCGCGAGGCGCTAGCCGCGCGCCGCTACACCTATGACGCGGTTGTCAACATTGAGGACGCTGGCCTCCAGCCGACGTTCGATCTCATGCTGCCCGACACGCACAGTTTTCTCGCCAACGGCGTGTTGTCCCACAACACCACGCTCGCGCTGCATGCGGTGGCGAATGCGCAGGCGGCCGGCGGGATCGCCGCTTTCATTGATGCGGAGCATGCGCTCGACCCGGATTACGCCAAGAAGCTTGGGGTCGACACCGATGCTTTGTTGGTCTCGCAGCCGGATACTGGTGAGCAGGCACTTGAGATCGCTGACATGTTGGTCCGCTCTGGCGCGCTAGACGTAATCGTGATCGATTCGGTGGCCGCGTTAGTGCCGCGCGCCGAGATCGAGGGCGAGATGGGCGATAACCACGTCGGCCTACAAGCCCGGCTGATGAGCCAGGCCTTGCGGAAGATCACCGGTGGATTAAATAGCTCTGGCACCACCGCGATTTTCATTAACCAGCTCCGGGAAAAGATCGGTGTCATGTTCGGGTGTCTCTCTTATGACACTCGAGTTACTCTAGCTGATGGTTCTCAGGAGAAGATTGGCGAGATTGTGGATCAGAGGCTTCCGGTCGAGGTTCTTTCTTATGATCACGAGTTAGGAAAGATCGTACCGAAAAAGGTCGTCAACTGGTTCGATAATGGTGTTACCGAGCGGTTCCTGCAGGTCACGGTCGCGCGTCCCGGCGGAAACGGGGAGGCGCGGATGGAATTGACCAGTAACCACCAGGTGCGCACTCCTGGTGGTTGGCGAGAAGCGGGAGAGCTGCGCGTTGGTGATCGAGTGTTGCTCTCCCAGCCGTACCGGTTGAGCGCGCAGCAGCGGGAGGTTGTGCTCGGCGCTCTGATGGGTGATGCCGCGCTATCTCCCGGTAGGCTCCCGGGAAGCCTGGATACTCGGTTTCGGATGGGTCGTGGCGTTAAGCGGCTCGACTATCTGGATTGGAAATCGAGCCTTTTCGTCAACATCGATCAGTCGCGTTCGACGAACGTTAAGGGCGCTGGTTTTGTCGACTTGACGCCGCTTCCGGAACTGGCTGAGCTACGTGAAGCGGTATATCTCGGCGATGGGCGCAAGCACCTGTCCTGGGAGTATTTGAAAGCGTTGACTCCTCTGTCGCTGGCGATTTGGTACTGTGATGATGGTTTGTTCTCGAAGCGAGCCAAAGGCGCGCGGGAGTGTACTGGAGATGGTTCGGGGCGGTCAGAAATTTACGTTGAGGTGATGAGTCCAGGCTCACGGGAGCGCCTGGTTGAGCACCTTGCCGATACATTCAACCTGCGGCCCAAGCTCGCTCAACGGGGTGCTCGGCGCGCCGCGGTACTCACTTTCAGTAAAGACGAGACCACCAAGTTGCACGAACTGATCGCGCCGTACGTACATCCATCGATGAACTATAAGCTGTTGGAGCGTTTCCGTGGACGTTTCTCGGTGCATCCTGAGTTCGTGCGGCCTACGTTGCTTCCGGTTCCGGCGCCGGTGCTCGACGTACGGATCAAGCCGCGTACTCGCTCTATGCATCGCTTCGATATAGAGGTGGAGGGTACGCACAACTATCTGGCCGACGGGATCATTGTCCACAATTCGCCGGAGACCACCACGGGTGGTAAAGCGTTGAAATTTTACTCTTCGGTTCGACTCGACATCCGGCGAATTGAGACGCTCAAGGACGGTACCGAGGCGGTAGGTAACCGTACCCGCGTCAAAGTGGTCAAGAACAAGTGCGCTCCGCCATTCAAACAAGCGGAATTTGATGTGCTGTACGGTCATGGCATTAGTCGAGAAGGTTCGCTCATTGATGTGGGTGTCGAGCAAGCATTGATTAGAAAGGCCGGCGCTTGGTATACCTACGAAGGTGACCAGCTCGGTCAGGGTAAGGAGAATGCCCGCAAGTTCTTGTTGCAGAATCCGGACGTGGCCGCGGAGATCGAGAAACGGATCAAGGAGAAGCTGGGCATCGGCGCGCAGGTCGATGTCGATCAGACGGTCCCGGCTCCCGTCGACTTCTGATCGTGACCGGAGAAGAAGCCGGTCGGCGGCGAGGCCGGGAGGCCGCTGATCCGGATACTGTCGGAAGTGGAAGTGGCGTTCCGGCGGATCCGGAGTCCGCGGCACAGGAGCTGTGTCTACGGCTGCTGACGGCGCGGCCGCGTAGTCGCTCCGAACTGGCCGACGCGCTGCACCGCAAGGGGGTGTCAGCCGACGTGGCGGATCGTGTGCTCACCCGGCTCGGCGAGGTCGGGCTAGTTGATGATGAGGCATACGCGGCGATGGTCGTGCAGTCCGGCCAGCGCAACCGGTCGCTGGGCCGGCGGGCGTTGTCCGCTCAACTGCGACGCAAGGGGATCGCCGAACGCACCGCGAATGAGGCGGTGGTGGCGGCCGACTCGGAGGACGAGGAGAACGCCGCCCGGAGGCTGGTCAAGCGCAAACTGCGGACGATGTCCGGGCTTGACGACACCACCAGGATTGGTCGGCTGATGGGGATGCTCGCTCGGCGCGGGTACTCGGAAGCATTGGCTTATCGGGTGGTCCGTGAGGTGCTCCGTGAGCACGGTATGCCAGTGGAGCTACCGGACCCCGAACATGTCACGTAGCAGCACGTAACAAGGGGAGAAGAGGTGAGCGCTAGCTCAGCGGTGTAGCACGGTGAAATCCGCCGCGACGCTGCCGGAGGTTGACAACTCCCGCAGGAACGTCAGCAGAGTGTCGCGGAATGCCGAGGCGGCGTGTGTCGGAGTCACCTCGGCCCGCCCCGCCAGCGCGACCGTGCGGTACAGTGGCGGAGTCAACACGGTTCGTCGCAGCCGGGGCTGGCCGGCGAACACCAGATCGGGAACCACGGCCACTCCGGTGTTGTTCTCCACCAGCCGCAACACAGCGTCCATCTCGCCGCCTTCGACCGCGAAACGCGGGGTCACTCCGGCGTCTCGATAGGCTCGCAAGGTGACCTCGCGCAGGTCATAGCCGTGGCGGAACATCACCAGCTCGCGGCGGGACAGCTCGGTCACCGAGATCGAGCCGCGGTTTGCTGACGCTGGTGCCGGCGCGGACCGGGCGGATGCCACCGAGAGCCGTTCCCGCAGCAGCGGCGTGATGGAAAGGGTGGGATCGAGGCCGGTTTGCGGCACGATCACCAGCGCCACGTCCAGCAGCCCACGGGCAAGGTCGTGCACCAGGGGCTGGGAGCCGTTTTCGGCGAGCTCGAGGCGCACACCGGGATGGCGCTCATGGAAGATCCGCAACACGTCGGCCAACAAACCAATGCACAAGCTTGGGGTCGCCCCGACCCGCACCCGGCCACTGCGCAGCCCGACGATCTCGGCCACCGCCGTTCGGGCGCCGTCACTGTCCGCGAGCATTCGCCGAGCCAGCGGCAGCACGGCCTCACCAGCCGGCGTGAGGGTTAGCTCGCCTTTCCCACCGCCGGTACCCCGGTCGATGAGCGTTGCTCCGAGCTCATCTTCGAGCGCCCGTATCTGGCGGCTTAGGGTCGGTTGAGAGACCCCTGAACGTTCAGCGGCCCGGGTGAAGTTGCCCACGTCTGCGAGCGCCACGAAGTACATGAGCTGCATCAACGTCATAGGAATAGCTTAAGCGTATGAGAACCCGCGGTCCGATGCATTGGACGTCTGCATGTTCGGGTAGTTGGCTGATGACCGGAGCGGCATCCGCTCTCTGACCAGCACCGTAAGCTCGATGAAACAGCACAGCCTTCGTCTGATTGCGCCCGCGCGCCGCAATCAGATCGAGCACGACCCAGGTAAGGAAGCCTGACGTGTCAACCATCACAGAGACGTCCGCAGGTCGGGCGCGGATCAGTGCACGGACCCTCCGCACGGACCGATGGTGGCTGCCGCCGCTGTTGACGGTGGCCGGCCTCACGGCATGGGTCAGCTACGCCACCGTCCGTGTCTTCATGCAGAAGTGGTACTGGGTGCCCGAGTACCACTACCTCACGCCGTTTTACTCCCCCTGCGTCTCAACGGGGTGCGAACCAGAGTCCGCGCTGTTCGGGAGGTTCCTGCCGAACTGGGGCATCCTGCCCTTCGGCGCGCTCACCCTGCCGTTTCTGCTGATGTTCCGGCTGACCTGTTATTACTACCGCAAGGCGTATTACCGCGGCTTCTGGGCGTCCCCACCAGCGTGCGCGGTCGCCGAGCGACACAAGCGCTACACCGGCGAGACCCGATGGCCGCTGCTGGGCCAGAACCTGCACCGGTACTTCTTCTATGTCGCCGTACTCATCTCAGTGATCAACACGATCGACGCGGTGGACTCGTTACGCGGCAACGGAGGCTTCGGCGTCGGTTTGGGCAGCCTGATCATTACCGGCAATGTCGTGCTGCTGTGGGCGTACACGGTGTCCTGCCACTCGTGCCGCAGCATCATGGGGGGTCGGCTCAACCACTTCTCCAAGCACCCGCTGCGGTACAAGCTGTGGACTCAGGTCAGCAAGCTCAACGCCAAGCACCAGGAGCTGGCCTGGATCACCCTGGGAACTCTGGCGCTGACCGATTTCTACGTGATGGCGCTGTCGGCCGGCTGGTTTTCCGACCCGCGCATCGTCAACTGAGAGTGATGGTGACATGAGCGAGATCGAGCGGCACTCCTACGACGTGGTTGTGATCGGCGCTGGCGGCGCGGGACTGCGCGCGGCTATCGAAGCTCGGGCGCGGGGCAAGCGGACGGCGATCATCAGCAAGTCACTGCTCGGCAAGGCGCACACCGTGATGGCCGAGGGTGGCTGCGCGGCGTCGATGGGCAACGTCAACTCGAACGACAACTGGATGGTGCATTTCCGCGACACCATGCGCGGGGGCAAGTTCTTCAACAACTGGCGGATGGCCGAACTGCACGCCAAGGAGGCCCCGGATCGGGTCTGGGAGCTGGAGACCTACGGCGCGTTGTTCGACCGCACCAAAGACGGCAAGATCAGCCAGCGGAACTTCGGCGGACACACCTACCCGCGGCTGGCGCACGTCGGCGACCGAACCGGCCTGGAGCTGATCCGCACCCTACAGCAGAAGATCGTCTCGCTGCAGCAAGAGGACTTCAAAGCCACTGGCGACTACGAGTCCAACATCAAGGTCTTCCACGAATGCACCATCACCGACCTGCTTAAGACTGATGGGGTGATCTCCGGAGCGTTCGGGTACTGGCGCGGCACGGGCGGGTTCATCCTGTTCGAGGCCCCGGCCGTGGTGTTGGCCACCGGTGGCATTGGCAAGTTATTCAAGACGACCACCAACTCCTGGGAGTACACCGGGGACGGCCACGCGCTCGCCCTGCGCGCCGGCGCGACGCTGATCAATATGGAGTTCATCCAGTTCCACCCCACCGCGATGGTCTGGCCGCCGTCGGTGAAGGGGATCCTGGTCACAGAGTCGGTCCGGGGTGACGGCGGGGTGCTGACCAACTCCGAGGGTAAGCGGTTCATGTTCGACTACATCCCGGACGTGTTCAAGGAGCAGTACGCCACCACCGCTGAGGAGAGCGACCGCTGGTACACCGATCCGGACAACAACCGGCGCCCACCGGAGCTGCTGCCCCGCGACGAGGTGGCCCGCGCGATCAACTCCGAAGTCAAGGCCGGGCGTGGCTCGCCGCATGGCGGAGTGTTTCTGGATGTGTCGTCCCGGATGCCGGCCGAGGTGATCCTTAAGAAGCTGCCGTCGATGTACCACCAGTTCAAGGTGCTGGCCGACGTCGACATCACCAAGGAGCCGATGCAGGTCGGCCCGACATGCCACTACGTGATGGGCGGCGTCGAGGTCGAACCGGACACCGCGTCGTCCAACATTTCCGGGCTGTTCGCGGCGGGTGAGGTGGCCGGCGGGATGCACGGCTCGAACCGGCTCGGCGGCAACTCACTGTCCGACCTGCTGGTGTTCGGTCGCCGGGCTGGGCTGGGCGCGGCGAACTACGTCGATGGGCTGGGCGCGCGACCAGCGGTAAACGAGGCCGACGCGCGGGCCGCCGAGACGCGGGCCCTGCTGCCGTTCAAGAACGAGGGTGGGGAGAACGCCTACACGGTTCACCTCGAGCTGCAGCAGACCATGAACGACCTGGTCGGCATCATCCGCAAGGGCGAGGAGATCGAGCTCGCGCTGAAAAAGCTGGAGGACCTCGCCATCCGCACGCGCCAGGTCGTGGTGGAAGGCCACCGGGAGTTCAACCCCGGCTGGCATCTGGCCCTCGACCTGCGCAACATGCTGTTGGTGAGCATGTGCGTGGCGAAGGCCGCGCTGGAGCGCGTCGAGAGCCGGGGTGGGCACACCCGCGACGACTACCCGGTCATGGACTCCGACTGGCGACATGTCCTGCTGGTGCTGTCCGCTCGCGGCGAGGACGACGTGCGCTTGCGGCGCCAAGAGCAGGTGCCGATGCGGCCGGATCTGCTGGATCTATTCGAACTCGACGAGCTGAAGAAGTACTACACCGGTGAGGAACTGGGCGGCCACCGAGCGGGTACCGCTGGGGAGAGTGACACAGCATGAGTTACACAGCGCATTTTCGGGTCTGGCGTGGTGACTCGAACAAGGGGGAGCTGGTCGACTACAACGTCGAAGTGAACGAGGGCGAGGTCGTTCTCGACGTCATCCATCGGCTGCAGCAGACCCAGACGGGAGATCTCGCCGTGCGATGGAACTGCAAGGCCGGCAAGTGTGGGTCGTGCGGCGCCGAGATCAACGGTCGGCCTCGGCTGATGTGCATGACCCGGATGTCGATCTTCGACAAGTCCGAGGCGCTCACGGTGACTCCGATGCGGACGTTTCCAGTGATTCGCGACCTGGTCACCGACGTTGAGTTCAACTACCAGAAGGCGCGGGAGATCCCGGCGTTCGCGCCGCCGGCCGGGGTGGCGCCCGGCGAGTACCGCATGGAGCAGGTCGATGTGGAACGCAGTCAGGAGTTTCGCAAGTGCATCGAGTGCTATCTGTGCCAGAACGTCTGCCACGTGGTTCGTGATCACGAAGAGAACAAGCCGGCGTTCGCCGGTCCGCGCTTCCTGATGCGGATCGCCGAGTTGGATATGCACCCGCTGGACGCCGCTGACCGCAAGCGGGCCGCCCAGGAGGAGCACGGTCTCGGTTACTGCAACATCACCAAGTGCTGCACCGAGGTCTGCCCCGAACACATCAAGATCACCGATAACGCGCTGATCCCGCTCAAGGAGCGGGTGGTCGACCGCAAGTATGACCCGCTGGTGTGGCTGGGCAGCAAGATATTCAAGCGCACTCCAGCGAACGCCTGACCGCTACACACGCAGCTCGGTGCCGTCGTCGAGTACGGCGGCGCCGGCCGCGATCACCCGGCCTCGCTGCGGTGAATCGGCCGCAAGCAGTGGGTTCGTGTTGTTCAGGTGGGTGTAGATCCAGCGAGTGCCAGGACGTTCGCTGATCTTGTGGAGGCTGCCGTCGGGTCCGGCGATGGGCAGATGCCCCATCGGTGTGCTGACCCCGGCACCTGGTGTGGCTGGCCGGCCAGTGTGGCCGGCCAGCTCGTCGGCCGAGTAGAACGTGCCATCCAGGATCACCACGTTCGCCCCGGTCAACAGCTCGTCGAATGCGGGCGACCACTCGGCCAAGCACGGCGCGTAGACCAGGCGTGCGCCGCTAGCCTCATCCTCGATCCGGTAAGCCACGACCCAGCCGGGGGCGGCCGGCTCACCCGCCGCGTAACGGGGGCGCTTGCCGCTTACCGCCGCCATGGTGACTCGCAGCCCAGGCAGCTTGATCGAACCGCGATCGCGGACAGCGGTCCAGCTCCAGTCCGCGTAAGAAGTGAGCATTCCACACAACGGGAACACGCTGCTCAGCGCATCGAGCACCGGCGCGGAGGTCCAGACTCGCAAGTCGGCCGCTTCGCGCAAGGTCACTAAGCCGAGAGTGTGGTCAAGCTCGGCGTCGGTGAGCAGGATGCCCCGGATCGGGGTGTCACGGGGGCCTGGCCCAGCGCGTAGGGCCGGGGTGGCCAGGATCTGTGCGCGCAGATCAGGGGACGCATTGAACAGATACCAGCCACTGTTGTCGGCGCTCACCGCGATTCCGTCTTGGCTCCTCGGCGGAACGCCCGGCGAACCGGCGCGCTGACACATCGAGCACGCGCAGTTCCACTGCGGAAAGCCACCGCCGGCGGCGGTGCCCAGCAGCCGGACCCTCACCGGGGTGCCGCGGCGCTGCGCATTCGCCTCGGCTCCAGGTACAGAGCCTGTCCAAGCTCGGCGTTGGCGACCAGCTCGTCGATCAGGTGCCGGTGCGGTGACAGCGAACACACGGGGTCCGCGTGCGTCGGGTCGCCGGTGAGCTGAAACGCCTGGCAGCGGCAGCCACCGAAGTCCAGTTGGCGCCGCGCGCAGCTCACGCACGGCTCGCGCATCCAGCTGGTGCCACGGAAAGCCTGGAACGACTCGGCTTCGTACCAGATTGAGCGCAGCGAGGTGTCCCGGACATTGACCACCGGCAGGCTGTCGATCACCGAGGCCGCCGGACAGGGCAGCGCGACACCATTCGGCGCGACGGTGAGCTGGCGCGCCGCCCAGCCGTGCATGCACGGCTTCGGGTAGGTCTCGTGGTAGTCGGCGGGGACGTAGCCGATCCGCAAGTTGGACGACCGGGCTCTGGCTTCCGCCACGGCCGCTTCGGCGGCGCTCAGTTGAGCGGCGGTCGGCATCAGGCGAACGCGGTTGCGCAGCGCCCAGCCGTAGTACTGGGTATGCGCGAGTTCCAGCCGGTCCGCGCCCATGGCCTCAGCGAGCTCGACGATGTCCGGGATGCGGTCCACATTGCCCCGGTGCAGCACGACGTTAATGGTTAGCGGCAAGCCGAGTGCCGTGATCACGTCGGCGGCCGCGCGCTTTCGGCGATGGGCGCCGGTAGCGCCGGCCACGGCGTCCGCGGCTAGCTCATCGGCGTCCTGCAGGGACAACTGGACGTGCTCCACCCCGGCGTCGGCCAGCTGGCCACCGCGCTCGGGGGTGAGGCCGAACCCGCTAGTGACCAGGTTCACGTAGCAGTCTTCGCGCCGGGCGTGCCGCACGATCTCGGCTAGATCCGGCCGCTGTAGCGGCTCACCGCCCGACAAATGCAGCTGCAGAACACCCAGCTCGCGGGCTTGGCTGATGACGTCACACCACTGCGCGGTGTTCAGCTCCTCGGCCCGACCGACCAACTCCAGCGGGTTGGAGCAGTATCCGCATTGCAGCGGGCACCGGTGGGTGAGCTCGGCGAGCATCCCGAGCGGCGGCTCTGGTGTCGCTCCGGGCATCAGTTGCTGTCCAGCTCGAGCAGGCCACGCGCGGACAACTGGGTGAGCAGTTCCGCGATGTCGGTCAGCTCAACCGCGCGGTAGTCGTGGCGGAGATCGTCAGCGATGGCCGCCACGGTGTTGCTGCCGTCGCACCGGCGCAGCACGTCGATCGCGGTCTGGTTAGGGAACAGTACGCCTTCCGGGTAGAGCAGCACGTGTGCATGGCGGACGCGGTCAAAGCTCAGCCGGGTGCCTCGGCTCAGCCTGGGACGCGCGTCCGCCGGCGGGTTCACGGCGAACCGGCGAGCGTGGCGCGGTCCAGCGTGACATAGTCCAGCGCATCGAGGATCGCCCACAGCACGTCGCACTTGAAGGCCAGCGCCGCGACGCAGGCGAGCTGTTGTTCGCGGGTGCGGGCGTGCTCGACGACGAGGTCGAGGGTGGCCGAGCCCTCGGCCGGAGTGACCTCGATCCGGGAGGTGAAGTAGTCCAGCCCGTCCTCGGCGATCCACGGGTAATGCTGGCGCATAGCGGCCACTCGCTGGCGCATCAGCCCTGGCGCGAACAACTCGGTGAGGCCAGCCGCGACGCTCTCCAGCCAGGGACGGGTGCGGGCGAAGGTGACGTAGGCATCGACCGCGAACCGCACCCCGGGCAGGAGATGACGCTCGTCGAGCACCTCCTCGCGGGACAGGCCGACCGCTTCGGCCAGCCGCAGCCACCGCTGCGCGCCGCCTTCACCGGTATCGGCTCCGTCGTGGTAGACGATCCGAGCTAGCCAGGCGCGTCGAATTTCCGCCGCCGGGCACGCCGCCAATATCGCGGCGTCCTTCAGCGGAATGCACCGCTGGTAGTACCAGCGGTTGGCCGCCCACAGCTGAACGTCCTGCTTGGTCAGCTCACCGGAGTGCAGCCGGCGGTGGAACGGATGAGAGTCCCAGTACCGAGCCTCCAGGGCGCGCAGCCGGGCGACGAACTCAGACCTGGCCAGTAGTGAGCCCTCGTTCACCTAGCGCAACCCGGCATAGGCAGTGACCTCCGGCGCGACGGCGAACTCCTGGAAATCTGGGCGGACCCAGTCATGCGGGCCGTCGGCGGTTCTCGTGGGTTCCCCTGCTTCTTCGGCGACGGGCGCCAGCCCCGCAATCGGCATGTGACTTCCTCCACCTAGTTTAGTTCCAGCTAGTTCCAACGGGAGCGACACTAGCCGATCCCACCGACATGTCGACTAGGCTGCGCTACGCTTCGGGCCCAATCGGGTGATCCGGATGGTATCGCCGCCCTGGTATCCGCCTGGGATATCCACCCAGGTGAGGGGCGTGGTAACGCCGCGGAGTCCGGGGTGGTGAGTGTGAGCGAGATTCGGTCGTCAGGGGGTCTGGTTATGCGCTTCGCGTGTGCGGTGATCGCGGCGATGCTGGTGTGCGCGGCGTGTTCGAGCTCCGCGCCGTCGCCGGGGTCGCCTCCACCGGTCGATGAGAGCAAGCCGTTGGTACACGCGCTTCCGGACCCAACGCCGGCCGGCATTGGTATCACCTTGACCAAGTTCCTCACCATGCCGGCTTCAATGCCGAACCGCCCGGTCCCGATCGGGGACAACCTGGAGCGGCACGATCGGATCAACTATCTGGGCGAGATCCCGGACGGTTCCGGGCGGTTGTTCGTGCCAGATCTCAACGGCAAGCTCTATTTCATTGTCAACGGAGTTCCGCGTGAGTATCTCGACGTCGGCGCCCAAGTCGGACCGAACTTCTGGGACCACGAGGGCATTGGCACCGGGTTTGGTTTCGTGGCGTTTCATCCGGATTTCGCCCGAAACGGCAAGTTTTACACCGTGGACACTGAGGCGCGCGACGCGCTGCGAACGCAGACCCCCGACCTGCCGTATCCGAAAAACACCGGGATCCACGGAGTGGTCACCGAGTGGACGGCATCCAATCCCGCCGCGGACACCTTCGCCGGAACCCACCGGGAAGTGCTTCGGATCGGCCTCCTCACCGGGATCCATGGCATTCTGCAGATCGGTTTCAACCCCACCGCGTCGCCGGGCACCCCTGACTATGGGCTGCTCTACCTGGCGGTCGGTGACGGCGGCGCCGCCGGCGACGCGCGGGAGAGCCTGAAGACCACGGTTCCGGGTGATTTATCGCTGCCGCAGGGCAAAATTTTGCGGATCGATCCGGGTGGCACTAACGGCGCGCACGGTCAATACGGGATTCCGCCGACAAACCCATTCGTGGGCAGGCCGGGTGCGCTGCCCGAGATCTATGCTTCCGGGCTGCGCGGGCCGTACCGGTTTAGCTGGGACTCCGGTGACGACCATCGAATGTTCCTCGGCAACATCGGCAACGAGCAGGTTGAGTCCATTTACGACGTCCATGCCGGGGACAACTACGGATGGCCCGAGCGAGAGGGACCGTTCGTGGTCAAGTTGGGTGAGGGGCCCGAATCCTGCGATATTTTCCCGTTGCCCGCTGACGACAAGAAGTACAACTACACCTACCCCGTCATCGCGTATACCCACAACGAGGTGCCGCCGGGCCATCCCAAGTGTCAGGACAGCGGGTACGCGGTGATCGCGGGGTTTGTCTATCGGGGTCAAGCGTTACCCGACCTGCGCGGCAAATACATCTTCGGCGACGGTGTGACCGGGCGTATCTTCTATACCGATCCGGCGGACATGCGCCGAGGAAACGATCACCTGGCCACCATTTATGAACTCACGTTGTTCGACCAGCAAGGTAAGCCGATCGCATTAGAGGATGTGGTGGGCAACCCCGATGTGGTGCTGGCTGGCCACCGCAAAGTGGATCTGCGTTTCGGGATGGACGCGCGGGGTGAGCTGTATGTGTTGTCCAAGGCGAACGGTGAGATCTGGCGGGTCACCGCGAGCCATCGGCCAGCGCCCCCGCCCGCGCGTCCCCAGGTGCACTGAGCCGCGATTCAACAGTGTTGCAGCCGCGGTGGGTCAGCCGACGCGCCGGACTTACCCAACGTGGCGTTGTAGATTAACTGCCAGGTGCCGTCCTGGAACGCTGCCTGGAGAATATCGTCGATCTTTCCACACAGCGCGGCGTCGTTCTTGGCCAAGCCGATCCCATAGGGCTCTGTGGAGAATGCGAAGCTGACCAGCTTGAGTTTGTCGGGCTGCTGGAGCACATATCCCTCAAGTATGACGTCGTCGGTGGTGACCGCCTCGACCTTTTTGTTGATCAGCTGCGCCACGCATTCGGAATAGGTCTCGACCTCGACGACGTTGTTCGGCTCGGTCAGTCCTTCCTGCTGCAACCGTTTGATCGTGGTCGAGCCTCTCGCGGAGCATACTTTCTTTCCCCTGAGGCTCTCTTTACCGTTGATTGTGGAGTCGTTCTTGCGGACCAGTATCGCCTGCCCAGCCAGGAGGTATGGCCCGGCGAAGCGGACCTGTTGCTTGCGGGACTCGGTGATTGTGTAGGTCCCCACGTAGTAGTCGACCGTACCGTGCGTGATGGCGTCCTCGCGGGCGTCGGACCGCACCGTCTGATAGTGGATCTTGTCTTCGGGGAAGCCGAGTTTTACCGCGATGAGCTTGGCGATCTCGATATCGAAACCCGAATACTGGCCGGTCACGGGGTCCTTAACACCGAGATCGGGCTGGTCGTCCTTGACTCCGATCACCGCATAGCCGCGTTGCCGCATCGCGTCGAGGGTGGGAGAGTCAGGCCTGTTATGGATGAGTGTCCAGAGGCCGGCGGTCAGCAATGCGACCACGGTCAGGGCCGCGACCACGGCTAGGCGTCGGCGGGTAAGGCTGGGTGGTTTGTCCGGATCGGCCGGCGAAGTGGGCGTCTGGTCCGTGATCGGCGGGTTCGGGTGCTGAGCCGACACCTCGAGGGCTTTCTTCGCGGCCGCGGCGAGTTCCCCCGCCCCGCGGTAGCGCTGGCTGGGGTCTTTGGCCATACCGCGCGCGATGACCTCGTCCATGGCCGTGGGCACGTCGGCGCGGTGCTGGGAAGGCTTGGGTATCGCGCCGTTGGCGTGGGCGTTGATGAACCCGATGGGTTCGGCGGCGGTGAACGGTCTGGCGCCGGTCAGACACTCGTACAGCACACAGGCCAAGGAATAGACGTCGACCCGTTGGTCGACCGGGTTGTCACCGAATCGCTCTGGGGCCATGTAGGCGAGCGTGCCGACGGCCCCCCTGGTGTGGGTGCGGTCCGCGCTGTCGTCTAAGGCGTGGGCGATACCAAAGTCGGTGAGGTAGACAAAGTCTGGGTTGTCTCGTCCAACGACCAGCAGGTTTGAGGGTTTAACGTCGCGGTGGATCAGGCCCTTGGCGTGCGCGGCGTCCAGGGCCGAGGCGGCACAGGCGATAACCCTTACCGCCTGTGCCGGCGTGAGTGGGCCTCGGGTGGCGAGCACAGTCGCCAGGTCGGTGCCCTCGACCAGCCGCATATCGATGAACAAGCAGCCGTCGATCTCGCCGAAGTCGTGGATCGGGATGATGTGCGGCTCGGCCAGCCGGGCGACCAGCGCTGATTCTCTCCGGAACCGGGTCTGGAACCCCGGATGGATGGCCAGTTGGCGGGGCAGTCTTTTGAGCGCCACGGCACGCCCTCGGACGGTGTCGAATGCTTGCCACACTTCGCCCATGCCGCCCCGACCGATGAGCTCGTCGAGTCGGTACTGTCCGAACAGCTCCGGTTCCACCATGCTTCCTCCTGGCCCCCTCCGGCCTCCGAGTCTCACGCTCCGGGCTCGGTGGCCGGCTCGGTGGCCGTGGCCTGGCGCCCTGAAGCTTTGGCCCCGCTACGTCAAACGCGGTAGAGCCGATGCTCGACATATACGGCCAGGTCGCGCTCCAGAGCAATTGATTAGACGGAAGATCCGAAACAGGCTCATACTACCCAGCCAGTAATCGGCTCCGGCCGGTCGGTGTAGGGGGAGACACCAGGCGCGGAAAGTTGTATGGAATCGACCGTGGCGTTCATGCGGCGAACGGCACTTTCGCGCGTTCTATGCGCGTGAAATGCCGTTTGCTCAGAGGGGACCGGGTGGGGATCACGTTCGCTCAGGGGGGACCGGTGGAGATCAGAAGAGGGGGGGCCGAATCATCCGGTTCGGCGGCGGCGCAGGGAGGCGTCCTGGAGCTCGGGAGCTTGGTAACCCGTGTCGGATGCCGACAGCGTGACACCCGGCGGGACGATCTCGTCGATCTGGTCCAGCACGTCGGGCGACAGTGTGACGTCGACCGCGCCGAGCTGGGACTCCAGGTGCGCCATGGTGCGCGGGCCGATGATCGGTGAGGTCACCGCCGGGTGCTGGAGCAGGAACGCCAGCGCCAGGTGGATCAACGAAAGCCCGGCCTTCTCCGCGAGTACCGCGAATGCCTCGACGGCTTCCAGTTTGCGCTGGTTTCCCGGATTGGTTAGATCGTAGCGTTCTGGCAACCGCTCAGCGCGCCGCGAGGTTGGCGCGTCCTGGCCCTTGCGGTATCGCCCGCTCAGCCAGCCGCCGGCCAGCGGACTCCACGACAGCACACCCATGCCGTAGCGCTGCGCGACCGGGAGCAGGTCGGCTTCGATGCCTCGGACCAGCAGCGAGTACGGCGGTTGTTCGGTGACGAACCGGCCGAGGGCGCGGCGCTCGGACACCCAGTGTGCCTCGACGATCTGATGGGCCGGGAACGTCGAGCAGCCGAACGCTCGAATCTTGCCGGCTTGCCGCAGATCGGTGAGCGCCGCCAACGTCTCTTCCACGTCGGTGTGCGGGTCGGGGCGATGTACCTGGTACAGGTCGATCCAGTCGGTGCCCAGCCGGCGCAGGCTGTTCTCCACTTCCTGGACGATCCACCGCCGCGAGTTGCCGCGCTTGTTCGGGTCACCGCCGGGGTGGCCCATGGGCACGTCCATCGGCGCGTGGAACTTGGTGGCGAGAATGACGTCATCCCGGCGACCACCGCTGAGAGCCTTGCCGACGATCACTTCTGACTCGCCCTGCGAGTAGACATCCGCTGTGTCGATAAAGTTGATCCCGGCGTCCAGCGCGCGATGAATGATCCTTATCGATGTGTCGTGGTCGGGCTCGCCCCAGGCGCCGAATATCATTGCGCCGAGGCAGAGCGGGCTAACTTGCATGCCGGTGCGTCCAAGATCGCGATACTCCATAACATTTCAGCTTAGGCTCGGCTGGACCAACTCGCCGGGTGCGTTCCGGCGTCGGACATGGGTGACATGAGCGACACCGGTCCGGCCGACCTTGTCCCGCTCGGGTTCCGTCCCCGAGACACCGGCTGTACAGGGGGTATCCGATGTTGCGCGTGATGTTTGCCTCGGTGGCGCTGACGCTTGGGGCGCTGCTGCTCGCGGGGTGCGCGGACGCCCACCGCCAGACCGATAATCAGTCACTCGATGCGCAGGCGGGCATCGTGGCCCACGGGGTAGGAAAGGTGAGCGGCGCTCCCGATACAGCCACCCTGGTGCTGGGCGTGCAGACCCAGGGGCCGAGCGCTAGAGGCGCGCTCGATGCGAACACCGCTAAGGCCAACGCGCTGGTCGCGATGCTGAAGAGCAACGGGGTGGCCGCCGCGGACGTGCGTACCAGCGAGCTGGCCGTCAGTTCGGTCTACGGGCCGGGCGGCGCGCGGATAATCGGCTACCAGGTGTCCAACCAGGTTAATGCCACCCTGCGCGACATCACCTCGGCTGGCCGGATCATCGATGCCGCCGTCGGGATAGCCGGGGACACGGTGCGAATTCAGCAGCTGAGTTTCTCCATCGCCGACGACAGCGCGCTGCGCGCCCAAGCGCGCGCCGCCGCGGTACAACAGGCCCAGGCGCGAGCCAAGCAGATGGCCGACGCGGCCGGGGTGTCGCTCGGCCGGCTCCGGTCGATCAGCGACGTGCCGGGGTACCCACCGGCCCGATACGGAGCGCAAGCGGCACCGCGCGCGCTGCCTGGCGCCGAGACTCCGGTCGAACCCGGTATGCAGGAGCTGCAGGTGGCGGTCAACGTCGCCTATGACATTGCTTAGTGACCGCATTGCTTAGTGACCGCATTGGTTAGTGACCGCCCGCCGGCGGCGATGCGGCGGCGATGCCCGCCGCGACGAAGGCCTACCCTGGTCCGGTGAGCCGCAGCTACGTCATCCGCACCTACGGATGCCAGATGAACGCACACGACTCCGAGCGGCTGGCCGGCACGCTCGAGGCCGCCGGGTACCGGGCGATCGGCGAGGGCGAGCAGGCTGACGTTGTGGTGCTCAACACCTGCGCTGTGCGGGAGAACGCCGACAACCGGCTCTACGGCAACCTGGGCCACCTGCGCCCGGTGAAGGACGCGCACCCGGGGATGCAGATCGCGGTCGGCGGCTGCCTGGCGCAGAAGGACCGCGCGGAGATCATCCGCCGGGCGCCCTGGGTCGATGTCGTATTCGGCACGCACAACCTGGGATCACTGCCGGCGCTGCTGGAGCGAGCCCGGCACAATGCGTCCGCGCAGGTGGAGATCAAGGAGTCGCTGGAGGTGTTCCCGTCCGCCCTGCCGGCCCGGCGTGAGTCGGCTTACTCCGCCTGGGTGTCGATCTCGGTGGGGTGCAACAACACCTGCACGTTCTGCATCGTGCCTTCGCTGCGGGGCACCGAGGTGGATCGCCGGCCGGGTGACGTGCTGGCGGAGATATCCGCGCTGGCCGCCGAAGGCGTGCTGGAGGTCACGCTGCTCGGCCAGAACGTCAACTCCTACGGGGTGCAGTTCGGCGATCGAACGGCCTTCGGCAAGCTGCTGCGCGCGTGCGGGCAGATCAACGGGCTGGAGCGGTTGCGGTTCATCTCGCCGCACCCGAGGGACTTCACCAGTGACGTGATCGCGGCGATGGCCGAGACACCGGTGGTCTGCCCGCAGCTGCACATGCCGCTGCAGTCCGGTTCGGACGCCGTGCTGCGCGCGATGCGCCGGTCCTACCGCTCGGCTCGCTACCTGGCGATCTTGGACGAGGTGCGGGAAGCCATGCCGGACGCGGCGATCAGCACCGACATCATCGTGGGGTTCCCCGGGGAGACCGACGACGATTTCCAGGCGACCCTGGACGTGGTTCGGGCGGCTCAGTTTTCCAGCGCGTTCACCTTCCAGTACTCGCCGCGGCCCGGTACTCCGGCCGCTACCCTGCCCGATCAGGTACCCAAGAAGATCGTCTCGGAGCGCTACCAGCGACTGGTCGAGCTGCAGGAGGAGATCTCGTGGTCGTTGAACCGCCGCCTCGTCGGGCGTACGGTCGAGGTGCTGGTCGCTGAAGGTGAGGGTCGCAAGGACCGGGCCACCAACCGGTTGAGCGGACGGGCGATGGACGGAAGGTTGGTGCACTTCACGCCGGGCGTCGAGAACGTGCGTCCGGGCGATGTGGTGCGTGTCACGATCAGCTATGCCGCGCCGCACCATCTGGTGGCGGACGGGCCACTGGTGTCGCACCGCCGGACTCGGGCGGGAGACGAGCACCGCTCTGGCGGCCACCGCTCTGGCGGCTCGCCGATCCTGATCGGGCTTAGCCTGCCCGGGTTCGGTCGCCCTTCGTCCTCCAGGCGAGACATTCCGGTGGGGAGCGCGTGATGGACCCCGTGTCCGACGAACTGGCCAGGTTGGATGCCCAGCTGGGGCGTCACCGATCGTGGCCCCGGGTGGAGCTGGGGATCAGCGCGGTGCTGGTGGCGATAGGGGTGCTGGCGCTGCTTGGCGCGATCGCGCTGCCCTGGGTCGGGTCGGCCACCGGCTGGAACATCCTGATCTCGGGGGGTCAGCCGGGGGTCGCCCTCGAGGTGTTTCCTCGGCTGTTCGCTACGACCGCTGTGCTGTTCGGCGTCGTGGTCTCAACCGCCGCGCTGCTTTCTCGGTTGTGGGCGCTGGGGTGGGCGTGCCCGCTCGGCTGTGGTTTCTCCGTGGTAAACGGAGTGTGGGCGGTCTGGTCGCGCCAGACCGCGCCCGCCGGATCGATCGGCCCCGGCCCGGGTTTGATCCTGGCGCTGATCGTCATGGTGCTGCTGACCGCCATGTGGGTACGCATCGCGTGGACTCGGCCAGGTGGCCGGGCCGGTGGTTGAGCGGCCGACCCGACCACGGTGCGCCTGACCACGGTGCGCCTGACCACGGTGCGCGGAGTTCTACCGTTGGACGGCTTTCTCGGCGGTGGCTAGCCACTCCCGCCACTGCTCGGCCTGGCCTTCGGCCTGCTTGGCTCGCCGGGTGTCGCCGGCGGCCCTGGCCTTGGCGGCCTGGGATTCGAACTGCTGCACCCGATCGCGGAACTGCGCGACACGCGCGTCCACCTCTCGGTCGCCGCGACGCCACCGCTGATCCAGGTCGGCGCGAATACGGTCTTCGACCGCCCGCAGCCGGTCTTCTAGCTCGCGGATCCGCTCGCGGGGCACTTTGCCGACGGCTTCCCAGCGTTCGTGGAGCGAACGCAGCGCGGCGCGAGCGGCCTCCGGGCTGGTGGGATCGATCCGCTCGGCCTCGGCAAGGAGTTGTTCCTTGCGCGCGGCGTTCGTGTTGAACTCGGTGTCACGCTCGGAGAACACGGCTGAGCGCCGGCTGAAGAACGTTTCCTGCGCGGCTCGGAACCGTTGCCACAACGCGTCATCCGACTCCTTCTGCGCCCGACCCGCTGCCTTCCACTCGGCCATCAGTTGCTTGTAACGGGCGGCGGTGGCATTCCAGTCGGTTGACTCGCTCAGGCTCTCCGCCTCGATGGCCAGCTCCTCCTTGCGGGCTTTAGCGGCGGCCCGCTGCCGGTCCAGCTCCGCGAAGTGTGAGCCTCGGCGGCGGTTGAAAGCGTCTCGGGCGCGGGAGAACCGTTTCCAGAGTTGTTCGTCGGTCTTGCGGTCGATACCCCGGATGGTCCGCCATTCGTCGAGGATCGATTTGAACCGATCGCCAGCCTGTTTCCACTGTGTGGTCTCATCGGCCAGTTGCTCGGCCTCGGTGGCCAGCTCTTCCTTGCGGTTGATCGCCTCGGCCCTGGCCGCTTCGCGAGCCGCGCGAGCGCCGCTGATCGCTTCCTCGGCCTGCTGGACCAGAGCGTCGAGGTAGGCGGCCAGACCGGCCACATCGCCGACCACCGCGGCGTCCGCGAGACCTGTCCCCAGTTGCCGGGCGCTGGCCAGAGTGTGCTTCGGATCGACGCCACCGGTAGCCAGCCGAGTGGACAGCAACTCCGCTTCGGTGAGCAGGTCGTCGAAACGGCGGGCGAAGTGGGCTAGGCCTTCCTCGGGCTCGCCGGCCTGCCAGCTACCAACCACCCGTTCACCGGTCGCCATGACCAGGTAGACCGTGCCATCGTCAGCTACCCGGCCCCATCGAGCTGGATTACCGCTGGCCGGCTGGACCGGATGGACGACGGCTGGCGAAGGCGCCGGCGGCACAGCGGCGGCCGGCGTGGTTACTTCGGCGGCGCCGTTCGGCTTCGGCGCGGGGGGCCCCGGAAGGGGCTTTGGCTCGGGTGCGGATTCGGCCCGCGGGGGCGTCGAGTCAAGGCCGGAACGCTCTGTTTGCGGTGGCGGGGGTAGTGAACCAGGCGGCTGGAGGTGTGGTTCCTCTTCGGTCTGCTCAATCTGTTCGGGCGACGAATCCACCTGATCCGTCCGCGTCGTCTCCTCATGTGCCATACCGGCCTCCCCTTTTCGGCCCGCTGCTTTCGCAACGGGCGCTCCGCACGGCGACGGAGCCCTCACGCGCGGCCACACCTGCCCGGCATGGCTCGCACGTGATTCAAACAGCTCCGGCCGCACCGCGGAACCGCATTGGCCGGGCAGCCCCGTCAGCGGTGGTTTTCCAGAGACGAGACGACGTCGATAGGCTGCTCAACCATGGTGGCGATGGTCGTTGTGGCCCCTCAGCCGCCCCTGATGATCCCTCAGCTCACGGTCAGCGGGGCAGCGGAGCGGTGCCGGTGAGCGACCGAACCCGACCGGTGGCGGTGCTCGGCCCGACCGCGACCGGCAAGTCCGACTTGGGGGTTGAGCTGGCCCTGCGCCTTGGTGGCGAAGTGCTCAACGCCGACGCGATGCAGCTCTACCGTGGGATGGACATCGGTACCGCCAAGCTCAGCCACACCGAGCGGCGCGGCGTCCCGCACCATCTGCTGGATGTCCTGGACGTCACTGAAACCGCGTCGGTGGCCGCTTACCAGCGTGCCGCGCGGGCCACCATAGAGCGGCTGCTGGCCGCCGGTCGCGTTCCGGTGCTGGTGGGCGGTTCCGCGCTGTACTTGCGCGCGGTATGGGATGAGCTGTCGTTCCCGGGGACCGACCCAGTGGTGCGCACCAGGTTGTTGGCTGAGCTGGCTGAGCAGGGCCCGGCGGCGCTGCACCGGCGCCTGGCGCGGCTCGACCCATCGGCCGCATCGGCTGTGCTGGTCAGCAACGGCCGCCGGATCGTGCGCGCGCTAGAGGTGATCGAGATTACCGGTCGCCCGTTCGCCGCGGCCATGCCGGTGGCCGCGCGACCGCGCTACGACACCGTGTTGCTGGGGCTGGACCTGCCGACCGAGCAGCTGGATATCCGTATCGAGCGGCGGGTACGGCGGATGTTCGACGACGGCTTGGTCGATGAGGTGCGGGCGCTATGCGCGATCGGGCTGCGCGAGGGTCCGACCGCGTCGCGCGCGGTCGGATATCAGCAAGTGATCACGGCGCTGGACGGGCGGAGCTCGCTCGCCGAGGCCGTTGAGAACACCACCCGCGCCACCTGCCGCCTGGTGCGTCGGCAGCGGTCGTGGTTTCGCCGCGACGACCGGATCCACTGGCTGGGCCCGGCTGACGATCCGGTTGACGCCGCGTTGCGCGCGCTAGCCTGATCGGCGAAAGCCGGCGGTGAGCGGCCGGTCGGGCGAAGGAGCAGCCGATGGATGGAGTCCAGTTCCTTAAAGGCCACGGCGCCGAGAACGATTTCGTGCTGTTACCCGATTTTGAGGGCGTCCTCGAACTCACCCCGGCCCGAGTACGCGCACTGTGCGACCGGCGCCGGGGGCTGGGCGCGGACGGCGTACTGCGGGTCGTGCGCACCGCCGCTGTATGGGACCTGAGCGCGCCGATGCCGGCGGACGCCGAGTGGTTCATGGACTACCGCAACGCGGATGGCTCGATCGCGGAAATGTGCGGGAACGGCGTTCGGGTCTTCGCCCGCTACCTTGCCGAGGCCGGGCTGATCGCCCACGAATCGGCGATCACCGTCGCCACGCGGGGCGGCGCCCGCCGGGTGCGATTCGGTTCCGATAACCAGATCTCCGTGGACATGGGTGCCGTTCGGCTCGGCTCGGCGAGTGCCGCGACGCTGTCCGGGCGGCGGTACGCCGGCGTATCGGTGGACGTGGGCAATCCCCATCTGGCCTGCGTCATCGAGACGCCGCTGGATGAGCTGGACCTCACCGTGCGCCCCGGGTTCGACCGCGAGCTATTCCCGGATGGGGTGAATATCGAGTTCGTCACACCAGCGCGCGGTAGCGCGGGCCGAACGAGTTCGGCACCGGCTGAGGTGGTCTCGATGCGGGTGTACGAGCGCGGGGTCGGCGAGACCCGATCGTGCGGCACGGGGATGGTAGCCGCCGCGGCCGCCGTGCTACGGCACCGGGGCCAGGCGGACGGGGCGCTGGTGGTACGTGCCTTAGGTGGCCAGGCACAGGTTGAGCTTGCCAGTGGCATGGCCACGTTGACCGGCCCGGCGGTGCTGGTCGCCGCCGGCAGGCTGGACGACCGATGGTGGCG
>JAFASX010000125.1 GCA_019244295.1 Pseudonocardia sp.
CTCAGGCCGCCCAAGCCGACCAGGACACGAACCTCACGGTGGAATCCGGGGTGCCGCAGCTGGTTGACTTCCTGCGCCAACACGTGATCGCCAACGCCAACGCCGTGCTGCGCGCATCGGTGATCAACGATATTCAGATCGTCACGGACCAGCTGATGATGACCGCCACCGCCGAGCTCGAAGCGTTGCGTGACCCAACTCAGGGAACGGCGCTGGTCGAAGAACTTCAGCGGGCCGTCGCGGCATCGAACCTGTTGCGCGCGCAGTCAGCGCGCTGGCAGCTCGTCCTCGGTGACGGCATCGTGGAGTTGATCGCCGAGGTCGAGCACGACCTGCGGCACCGGCTGCGCGGGGTGGTCCGCGAGGCCGAGGCGGACATCATGAAGTCCGACCCGGCGCCGCGCTGGGATGCCTTCGATACCTGGCTGCAGGGCCGAATCGCGCAGAGTGTGCAGGCCAACTTCGTGCTCGCCCACGCGCGGGCGAACGAGCTGGCCGAGCGGGTAGCCGACCAGTTCGCCGCGCAGAGTGTCCGTGCCATCCCGCAACTGCACCTGGACGACCCGAGCGCCGCGCTGGCTGAGGTCCAGGCCTTGGAGGACTTGGAAAGCCGCAAGGCCGCGCTCGGTCAGCTGCTGCTCAACACCATCCGTGGCTCCTACGGTGGCATCCTGATGGTCGGGGTGCTGACCAGTGTGGCGGGGCTGGCGCTGCTCAACCCCTGGTCGATCGGCGCCGGCGTGTTGCTCGGCGCGAACACCTTCTGGGAGGAGCGCAAGGCCCGCACCGCGCGTCGCCAGAGCGAAGCCAAGGTCGCGGTGGCCCGGCTGATGGACGATGTGCTGTTCCAGGTCGGCGACGAGTCGAAGTGCCGGCTGCGCGAGGTGCACCGCACGCTGCGGGACCACTTCACCGAGATCGCCAGTGAGATGGCGCGATCGGCCGACGACGCGCTGCGCGCGGCTCAGGAAGCAAGCTACGCGCACAGCAGCGCGCGAGACGCCCAGGCGGTCAAGGCGCAGGCCAGCCTCGGCCAGCTGCACCAACTGCGGGCCCGCGCCGCGACCCTGCACTATGCAGCGCGATGATGACGCCGTGACGAACTCACATGCGATCGACTCGGGCGAGCTGGGACGGGCTCGGTTGCTGATCCGCGACGCCGGCGGGGAGTTTTCCGACTCCCCGCCGGTTGCGGCACAGCTCGCGGCGATCCAGCGGCGGTTGGACGAACCGCTGCGGGTGGCTTTGGCCGGTACCCTCAAATCTGGTAAGTCCACCCTGCTCAACGCCCTGGTCGGTGAGGAGATCGCGCCGACTGACGCCACCGAGTGCACCAAGGTGGTGACATGGTTCACCGCCTCGGCCGCCCCGAGGATCGACGTCGCCCACCGGTTCGACGGTCACAATGTCCGACACACGGCGCTGCCGGTGCTGCGCAGCGGCGGCCGGTTGAGCCTGCACCTCGGCGGCATACCGGCCGAGAAGATCGAGCGACTCGAGGTGGGCTGGCCGTCGGCATTGCTGGACCACTACACGCTCATCGACACCCCGGGAACCTCGTCGAACTCGCGTGACGTCTCCGAGCGCACCTTGGCGTTCCTCACCCCCGAGCGGGGCAGCTGCCAAGCCGACGCGGTCGTCTACCTGATGCGCTCGCGGCACGAGACCGACCTGGAACTGCTGCGCCAGATTCAGCACCACCACAGCGGCGGTCCGTTGGGCGTGATCGGGGTGCTGTCCCGGGCGGATGAGACCGACGGGGCGGGTGGGGCCAGCCAACTCAGCGGAATGGACGCGGCGCGGCGGCGCAGCGCCCAGCTGCGCACCGATCCAGAGCTCGGTGGCCTGCACCGGGACTTCGTGGCGGTCTCCGGGTTGCTCGCGATCCGAGGTCAAACCCTGACCCAGCGCGAGTTCGCCGCCCTTTCCGTCCTCGCCGGCCTTCCGGAGGGCACCCTGCGCTCAGCAATGCTTTCCCCGGGACGGTTCACCAACGCCGAGCTGGCGGTCGCGGGCCAAGACCGCGCGCTGCTGCTCGACCGGTTCGGCATGATCGATATCAAGATCACGGTCGACCTGATCCGAAGCGGAGCGCGTGACGCCCCCGCGTTGGCCGACGCGCTTATCGAGCACAGTGGGCTGGACGAGCTACGCCGTCTTCTGGACATTCGGTTCGGCGGCCGGCACGATCAGCTCAAGGCGCACTCCGCGTTGCACTCGGCGCGGACCATCATCGCTAGCCAACCGGCCCGCCGCGGTGAACGCCTGCTGCGGGCAATCGACCGCGAGCTGGCCGGATCGTCCGTGATCGCCGAGCTGCAGGTACTCGCCGGGCTCGCTGACCTGCCGCTGCCCGAGCCCACCGCGGCCGCTCTTGACCAGATGCTGGGCGGTCGGGGAACCACTCCGCACGCCCGCCTCGGGCTGCCGCCCGACGCCACCGCCGCGCAGCTGTGGGCCGCAGCCATGCACGCCCTCGCGTACTGGCACACCCAGCTCGCCGAACCGCTCCTCGATCACTCGACTGTCCGCGCCTACCGCGCCGCTGTCCGCGGCTGCGAAGAGATCATCGCGGCCCAATCGGCACCTTGAGGCTCCACCGGCCGCTGCCGAGTAGCTCCAGCTGGCTGGTGTGCAGTGGTTCGAGTGTGCTTCGGTGGCCGACACTGACCAGCGTGCAGTCCGGCAGCTCGGCGCGTACCAATCTGTAGAGGGCGTATTCCATGCCTTCGTCGAGCGCCGAGGTGGCTTCGTCGAGGAACGCCACGTGGGGACGGGCGAGCAAGATGCGCCCGAAACCGAGCCGTTGCCGCTCCCCGGGAGACAGCGTGTGCGCCCAGTCGAGGTCCGCGTCGAGACGATCGGCGAGGTGGCCGAGCTGGACCCGGTCGAGGATCTCGTGGGCCCGCTGGTCGTCGAGACGGTTCGCCGACTCGGGATAGGCCAGCGCCGCGCGCAGGCTACCCAGCGGGAGGTAGGGATGCTGAGACAGGAACAGCGTGAGTCGCCCCCCGAGCCCCAGGACGCTGCCCTCGGTGTAGGGCCACAGCCCAGCCAGACTGCGCAGCAGGGTGGTTTTCCCACTGCCTGACGGACCACTGACCAGCAGCGTTGTCCCCGGCGTCAGCGAGAAGTCCAGGTTCTGGATCAGCTGTCGACCATCCGGCAGCGCCACGGTGAGGCCGTCAACTCTCAGACCACCAGCCTCGAGCTCTTCTGTTCCGCCACCATCGGCCATTGCCGGAAGTTGCCGTGACTCCTGGTTGGCCTCCAGTAGGCCGGTGAGCCGGCTGAGCGTGGCTCGATAGCTGGCGAAGTTGTCATAGGCGTTGCGGAAGAACGACAGTGATCCCTCCACCTCGACGAATGCCGCGGTGCCCTGCGTGATATCGCCAAACTTGATCGCCCCGCTGAAGAACTGAGGCGCCATGACAACCGATGGAAAGATCTGCGCGAGCTGAGTGGCCGATAGATTGAATCCCCGGAACTTGAGGCTGCGGTGGACAATGGCCCAGGTGTTGGCGATGAGCGTGCCGAACCGGTTCATCAGGTTGGCTTTCTCGACCTGCTCACCTCGATAGAAAGCGACGTTTTCCGCGTTGTCCCGCAACCTGACCAGCGCGTAGCGGTAGGAAGCGGCTAGGCCTTCGTTGCGGAAGCTGAGCCGGATCAGCGGCCGGCCAATCCGGAACGCGATCACTGAGGCGACGATCACGTATAGGTAGGTGAAAAAGGTCATCGCCCGGGGGATCTGGGTGCCGAAGACGGTCAGTGGGCCGGACAACTCCCACAGCACGATCGTGAACGACACAATGGAAAGAGCTGATTTGACCGTGCCGAAGCCCAGGCTGGCTGATTCCGAGGCGAACAGCGTGATGTCGTGCTGGATCCGCTGGTCGGGGTTATCCACCGGCGCGGTGACGAACCTGCCCCGATAGTATGCTCGCCCGGTCAACCAGTCGTCGAGTACCCGCTCGTTCAGCCAGAGCCGCCAGCGGATATCGAGCACCTGCTGGAGGTAGAAATTGAACAGTGCGCGGATCACGCTGATGGCCGCCAGTATCGCGAAGATTCCCACGCAGTCCAGGAAAACCGCCGGATTGCGTTCTTGTAGGGCGGTGTTCAGCCCATTGAACGCATAGGTAGCGAGTACGCTGATCCGTACTGAGACAACGGTTAGCAGCAGCAGCGCGAGCACGGTGAGCAGCGGTCGCCAGCCCGCTTTGCTTCGTCTCGGGTGAAAGTATTCCTGGGTCAGTAGCCGGAACTGTCGGCCCCAGGTGGTACGGCGGCCCAACACTACGGTGGCGATCCCGCAGCCCAGCGTTGTGACGACGAATACTTTAGCCACCCAGGTCAGGCTGGTTATCCATTCGGTATTCCAGTCTGGCAAGCCTTTCACAGGCGACCTCCGGCGCGCGGTTCTCGGAAACGAGGCCGGAGCCTATCGTCACGGCCGCCGCTGGGGTCGGCGAGCTCATGCCCGCTCGGCCACCACGACTCGGCTCGGAGGCCGTTGTATCCGACGTTGCGATCCTTGGCTGTCCCGAAGGACGGCCGCTGCCCTGATTGAACGCCATAGAAGGTGGGTGCCCGGCCTGGCGCTGCTGGATTCTCCTCGCCGGGCCGGCTCTCACTTGTTAGGCCAGGATGGTTCGATCGGCAGATCGCCTGGTCGTGGCGTGCCGAGGTGGCGTAGCGTCACAGAGATGGGCGATGTGGGGGATGCCCGTGCTTTCCGGGGGCGTGACGACGAGCTTAGCCGGCTGGTCGCCGCGCTCCTAGCGGCGCGGGATGGACACATGGGCGCGATCCTCGTCGGGGGCGAGGCGGGTGTTGGCAAGACCCGCCTCATCAGTGAGTTCACCAGTCGCGCGCGCGACGAGGGGGCGACGGTCCTAGTCGGGAATGCGATCGACATCGCGGATGCGCCGCCGTTTTGGCCGGTGGTCGCGGCTGTCCGTGACGCGGCGCGGCGCGGGGCCGACGAAGGGACCACCGAGTTGTTCGGGCGTGCGCTTGCCGAGCTGGGCCCGCCGAGCTCGGCAAACGCACGCCCCAGACAGCCGATCCAACTATTGGAGCTGCTGCATCGGCTCATCGTCGACCTGGCCGCGTTGTCATGCGTCGTCCTGGTCATCGAGGATCTGCAGTGGGTCGATCAATCCACTCGTGATCTGATCGTTTATCTGGTCGCCAACCTCAGCTCTGAGCCGGTGTTGTTGGTCGTGTCCTACCGGACCGATCCTCGGGCGCGGCCAACGAGCGTGACCTCGATGTTGTCCGAGCTGCGTCGACACCGCAAAGTGTCGACGATGGAGGTCAGCCCGCTTTCCCGGGCCGCGTTGGCTGAGCTGGTCGACTATTGGGCGCCGGATCGGCCAGGGCTGGAGCCGTTGGTGTGGCAGCGTTCGGCCGGTAACACGTTCATCGCCGAGGAGACGGTCCGGGCGATCCTCAGCGGTGATGCGCTGGGGTTGCCAACGACGCTGCGTGAGCTGGTGCTGAGCCGAGTCGCGCTGCTGTCGCCCCTGGCGCGGCAGGTGGTGCGTGCGGTAGCGGTCAGCGCCGGGCCGCTACCACACCGCCTGCTGGCCGAGGTGCTCGAACAGGATGCGGGGGAGCTGCTCGAAGCGGTGCGAGAAGCCGCCGATCTCGGCATGGTCGTGCCCGACAGCCAGGGTGACGGCTACCAGCTGCGGCATGGTCTGATGGTCGAGGTCGTCGCGGGCGATCTGCTGCCGGGCGAACATATCGACCTGCACCGCCGATTCGCCACCGCGTTGGCCAACTCTCCGGACTCGAACGCCGCTGATCTCGCTGCCCGGGTAGCCCACCACTGGTACGAGGCGGGCGAGGCCGAGCCAGCGCTGGTGGCCACGGTAGCCGCGGCCCACGCTTCAGAGCGGATTCGAGGCTACGCCGAAGCCCGCCGACACTGGCTGCGCGCGGCCGAGCTGACCATGCGGGTGCCGGAGCAGCCCGACGTACCCGGCCGGGCTGATTGTCTGGATATGGCCGCGCGCGCCGCTGAGCTGTCTGGCGATCACGAGCAGGCGGTAGCTTTACTCGATCAGCTGCTCGGCGAGCTTGAGCCATCCAGTGGCCTCGCCGCCGCGTTGCTCACCGCTCGTAAAGGCGATTCGCTCTCGGCGGCGGGTCGGGGCAAGGAAGCAAGTAATGCCTACCAAGCCTCGGCCGCGTTGCTGCCTCGGACGGGTGTTGAGCACGAGCGAGCCCAGGTACTCGCCGGATATGCCATCGCGTTGTTGCAAAGTGCGCAGTACGCGGCGGCCCGGCGGGTCGCTGACGAGGCTTTGGCGCTGGCCCGCAGTGCGCGGGTCCGGTCAGCTGAGGCGAAGGTGCTCGCGATCTTGGGCTTCAGCCTGGCCTACCTCGAAGACACCGAGGCGGGTTCAGCCGCGCTCGCCGAAGCCTTGGCCGTGGCCGAACAGACCAACGAGCCGGCGGCGATCGGGGAGGCGTTGCTACGCCGGGCCGAGCTGCTGGCGGGTCCGCTCAACCGGTTAGTCGAGGGCGTGGCATGTGCCAGGGAAGGTGCCAAGCGTATGCACGGCTTAGGGCTGTCCCACACGTCCGGTGTGTCGTTGCTTGCGTGTGCCGCCAATGGGCTATTCCGGTTGGGCCGTTGGGAGGAAGCCCAGCGGGCGGTGAACGAAGCGTGGGCGTGCTTCCCGACCGGCGCGGGGGCTTTGGAGGTCCGGCTGGCTCGCTGCCGGCTGGATATCGGCCGGGGCAAGCTGGACGCGGCGGCTGATGACCTCGAGGCGGTTGAACTGCTCACTAGTTCGACGGGGGAGGCTCGCTACCGGATTCCGCTGGTTATTCTGCGCGCCGGCCTGGAGATGTGGCGCCATCAACCGCAGGTTGCTCTGGAACACGTCGAGGACTGCCTGGTCAGGACCAACCCCTGCGTGGACGACGTCTGGTCAGTCGCCCCACTGATCTGGCATGGGACCAAAGCGTGGGCCGAGATGACCAGGCTGGGCCTGTCGAGCCCATCGGCAAAGCGAGTGAGCCTGCTGCGCGACCACTGCGCGCGGCTGGCCCACCGCGGTTCCGGCGCGGTCGCAGCCGTGCGCGAGGTCGTCGAGACGTACTCGACGACTTGTCAGGCCGAGATCGCGCGCGCCGAGGATCGACATGACGCGCTGGCCTGGCAACGTATCGCCGAGCGGTGGGAGCGACACCAGCAGCCATACCCCGCCGCCTACGCCAGGCTTCGGCGCGCTGAAGCGTTGCTAAGCGTGAGCTCCCGGTCCAGCGTGGCCGCCGACGACCTGCGGTCTGCCGGACGGACGGCGCGCGAGCTGGGTGCTCAGCCGTTGCTCGACGAGATCATGGACCTGGCCCAGCGCGCACGAGTCCCGCTCCTCGACGTGGCCAAGCCTGATCCCCTGCCCACGCCGCGCCCAGAGCCCCCCGGCGTGTTGGACAGCCTCACCGCTCGCGAGCTCGAGGTGCTGACCGAACTGGCCGCCGGTCGGACCAACCGGGAGATCGCTAGCCGGTTGTTTATCAGCGAGAAGACCGTGGGTGTGCACGTGACCAGGATCTTCGCCAAGATCAATGTACACACCCGGGTACAAGCCAGCGCTGTGCTACACCGATCACACCTGACAACCGAGCTCCCGAAACGCATCCGGTCGAACGGCGCCGGCTCGAACAGTGTCGATAAGGAAGCGTAGCTGGCCGAGCGCACGAGCCCGGGTCGGTCCGATACTGCCCATCGGGATACCCGTCTGGCGCGCTAGTTCCCGATAGGCCGGCGGGCTCTCGGTGAACAGCGCGTTTAGCAGTATCCGCGAACGTGCCGGCAACAGCGTCATCATCTGGCGAGCTCGCGCGGCGGTGTCCGCATCGACGACGCGCTGCTCGATGTCACAGTCGAGGTCGGGCCGTTGGTCCTGGTCGACTGTGTCGATCGGTTCCATCCGGCGTCGATCGCGTAGAATGCGCAAGCACTCCCGTTTGGCCGTGGTGGCCAGCCAGCCACCGAGCGCCTCTGGTTCCCGAAGTTGCCAGTGGTGTTCGATCAGCCGCAGCCAGGTGGCTTGCGCCACATCTCTGGCGTCGGAGTCCTGCAGGCGATAACCTCTGATCGCCGAGTAGATCACGGGTTGGAAGCGGAGAACGAGCTGATCCCAGGCTTGTCTATCTCCTAATCGCGCGGCATGCAGCAACTCTGTCGTGGTGCAAGCCGATTGCGCGCTGACACTGGCGGTGTTCATGGCGCCCCCAAATCTTTCGCCGAACGAGGCACCAGGATCCCGAGGTAGGGTCATCGCCGCGTCAGGGGAACGCCTTACCTCGCGCATCCGGAACGCCCTATTTCGCCGGGCGGCGGTTCTCCGGGAGGCCCGATTCCGTGAGATGTGTGAGTTGCGTAGTTGGTTGTGGGGCCCTCGACGGGTCGGAAATTAGCTTCAGATTCGTGGTATCCGAGCGGTAGCTAGCGGCTCTATGCAGATGAGCGCGGAACGACGACCGAGGAGGCTCGAACATGACCGGAGCCGCGACCGGGGTGGCCGACCTGATGAACGACAACCAAGAGATGCTGGAACTGCTAGCCGACCCGCTGCCAGAGACGGTGCACGACGTGCTGAGGTTGCAGGAAAAGCTGCAGGTAGTGGCGGAGAAGTGGCCGAGGGGAACGCAGGATGGGTTGGCCTCGTTCAACTACCTCTACCACATCATCACTAAGGAGGTGTTCGACCGGCTCGACGCCGGGACGTCGTTCCAGGACTCTGAGTTCCTCGCCCGGCTGGACGTGGAGTTCGCCAGGCGCTACTTCCACGCGATCCGGGTTTACGCCTCCGGCGCCCAGGCGCCCCGCTGCTGGCAGGTGCTGTTCGACAGCCGCTCCGACCCGGAGATCGACCCGATGCGCTTCGCCGTCGCGGGGGTTAACGCCCACGTTGACTACGACCTGGCGTTCTCGCTGGTGACCACCTACGAGGTGCTGTCTCGACCAATAACGTTCGACGAGCGCACGCACAGCGATTATCAGACCCTCAACGACATCTTCGCCCAGTACATGCGGCAGCTGCGCCGCCACTTCGAAAGCCGTTCCGGGCGGGCACTGGACGCGGTGTTCTTCGACGCGTTGGCCAACGACGCTGGCGACCTGACCGTGGTGGTCGCTCGCGACCTGGCCTGGCATCGAGCCCAGCGCCTCTGGAGCCTGGAGGGCGAGCCGGCGTTCGACTGCGAGGGCAACGCGATCGACTGGCGTGCCAGCATGCTCGGGCGGGCCATCCTCACCTATGGCCGGTGGCCGTGAGCGTGGTGACTCATGATTTTTGGACCGCTCGTTCGGTTGCCGGTTTTCGGCACTGGGAGATTGAGTTCGACAAGGATGGCGTGCTCGTCGGCGACGATAGCCTGGTGACGGCGATCGACACCGACCCACCAGTCGAGCTGCTGCTGTTCAGCCACGGATGGAACGCATCCCTGGACAGCGCCCGCCGGCTCAGCGCCGACATGTTCGCTCTCATCGCCCAACAGCTGGCGCCGACTCGAGCGGCCGACACGGCGTTTGTGACGGTGCGCTGGCCCGCGCTGCTGTTTCCCGAGGACGAACCGGCGCCGGATGGCCCGACCGTGTCAGCTGCTCGAGGGGCGAGCGTCGCGGAGAGTAGCCAGCACCAGGTGCGTCCGGCGTCGCCGTCGTCGGGAGCGGAGCTGGCGGTCGCATTGGCCCCGGCCTTCCCGGATCAGCAGGCCGAGCTGGCCCGGATCGGGGTCCTCCTCGATTCTCGCCCCGCTGACCCCGCGCGGCTCACCGAGCTGCATCGGCTGACTTCCGGACTGGTGACTAGCCCGAACAACGCGGTGGCCGACGACGGCGAGTCCATCGCCCGGATCGGGCGGACCCGTCAGGTATTGGAGTCGATGGCCGCGCTCGCGGCGGGTGCTGGTGGCAACACCCAGGCACTCGGCCTGTTCGACACGCTCTGGGACGGCGCGCGAGAGTTGCTGCGGGTGCTCAGCTACTACGAGATGAAAAGCCGGGCTGGCGTGATCGGCCAAGCCGGGCTTGGGCCGCTGCTGCGGCGGCTGCGGTTGGTCCGCCCAGACCTACGGGTGCACCTGATCGGGCACAGCTTCGGCGCGCGGTTGATATCTTTCGCGTTGAAGGCGCTCCCGCCCGCGCCAACCACTCCAGTCAAGTCGTTGCTGCTCATCCAAGCGGCATGCAGTCACTTCTCTTTCGCTCCGGTGCTTCCGTTCGATCCGAGACGCAGTGGCGTTCTCGCCTCGGTGGCTGACCGGGTCGACGGACCGCTACTGGCCACCTTCAGCGCGGCCGACCGGGCGATCGGCTGGTGGTATCCGGGCGCCAACATGCTTGCGCGGCGGGACAACGAAGCGCTCGAGGACGTCGGCTTCCGCTGGGGAGGCCTCGGGTACGACGGGTTCCAACACAGCGGCGTCGTCGAGCTTCCGCTCGGACCGGTCGGTACCTCATACCGTTGGCAGCCGGGCACCTTTTACCGCTTGGACGCCAACCAGGTTATCAACCACAACCTCTCCTGGCTGGCGGGCGCGCACAGCGACATCCGCAAGCCAGAGATCGCCTGGGCCGCGGTCACCGCGGCGGGTCTGGGGTTGTAAGGCCTGCCTGGTCTCGCGCCCTGCGAAGGGGGCTGGGCGCGAGACCAGGCTCGACGAAGGTGTTCGCGGCACTGTCGGCGGATGGGATGAGCAGCACCGACGTCTGCTTGGCGTCGGCAATACAGCGGCACGTCATCAGACACGAGCGGCTCCGCACCTTTCACCAGGGCCGACCCACAGTCGTGACCGAGCAATACGCGCAGCGCGAGCCAGGAGGCGAGGTCAGCGAGCCGGGAAGAACGACATGCCACACACGGCCGCATATCGCCCAGAGGCCGACCCGGCGTCGAACTCCCGCGCTCGCACCGCGTGATCGAATCCGTCTCGACAACTGGTCATCCACAAGATCGGCGAATCCGCCTGGGCCGGCCGCGTCATCGCGCGCCGCCCATCGCGGGTGCCGCCCCTGTCCGGGATGCCGTCGCGGCGATAACCCCGTACACCGTGCACAGCGCCGGTAGCGCCCATCGTTTGGACACGCTCTTCGGGATCTGCGTAGGCTCAATGCCGCTAAGTTAAGGATCGTTTCGGCAGGTCAAGAGCGGTTTTCGGTGTCGAAGATGGCATGATCCGCAGCCTTGCGTCACGCGCCGCGCTGGCGCTACTTGGGGTTTCGTTGATCTTATGCTCCCGAAGGGATCAGCTTGGTCATGCATCCCCCGGTCAAGGCGTCTACATCTGCCCTGACCAGGCCAAATGCTTAACTAAACGGCATTGTGCGTAGGCTAGTCGACGCGGAACGGTTCGCCCGTAACTCGCTCCGGATGGCTGAGGGTTACGAACGTGGGCGACTGTTCAACACTGCTCTTTTGGCGGGCGTGCTCGCTGATCAGGGTAATGTAGAGGAGGCAGTTCAACACGCGTCTCTCGCCGTGCATATGAGTACCAACATGCGATCGATACGGACGACCGTTTACCTCACCGACGTATACAACCGACTACTTCCGTACAAGGACAAGGATTCAGTGCAAGCACTTTACCGCTCAACGAAGGGTGTCGGAGTCAAGGCTTCAGCACTGTAAACACCGTTACAGGTTCGTTGAGCGCTCAGATAGCACTGAAATTAAACCGATTTGGGCACCTGCGCCAATAATTTCGCCTTTGGTCATACGCTCTTGAACAGTATTGAGCCTGGATCCACCGATGAATTGGGCCGTATAGCGGTGTGGCGAATGGGTAGATGCCTTCTGACCCGTTTCCGCGACTAGTGGCGCGACACGCTGCTGGGGTGAGGGATAGGTGCCCGTTGAGCTGCGAGAATGGTGTTTGCAACGACACAGATCTCGAGCTGGGAAGGACACCTATC
>JAFASX010000036.1 GCA_019244295.1 Pseudonocardia sp.
TGGTATAATCATGAACGGTTGCACTCCTGGTGCGGGCACGTCCCGCCGATGGAGTTCGAGGAGGCCTTCTGGCAAGGTCGCCTCCAGCGGCACCCAGCAGTGGAAGACAAGTGATCAGGTCTCCACAAAACCCGGGGGGATCCACCCAGCCTACGCCCCGGACCTCGCGATGGCGTTGACCAACCTCGGTCTCTGCTACAGCGGGGTGGGGCGATGTGCGGACGCGGTCAGACCCACCGAAGAAGCCGTCGCGCTGCGCCGCGAGCAGGCGGCGGAAAACCCGGCTTATGCCCCGAACCTCGCGATGGCGTTGACCAACCTCGGTGTCTGCTACAGGGAGGTGGGTCGACGTGTGGACGCGGTCAGACCCTCCGAAGACGCCGTCGCGCTCTACCGAGATCTCGCGGCGGACAACCCAGCCCACGCCCCGGACCTCGCGGGAGCGTTGACCAACCTCGGTGTCTGCTACAGGGAGGTGGGGCGACGTGTGGACGCGGTCAGACCCACCGAAGACGCCGTCGCGCTCTACCGAGAGCAGGCGGCGGACAACCCAGCCCACGCCCCGGACCTCGCGGTGGCGTTGACCAACTTGGATCGGCATCTTCTCGCGATCGGTGACGTCGCTGGTGCGGATGCTTTATGGCAGCGGATTTTGGGTGAGCTTGGGCTGTCCACGCGTCCGATGTTGCTGCTGTCCAGGGCGTCCGCCGCGGACACAGGTGATCCACGGGCCGCGGGGTGGTTGGTGGAGGTGTGCCGCGGTGACGATCGCGGTCTGCTCGCCGCGGCGCACGACATCGCGCGCACCCACCGGGCCGCCAACCCGAAGAGCTGGGATGGCGCCTGGCCAGCGGTGCGCAGCCACCCGGTTGGCTCACTGTCGATGCCGATCTCCTCGCCGTGGCCACAGCGTGGATCGACACACCCAGCTACCCCGTTGAGCGCGACTATCTCGCCGCCCACCCGGAGCTGCTTGACCCCGATGCCGACACCGCGATCGATGACGCCCTGCTTGGTGTGGACCAGAACAGCGCGGACCGCTACCGGCGGCTTCGGATTGACGCTCGAGCCAAGGGCGTGGAGGCCGCCTACCGTCCCCTGTTGTTACTGCTGCTGGCGGACCAGTTCGCGGCCGCGGACCCGGCCGCGCAGCGGGATCTGCTGACCCAACGGCGTGCTGAGCTTCTGGATGACCTCGTCCGCCAGCGTCTGGACAGCCGCGCCAGGCTCGACGAGACCGGCGAGGTCACCCGGGCGGCCGCGCTGCTGGACATCGCCACCCACGATCCCGACGGCGCCCTCACCGCCGCCACCTTCGATGCCCTCGATGATCCCAGCGGCTTCCCGGCGCTGCTTGACGCGACGGCCCAGGACATCCACTTAGCGGCCACCTTGTTGGCGCCGCTGGCCACGATCACTCTCACGGCCGCGACCAGCGAACCCCAGGCGGCGGTGGCGATGTTGTATCTGGCCATCGCGGCCGCGCTCACCGGTGACCAACAGGCAGCGACTGAGCGGATAAGCCAAGCACTGGAGTACGACGGCGGGCGCGCGTCGGTCTGGATCTCGCGACTCGCCCGGCTCGGCGCGGTGCGGCCCTCGGTGCTTCCCCTGATCACTGTTCTGGTGGAGGCAGGTCACGATGGTGGGCACTGACCTGGTCGTTGTGCTGCCGGGGATCATGGGCAGCACGCTGCGCAAGGACCACAAGCTGGTGTGGGCTCCCTCCGCGGGGGCGGTGCTTGAGGCGGTGTTCACCCTCGGTCGTCACCTCACCACGCTGGGGCTTTCCGCGGGACTCGGGGACGCGCACCCTCAGGACGGGGTGGAGCCGGGTGATCTGATGCCGGACCTGCATGTCATTCCGGGGATCTGGACCCCCATCAAGGGCTATGATCACCTGCTGCGCCGGCTGCGGGCACTCCAGCGGAGCGGCGCGATCGGTGCGGTGCTGCCGGTGGCGTATGACTGGCGGCTGTCCAACCGCTACAACGCCACCCGGCTCGCCTCGATCATCCATCCGAGGCTGGAACGATGGCGGGCAAGCAGCCCGCAACGGGCCCACGCCCAGCTGGTGTTCGTCTGCCACTCGATGGGCGGGCTAATCGCCCGCTGGTACCTCGAAAAGCACGGTGGCGCCGAGCTGACCCGCACGCTGATCACGTTAGGCACTCCCTATCGAGGCGCGGCCAAGACCGTCGAGCAGCTGGTCAACGGAGTCCGCAAAGGCCTTGGACCATTGTCTGTTGACCTCACGACGTTCGCCCGTGGCCTGCCCTCGCTGCACCAGCTTCTGCCCAGTTACGCCTGCATTGATCACGGCGGATCACTGCATCACCTCAGCGAGGTCGCGGTGCCCGAGCTGGACACCGCGA
>JAFASX010000062.1 GCA_019244295.1 Pseudonocardia sp.
TGTCGGAGCCTTCGGGGCGGTATTTGTCGCTACAGGAGCGTGAGGAGATCGCGATCGGGTGGGAGCGGGGCCTGACCCGGGTCGAGATCGGCCGGCGGCTGGGTCGTGATCGCTGCACGATCAGCCGGGAGCCGCAGCGTAACCAGACCGTGCGCGGGCTTGAGCCGTTCTCCTGCCACCCGCGGGGTACGGCTCGCCCCCAGCCATCAGCGGCTGCGGTATCGGGTGGTGCATGCCCAGGCTCAGGCCGAGGAACGAGCCCGTCGGCCCAGGTTCGGGAAGCTGGCGGGCAACCCGAGGCTGTGTGGCGAGGTTCCGCGGCGTCTGGAGATGACGTGGAGTCCGGAGCGGATCGCGGTGAGCCTGCGCCGTGAGTTCGCCGACCAACCGCGGATGTGGGTGTCCCAGGAGACTATGTACCAAGCGCTCTCCGTGCGGGGACGCGGTGAGCCGCGCCGGGAGCTGACCGCGTGTCCGCCTACCGGGCAGGCGCTGCGTAAGCCTCGGTGTATCCCCGGTGAGCGGCGGCGGGGCAAGCCTCAGATCCCCGAGGAGCCGCGCATCGCTCATCGGCCGGCCGAGGCTGATGACCGGGGGGTACCTGGCCACTGGGAGGGCGACCTGATCACCGGCAAGGCGCACAAGACCGCGGTGGCTACCCTGCTCGAGCGCGCCACTGGGTTCGTGATGCTGGCGCACCCGCCGGTCGATCACAGCGCCGAGGCCGTCCGTGACGCCCTGATCGCCACGATCCGAAAGTTGCCGACACGTCTGCGGCGGTCGTTGGCGTCAGACCAGGGCACCGAGATGACCCGCCATGCCGAGATCACCGCCGCCACCGGCCTGGACATTTTCTTCTCCCGATCCGCACAGCCCCTGGCAACGCGGGTCCAGCAAGAACACCAACGGGCTGCCGCGCCAGTACCTACCCCAAGGCAGCGACCTGTCGGTGCACAGCGTCGAGCATCTCGACGCGATCGCCGCCGAACTCAACGAACGACCCCGCAAAACACTCGGCTGGGACAGCCCCGCCCACCGGATGGCCCGGCTTGTGGCCCCCGTCTAAGCACCACCCGACGCCGGCCCCCGGGCCGGCTCACATCGAGGCGGCTTCGCCGCCGCTGACTTGTTTCCATGCCGCGCGCGCAGGCTACGGGGCCGCCCCTGCGGCCTCAAGGGTCGCTACGCGATCGCCAAGGCGACGCCCCCGTCGGGGGGCGCCCTTGACCCCGCAGACCTCTACGGCCCCGCACCCGTTCACCACGCGGGGCAGGCCACACCACGGGCCTTGCCCCGCCACACGCGCGACGCGGCACAGCGGACTGGGCCACACACACCCATCCCTCACCCACTCCCCACAGCTAAAATCGCACCCATACCCGGTGTTGCGTCCACCTCTTGAACCTGGGAAGCCGCAACCACCATGACGTGCTGTTGATCTCCGGATCGGGGTCACCGGGATTGTCGTTAACCAGATGTCGCACGGAACAGGCCCAGCTCAACATCCTCGGGCACTCCCGCCTCGATCAGCCGCGCGATGCCTTGGGAGGCCGTCCGCCACTCGACAGCTTAAGTGCCCGCTTTGGATTAGCGCGATGGCCCCCTGTCCGGGCCGAGGTAGCGCAGGTGCACGCCGTGCAGGACCTCGCTGCGGGATCGGCCCGTGACCGCAGCGAGCTCGTCAAGCAAGATGCCGGATAGTGAGGACAGCCCGAACATCATCTGGGCTAGCCCTCGTTGCGGGTCTGGGGTGGCTGCGGCGTCGCCCAAGGCGCGATTCATGGCGTGGCGAAAGACCGAAGGGTCCGCTTCGGTTTCGGCGATGCTCCAGGCGGTAAGCACTTCCAGGGCCGGTGGCAGCACCGCCCGCAGCAGCTGATCAGGGCCGTTGACGCTCATCATCGTCGCCCTTGCGGCTGAAGCGGGGTAGCGCAATGGCCCGGGCGTGTTCGAACCGGCGGGTAACATCGGCCCAGTTCACCACGTTCCACCAGGCCTCGACGTAGTCGGGTTTCGCGGTGCGGTACTGCAGGTAAAACGCGTGTTCCCACATATCGAGCAACAGCAACGGCACCATGCCGGGACTCAGATTGCCCTGATGGTCATAGACCTGCTCAAGCACCAGGCGCTGCCCCAGCGGTTCCCAAGCCAGCACCGACCACCCAGACCCCTGCACGCCCAGCGCGTTAGCGGTGAAATGGCGATGGAAGCCGTCAAAAGACCAGAAATGCTCCTCGATCGCCGCCGCAAACTCACCGTCGGGCTTGCCACCACCGTCTGGCGACATGTTGGGCCAGAACACCGAGTGGTTGACGTGCCCCCCGAGGTTAAACGCCAGGTTTTTCTCCAACATGTTCACCGGAACCAGCGCATCGCAGTCCCGTGCCGTGGCCAGCTGCTCCAGCGCGGTGTTGGCGCCCTTGACGTAGGCGGCGTGGTGTTTGGAGTGGTGTAACTCCATGATTTCCCCGGAGATGTGGGGCTCCAGGGCGCCGTAGTCGTAGGGCAGGTCGGGCAGGGTGTAGTCGGCCACACTGACCTCCAGTAGTGACTGGTTTGCTATAGCCATTATTCTGCAATTGTTGCCGTAACGCAACCCTGTCGGCCATCACCCAGCTGAGTGCCAGGGACATCGCCGGCCCGACTGTGATGCCGGCCGCCTGTAGTTCGCGAAGCAGCCTGCCCCGCCCCAACCTGGTCACCTTGCGACGCTGGGCAGGCCTGGTCCGGTCTGCTGGGCATGGCGCAGGTAGTTGGCCAGGTCGGCAAAACCCAGTTCCCGCAGCCGGCTTGCGAGCGCCCGCTCGTGCCAGGCCGACCTCGTCGCCCGGCCGGCGTCCAACGGCGCCCGGCGCAGGCGCATCAGCTCCGGCGGCGGACTAGCTAGGCGAGGACCACGGCACGTTCACCGCGCGCATACGCCGAGACCCTGGATGAAGCAGGCAAGACCCTGGAACTGACCGCGTCCAGGTTTCGGAGACCTAATTGATCTGGCGCGCGAATCCCCAGATTGAGTCACAACGCCACGGCCTGACAACGGCCAGCCCGTCGACCGCAAGCGGCTGATCAACGTACCCGGACTTGTGCCGTGACACGGTTTGTGACGCGAACCAGGGTCAGGCTGCCGTCCTGATGAGCATGGGCCTTGTTGTCAATGGGCGGCTCCGGGCGTAGCGAGTAGGTCTTGGTGGTGTTCGACCTGCTCGAGCGTCTGAGCGTCGGAGGTGTGCGGCTGGTGGCGCAGGACAGGCGCGGGACGATGTAATGACCCGCCTCGAGTCAGTGCCTCCGTAGGCAGTCCTCAATCACGTCAGCTGCTCTGGTCGACCCGCCGGCGGCCGCCATAGCCTCGCGCACCCGGGTCAGCCGCTGCGGCATCGCCGGGTCGGCGTGCAGCGCTTCGACGGCCGACCGCACCCGGGCGGCGCTAAGCTGCTCACGCGGGATGGTCACCCCCACGCCGAGGGCCTCGATCTGCTCGGCCACCAGGTCCTGCTCAGGGAGCTGGGGCAGCAGCACAATCGGGGTGCCGGTATACAGCGACTCGGTGACGCTGCCCATGCCGGCGTGGGAGACGAACACGGCCGCCTGGGTGAGCAGGTCGAGCTGTGGCACCCAGCGGTGGGCCTCTACGTTGCCCGGCAGCGGCTCCAGCTCGTCCAGGTTGACCTGTTTACCGACCACCAGCACGACGTGCCAGGGCTGGTCGGTGAATTCGCGCACGCAATCGGCGAAAAAGGCTTGTTGGTGAGCGTACCCGAAGGTGCCGAACGCCACGACGACCAGCGGCACGCCGTCGGCCCTGGGCTTGGCGAGAGTGAACCGGCCCTGATACGCACGATCACCGAGGCACGGGCCGACGAAAGCCCATTCCGGACCGAAGTGCTCCGCGCCCATCTGGATTTCCTTCGGAATAAACACCAGGCTGGAGTCGACCGTTGACGTGTCAGCTTTGAACTCGTCTGGCGTCATACCCGTCAGCCCGTGCTCGGCGAGTGCGTCGGCCAGCAATTCCCGTTCCTTGACCAAAAACGGGTGAGCTGGGTCGATTTTCGGGTAGAAATGCATGAACCGCGAGTAGGGATTGTAGGTCTCGGTGAAAACCAGGGTGGTGCACAGCTGGATCACTGGCAGCTTCCACCGCATGGCCAGCAGCCGACCGGTGTGAAAAGCGGTCAGGTCATGCAAGACGACATCGGGTCGATCATCTTCGAGCAGCTCGTATGCGGCCGCCAGCGGGGACAGACCCTCAGCGGTGCCCCCGAGCATGGACTCGTGGATCTCCTCGGAAGTAATCTCGCCAGGCCTCTTGACCGTTATATCCAGCGAACTGCCCGCGACCCCTTTGTAGCGCAGCACCGCCGCTCCGGTGGATGCCACGGCATCGGCGAATTCGTCGGTAGTCGCGTAAGTGACCTGGTGCCCGCGTGAAACCAGTTCGGAGACCACTCCGAGTGTCGGGTTCACATGGCCATGGAAAGGATAGGTGAATACCGCTATGTGGCTCATCGCGACTCGATTCCGTACCCAAGGTCGGTCAACCAAGATTCCACCGCTCGCACGGTGGTTTCCGCGTGCTCGATACTCATTGTGAAGTGATCGCCGGGCACGTCCACGGCGGTGTGTGGCAGGCCCCAGTGAACCTGCCATTCCTGCGGCGGGGCATCCGTTGGGCCCGTCGGTTCGCTGGCCCGGACCAACAGCGTCGGCGCCCGCAGTGGGGGCGGTGTCCACTCGGAGAACAGGTAGAAGTACCAGGCTGTGGCCATAAGCCGGGAGGCCTTCAAGACGTCCAATTCGCGGGCGAGTTCGATGAAGCCATCCGCCAGCGAGTCACCGAAGGTCGCCGCGAGCTGTCCATCGAAACAGGTGTCCAGCAGCGCCACCCCAGCGACTTCGAATCCGCGTTGCTCCAACCGCGTCGCCGTCGCATGGGCCATCATGCCGCCGGAGGAAACCCCGATCAGGGCGGCCGGGCGCCCGGCCGCATACCGCTGCACAACGTCCGCCTGTGTCTCCAGAAAAGCATCCATGTCCCTCGGGAGGCCATGTTCCGGCTCGAAGCCGGGCGGGACGACGACAGCGACCTCGCGGCGGCCGCGGAAGTGGCGGATCAACCTGGAGTACTCACCCGCGCCAGTGGTCGCCACGTAGCTGCCGAACGCAAAAATGACCGGTCTATCTGAGCCTCGGCTCATGCGCAGCGGCGCGACTGTATTGCCTTCTCCTTCTCCGGCGCTGAATCTCGGTCGGAAGTCCGCCGCGGCGCGCAGCATCTTGTATCCGTCTTCGATGCGGCCCTGGCGCCAGGACTCGGCGAAGATCTCCGCGAGCGTGTCAATCTCGCGCACAGCCTGTCCCAGCTCGGGAGCACCGCCGCCGAGTTCGGCGGCCAGGTTGACAGCAAGATCCGCGGCGGTCGGGAACAGAAACGCGATACCGGCCGGCAGCGTCAGCCCGGTCGCCTCGGCGAGTCGGTTGCGCAGGCGGATGGACATCAGCGAGTCGAAGCCAGCCTCCGCCAAACTCTGGTCGGCCGCCAGCCGCTCGCCCGCACCGTAACCAAGCACGGCCGTCGCGGTGCCGCAGACGAGTTCCTCGAGGGCCTCGACCAGTCGCTCGCCGGACAGCGCACGCCATGCCGACGGATCAACCGGCGCGGCGCTGGGCTCGTCGACGGGGTCGCGAGCAGCCACGTGTTCGGTCAGGTCGGCCAACAGCGGCGCGGGCCGAACGAACGTGAAGGTCTCGATGAACCGTGGCCAGTCGATGTCGGCGACGATCATTGTGGCGGCGCCGTCGGCGACCACCTCACGCAGCGAGGTCACCGCGGGCTCCGAGGCCATCGCGCGCTGCCCCCGCAACGCCAGGGCGGCTCGAGTTCCCGGCAGGTCGGCGAGTGCGCCCACCTCGGCCCAAATACCCCAGGCGATCGAGGTGGCCGGCAACCCGGCCGCGCATCGGCGTTCGGCCAACGCGTCGAGGTGCGCGTTCGCGGCCGCGTACACGGCGTGGTTGCCACCGCCGATGACCCCGGCGCTGGAGGACATCAGGACGAACGCGTCAAGGTCCTTACCGAGCAGCTGGTCAAGATGGTCCGCGCCGTCCGCCTTGGCCGCCAGCGCCCGCTCGAGCTGTCCGGCATCGAGCTCGACGATCGGCGCGGTGAAGGGGTCGGCGGCCGCGTGCACGACCGCGTTGACCTCGCCGATGCGGCCGAGTAGGTCGGAGACCGCATCACGGTCGGAGATGTCACACGCCTCGATCGACACGGCGGCGCCGAGCGCGCGCACCCGCTCGGCGAGCTCATCGGCCCCTGGTGTGTCGGGGCCTCGGCGGCTCACGAGCACGAGGCGCTCGGCGCCGGCCTTGGCCAGGCCGAGGGCGATCTCGGCGCCCACGCCCTTGATGCCGCCGGTGACCAGCACGCTGCCCCGGGGCCGCCACGGCTGGACAGAGGGATCGTGTGGCGCGGCACGGCGAATCCGCCGGCCGAGCAGCCGGGCGTCTCGCACGGCGAGCTGGTCCTCGTCGTCGCTTCGCCCGACTCCCGCCGCCAGGGCGTCCACCATGGACGCTGAGGTGTCATCGATTGGCAGGTCGATCAGACCACCCCACCGGTCGGAGTGCTCAAGCGCGGCGATCCGGCCGAAACCCCACATGCGTGCCTGGACCGGGTCCGGCGCAAGGTCGCCGCTGCCGGTGCTGACCGCGCTTCGGGTGACGCACCACAGGAGGGCGCCGCTGTCGAGGCTCAGCATCAAGCTAGCGGCAGCCACGACATTAGGGAAAAGCAGGGACACCACTCCGCTGACGCCCTGGACGTCGCCGGGCGTGGCGCGTATCTCCACCTGGGCGCCTCGGGCCGTCAAGCCCTTGGCCAAGCCGGGCGCGATCGGGTCGTCGTTTTGGGCTAGCACGAGCCAACGTCCGGTCAACGGGACGCTCGCGGTGCACGGCACGCTCGTCCAACACACCTGGTAGCGCCAGCTGTCGATTTCCCTTGTCTGCTGAACCGGCGCACGTGAGAGCGAGGAGGCATCTGGCCAGAACCGGCGCCGCTGGAAAGCGTAGGTCGGCAACCGCACCGCCGCCGGCGACGGACCGGTGAAAACGGTGTCCCAATTGACTGGAATCCCAGCGACATGCGCCTCGGCGAACGCTGAGGCGAGCCGGTCGGGGCCACCGTCATCCCGCCGCAGGGTCGCCGCGATGGGGACCTGCGCTCCGGCATGTGCGGTGGTTTCGTCGAGCGCGACGGTGAGTGTCGGATGCGGGCTGATCTCGAGAACGCCGTCGATACCGTTAGCCAGAGCCACGCACACCGCTTGGTGGAACAACACCGGGTCGCGGGTATTGCGGTACCAATAGGTGGCGTCCATCTCGACGGTGTCCAGCAGCCCGCCGGTGACCGTGGAGTAGAGCGGTACGTCGGAGGTTCGGGGGGCGACGGAGCCCAGCGCGTCGATCATCTCCTCACGCAGGTGGTCGATCTGCGCCGAGTGCGCGGCGATAGTGATTCCCCGGATCCAGCGGTTCTGCACACCGTCCTCGATGAGCTCGACGGCAAGCTCCTCGATCGCGGAAACGACGCCGGAGACGGTGCATGATGTGGGGCTGTTCTCCGAGGCGACGGCCAGCAGGGTTCCCCACGGCTCGATCCGTCGCCTGGCTTCCTCGGCGGAAAGCGTTACCGCTAGGACGGCCCCTTGGCCAGCCATGGTCTGCCACAGCTTGCTGCGCACCGCCACGATGTGGGCGCCGTCGCGCAGGTCAAGCCCGCCAGCTACGCAGGCGGCGGCAATCTCACCCTGAGAATGGCCGACCACAGCGGCCGGGACCACATTGTGGGACCGCCAGACCTCGGCCAACGCCACCATCATGGCGAACAGCGCTGGCTGCACCACGTCGATGTGATCAAGTGACGGCGCGCCCGGCTCCCCGTGCAGCACATCGAGCACCGGCCAGTCAACGAACTCCTCCAGTGCTTTGGCGCACTCCCGCAGACGGGTGGCAAACACCTCTGAGGTCTGGTAGAGCTGAGCACCCATGCCGATCCACTGAGAACCCTGGCCAGGAAACACAAACAGCACCTTGCTCGCGGGGCGGGCTGCGCCGATGGGTGTGTCCGTGGCGCGATCTTCGGCGAGCTCGGTGAGCGTCCGAGTGAGTTCCGCTCGGTCAGCGGCGAGCAGAGCGGCGCGGTAGCCGAGCTGGGTGCGTGTGGTGGCAAGCGCGTGCGCGATCGTCGGCAGCGGTTCAGTGAGCCGCGCGAGGTGGTCACGCAGCTTGATGGCTTGCGCCCGCAGCGCGCTGGAATCGAGCCCGGAGAGTACGAACGGCACCTGGGCGGGTTCGGCGCCACCGATCCGCACGGTGGTGGTCTGGGTTGCCGGGGTGGGAGGCGCGGGTGCCTGCTCGAGCACGACGTGGGCGTTGGTGCCGCTGATGCCGAACGACGACACCGCGGCACGGCGCGGGCCGCCGGTTTCCGGCCACGGTTCGGCTTCGGTGAGCAGCTCGACTCCGCCGGTCCACTCGACTTTGGAGGTCGGCGCGTCGACGTGCAGCGTTTTGGGCAGGACGCCGTGCCGGATGGCCTGGACCATTTTGATGACACCGGCTACTCCGGCGGCGGCTTGCGTGTGCCCGATGTTGGACTTCACCGAGCCGATCTTGAGCGGGCGCCCGTGGTCGCGGTGGCGGCCGTAGGTGGCCAACAGCGCCAGGAGCTCGATCGGGTCGCCCAGCACGGTGCCGGTGCCGTGCGCCTCCACCGCGTCGATGCTTTGCGGGCCCAGCCGCGCGGCGGCCAGCGCCGCGCGGATCACCCGCTGTTGGGATGGCCCGTTGGGGGCGGAGATGCCGTTGGACGTGCCGTCCTGGTTGAGCGCGGAGCCCCGGATGACCGCGAGCACTGGGTGGCCGTGACGGTGCGCGTCGGAGAGCCGTTCCAGCAGCAGCATGCCACAGCCCTCGGCGAAACCGGCGCCGTCGGCCGCGTCGGCGAACGCCTTGCAGCGCCCGTCCCTGGCCAGCACGCCCTGCCTGGTCATCGTGAAGAACAACCCGGGCGAAGCCATCACGGTGACCCCGCCGGCCAGGGCCAGCGAGCATTCCCGGGCACGCAGCGCCTGGGCGGCCAGGTGCAGGGTGACCAGCGAGGACGAACATGCGGTGTCCACGGTGACCGCTGGGCCCTCCAACCCCAGCGTGTAGGAAACCCGGCCAGATACGACACTGCCGGCGCTGCCGGTGGCAACGTAGGTCTGTTCCTCGCCGTCAATCGCGAAGATGGACATGTAGTCGTGGTAGATCGAGCCGACGAATACCCCGCATCGGCTGCCCCGCAGCGTGCGCGGATCGATGCCGGCGCTCTCGATCGCCTCCCAGGATCCCTCGAGCACTAGCCGCTGCTGCGGGTCCATGGCCTTGGCCTCGCGGGGAGCGACGCCGAAGAACCGAGCGTCGAACTCGGACGCGTCACTCAGGAAGCCGCCTTGGCGGGTAGGGATCGCGTGGGGGTGATTCGGATCGGGATGGGAATAGAGCTCGACGTTCCAGTTCCGGTCAAGCGGGAAACCGCTCACCGCGTCCCGCCCGTCGATCAGCAGCCGCCAGTACTGCTCGGTATCACGCACGCCACCAGGCAAGTGGCAGCTCATCCCGACAATCGCGATCGGCTCAGTGATCCTCGCTTCGTGTTCCCGCAGCCGTTCCTGCGCGGCGTCAAGGTCGGCGAGGACCCGCTTGAGGAAATACCGCGTCCTGTCTCCGTCGAGCGCGCCGGCCGAGACGGCCTTACCTGGCACGGTGTCATTCGGCATTGGCTTCTCCGTATCTCCTGCTGAGCATCGCGAACAGGTCCTCGTCGCTGATCTCGCCGTTTGGCGGCGCGGTGTCCTTGACGGCGAACGTGGTCTTGATGGGTGCCGCTTGCTCGGTTCCGTCTTCCCACCGCGCCACCAGCGCCCGCATCCGGGCCAAGGCGCTGGTGCGGGTGAGATCGTCGGCTGGCAGCCGCGCCAGCGCGTCTTCCAGCCGGTCGAGCTCGTCCAACACGGTGCGAGCCTCGTCCTGGCTGGGTGTGAGCTCGGCTAGTAGGTGGTCCACCAAGACCCTCGGCGACGGGTAGTCGAACACCAGCGTTGGCGGCAGCCGCAGTCCGGTAGCGGCCACGAGCTGGTTGCGCAGGTCCACAGCGGTCAGCGAGTCGAAACCCATGTCTCGGAATGCGGTGTCCTGTTCCACCGAGGCCGGGGAGGCAAGACCCAACACGGCCGCAGCCCGGCCACGCACCAGCTCGGTGATGGCACTGGCGCGCTGCTCCGGAGTCATGCTCGCCAACCGGCGGGCCTGGGTATCCGCCGCGACGCTAACCGCGGTGGCGGCGCGGGTGGCCGGCGCCAGCTCACGCAACAACGCCGGTAGCGCGCCCCCTCGGGACCGCAGCGCGGCGGTATCTAGCCGCAGCGGGGCAAGGTAGGGCTCGGCGCTGAGCAGCGCGCGCTCCAGCAGCTCAAGCCCTTCCTCGGTGCGCAGCGGCAGGATGCCCGATCGCGCCATGCGGGCGAAGTCGGCGTCACTGAGATCTTTGGTCATCCCGGTGCGTTCCAACCACGGACCCCAGCCCAGCGCCACGGCGGGCAACCCTTCGGCCTGCCGCCACGCCGCGAGGGTGTCCAGGAAGACGTTCGCCGCCGCGTAGTTGCCCTGCCCCGGCGCGCCCGACACCCCGGACAGCCCGGAGAACAGCACGAACGCCGCCAGATCGAGGTCGCGCGTCAGCTCGTGCAAGTTCCATGCCGCGTCGACCTTCGGCCGCAGCACGGCGGCCAGCCGCTGCGGGGTGAGTGAGGAGACCAAGCCGTCGTCGAGCACCCCAGCGGCGTGCACCACCGCCGTCAGGGGGTGTGCCGTCGGGATATCGGCGAGTGCTCGGCGCAGGGCATCCCGATCGGCGGCGTCACAGGCGACCACCGCCACGTCGGCGCCCAGATCGGTCAGTTCGGCCCGCAGCTCGGGCATACCCGGGGCGTCTATCCCCCGGCGGCCGAGCAAAAGCAGGTTGCGCATCCCCCGCTCGGTTACCAGGTGCCGAGCGACGTGCCGACCCAGCACCCCGGTACCGCCGGTGATCAGCACCGTCCCCGCCGGATCCCAGCGTCTCGGCATGGTGAGCACGATCTTGCCGATATGCCGGGCGAGGCTCATGTGGCGGAAGGCGTCCGGTGCGTGTCGTACGTCCCAGCTGGTTACCGGCAGGGTGTGCACGACGCCGGATTCGGCGAGTTCGATCAGTTCCCGCAGCATCTGCCGCACCCGGTCAAGGTCGACGTCGCCGAGGTCGTACGCGTGGTAGCGCACGTCGCCCAGGGTGGCCGGGTCGCGCCGGTCGGCCTTGCCCATCTCCAGGAACCGCCCGCCCGGAACGAGCAGCCGCAACGACGCGTCGAGCAGCTCACCGGTCAGCGAGTTGAGTACCACGTCCATACCGCGCCCGCCGCTGGCCGTCCGGAACACGGCCTCGAAATCGGTCGTGCGGGAAGACCCGATGTGGTCATTGGCGACACCGAGTGAGCGCAGCACGTCCCACTTGCCCTCGCTGGCCGTGGCGTAGACGTCCGCGCCCAGGTGCCGAGCGAGTTGGATCGCCGCCATCCCTACCCCACCGGCGCCGGCGTGCACAAGCACGGCGTCACCGGGCCCGACCCCGCCGAGGTCAACCAAACCGTAGTAGGCGGTGAGATAGACCAGCGCGAACGAAGCGGCTTCCTCGTCGCTCCACCCGCCGGGCACCTTGGCGATGCTGCGCTCGTCCACCAGGGCGTAGGTACCGAAGGCGGGGCTGACCATGCCGAAGACCCGGTCGCCCGGTCGCACCTCGGTGACGTCGGGTCCGACCTCGGTGACGATCGCGACGGCCTCCGCGCCGTAGAAATCGTCATCCCGGGGAGCCAGCCCGAGCGAGTTGAACACGTCGAGGAAGTTGAGCCCGGCCGCGACGATCCGCAGCGCGACCGCGCGACCGCCCAGCTGTGTCAGCGGCTCCGGGAGTGGCACCAGGGTGAGGTTCTCCAGACTGCCCTTCTGAGTGCTGCCCAGCCGCCACGGCATCCCGATCGGCGGGACAAGCGCGCGGCCATCACCGAGTCGAGGCACATAGACCACATAGACGGAGCCCGCGCCGTCGCGGGCGCGGACCGCGATGGCCGGCTCCGCGCCCGCGACGGCGCGGGCGACCAGCTCAGGCAGATCCGGGCGTTCCACGCGTTCGTCGGCGGTCGGCGGCAGATCGACCAGAACGATCTGGTCGGGGTTCTCCGACTGCGCCGAGCGCACCAACCCCCACACCGCGCCAGCCGCCGGGTCGGGCCGCTCCCCAACATCGACGGCCACCGCTCCCCGTGTCACCACGGCTAGCCGAGTCTCCAGCGGCTCAGGTTCGGCCAGCCAACTCTGCACAGCGGCGAGGACAGCGGCGGTCGCCCGGTGGGTCGCGGCGGCCAGGTCTTCGTATGGATCGGTGGGTGGCACAGTGAACACCCGCACCGGCATTGAGGCGGCGGACGTGTCCGGCCCGGTGGGCCGCCACCGCAAAGCGAGGGTGGAACCGGAGCCTCGACCGCCGACTAGCGACCCGGCCGCGAGCGGGCGCAGCACCAACCGATCAACCGAGCACAGTACGACACCATCCGGCCCGGTCACGGTGACCGCGACCGCTCCCCTGCCATCGGGGGTAACCCGTGCCCGCGCCGAGGTGGCCCCGGTGGCCGATGCCACGACACCGGTCCAGGCGAAAGGCAGCAGTGCACCGCTGTCCGCCGTCGCCGGGCCGAGGTCGGTGCGGACACCCAGCACGTGCAGCGCCGCGTCCAGCAGCGCGGGATGTACCTGGAATCCGGTCGCGGGAGCGACGCTGATGTCGAGCTCGATGTCGGCGAACAATTCGATGCCGCTACGCCACGCGCGTCGGCAAGCCCGGAAAGCCGGGCCGTAGTCCAGACCAGCCTCGGCCAGGATCGTGTACAGCGTTTCGCGGTCGATCTCCTCAGCGTCCGGACCAGGATCGGTAGTGAGTCCGGGCGCATCACGCTGGGTTGGGGCGGCCGTGACCAGGCCGGCCGCGTGCGGCACCCAGTCCTGCCCGTCGGGCGCGCCGTCGGGCAGCGAGTGGATGCGGACAGTGCGTTCGCCCTCGGGGCCGGGGGCGTCCACGGTTACCTGGACCCGGACCGCCTGGTCGGCGGGGATCACCAGCGGGGTCTCCAACGTCAGCTCAGCCAGTTGCCGGCAGCCAACGCGCGCGCCAGCGGTGAGCGCGAAATCAACGAGCGCGGCACCCGGCACAATCACCGCGCCGAGTACCGCGTGGTCAGCGAGCCAGGGTTGGGTATCGGCGGACAGCAGCCCGCTGAGCATCAGCCCCCCCGTCGCGGGCAGCTCGACCACTACGCCGAGCAACGGATGCCTGGCCGGTCGCAGGCCGGCGCCGCCGCCGGGGGCGTTTGCCGGGCTCGCCCAGTAGCGAGTGTGTTGGAAGCGGTAGGTGGGTAGATTGAAGTGCCGCCGCCGCACGCCGTCGAAGGCCGGTTCCCAGGACACCGGCACGCCAACCGCGTGCGCGCGGGCCAGCGAGGCAAAGAATCGTTCGGCGCCACCATCATCCCGGCGCAGCGTCTCCAGCGCGACCGCCCGCTCGTCGCCGGCGTCGACAAATGTTTCTTCCAAGCCCAGCACCAGCACGGGGTGTGGGCTGATTTCGACGAACGTGTGGTAGCCACGTTCCAGAAGAGCCCGCGTCCCAGCGTCGAAACGCACCGGCTCGCGCAGGTTGTCATACCAGTACGCGGCGGTGAGTTCGCTGGTGTCGAGATCGATACCACGTACGGTGGAGTGGAACACGACGTCAGTAGCCTGCGGAATAATTTCGTCGAGCGTGCTGAGTAGCTCGTCGCGGACGCTTTCGATGTCAGTGCTGTGCGATGCGTAGTCGACCGGGATGCGGCGGGAGCGGATCTGCCGTCGTCCGCAGGTTTCGAGCAGTTCGTTGATCGCGGTGGCATCGCCGGAGACGACAGTGGAGCGTGGGCTGTTGGTGGCGGCGAGGCTGAGCCGGCTGCCCCACGGTTCGACCAGGGTGGTCGTCTCAGCGGCGGGCAGGGCAACCGAAGCCATGCCGCCGCGCCCGCTCAATGCCAGCAGTGCTTTGCTGCGCAGCGCGACGACGCTGGCGGCGTCGGCCAGGCTGAGCGCGCCGGCGATGTGCGCGGCCGCGATCTCGCCCTGAGAATGCCCGAGCACCGCGGCGGGCTGGACACCGTGGGCCTGCCAGAGCCGGGCGAGCGCGACTAGCACGGCAAACAGCGCGGGTTGGACCACGTCGACCCGCTCCAGTTCGGGCGCGCCGTCAATTCCGTTGAGCACGTCGAGCAGCGACCAACCGGTGTGGGGCCGCAGCGCCGCGTCGCATTCGCGCAGCGCATCCCGCATGACCGCGGACTCCGCGAATAACGCGGTGGCCATCCCCGCCCACTGCGAACCTTGGCCGGGGAAAACGAACACGACTTTGTCCCGGGCGCGGGCGTTGCCTCGCGCCACGGTGTCGAGCTCCTCCCCACGCGCCACCGCGTCGAGCCCAGCGAGCAGGTTTTTTCGGTTCGCGCCCAGCACAACAGCCCGGTGGCTGAACCGGGATCGGGTGGTAGTGACGAAGCACGCGAGTTCGGCCGGTGACCAGTCGCAGCGCTCGGTGAGGGTGTCGCGCAGCGTGGCGGCGCCGGCCACCAGCGCGGCCGCGGTCTGCGCGGACAGCACCAGCGGTACCAGTGTTTCTTGCTCCAGCCAGGCTTCCCCCACCACGACCGGCTCGTCGTGGCTGGGGTCGTGTTCCAGCACGATATGCGCGTTTGTTCCGCTCATGCCGAACGCCGACACTCCCGCCCGGCGCGGCCGCCCGGTCTCGGGCCAGTCGCGTGCCCTGGTGAGCAGCTCGACCGCGCCGGCCGACCAGTCCACGTGAGTGGAGGGGGCGTCGACGTGCAGGGTGGGGGGAAGGATCCCGCGCCGCAGCGACTCGACCGTTTTGATGACGGCGGCGACGCCGGCGGCGGCTTGGGTGTGTCCGATGTTGGATTTGACCGAACCCAGATACAGCGGGGTCTCGCGGTCCTGGCCGTACGTCGCCAGCAGAGCTTGGGCCTCGATCGGGTCGCCGAGTTTAGTGCCGGTGCCGTGCGCCTCCACCGCGTCCACCTCGGCCGGGGTGAGGCCAGCCTCGGCGAGCGCACGGGTGATCACCCGCTGCTGCGACGGCCCATTCGGCGCGGTCAGCCCGTTCGACGCCCCATCCTGATTCACCGCCGAACCGGTCACCACCGCCAGCACCTGATGACCGCGGCGCCGAGCATCCGACAGCCGTTCGACGACGATCACACCCACACCCTCACCCCAGCCGGTGCCGTCGGCGCTGTCAGAGAAGGACTTGCACAGCCCGTCCGACGCCAGCCCGCCCTGTTTGCCGAACTCAACGAACGCCCCAGGAGTGGACATGATCTGGACGCCGCCGGCCAGCGCGATCGAGCACTCCCCCCGCCGCAGCGCCTGCGCCGCCAAATGCAACGCAACCAGCGAAGAAGAGCAGGCGGTATCGATCGACAGCGCTGGGCCTTCCAGACCGAGCACATACGACACCCGCCCGGAGATCACGCTCTGCGCGGTACCGGTCAGCAGGTAACCATCGCCGTCGGACGGGTCGGTAGCTCCGGATAGCCGCGAGGCGTAGTCCGGGGTGCCGACCCCGAGGAACACCCCGGTGTCACTGCCGCGCAGCGACCGCGGGTCAATCCCGGCGCGCTCCAACGCCTCCCACGAGCATTCGAGCGCTTGGCGCTGTTGCGGATCCATCGCGAGCGCCTCACGCGGCGAGATCCGGAAGAACGCCGCGTCGAAATCGGCGGCTCCGTCGATGAAACCGCCCTGCCCAGACAGGTTCGGATCCCAGCTACGATCGGCCGGGAACGGCCCGATGCCACTACGGCCGGCGTGCACCAGCGCCCATAGGTCCTCCGGTGAGGCCACCCCACCAGGCAGCCGACACGCCATCCCGACGATCGCGATCGGCTCGTCCGGATCGGCGCTGACGGTTACCTTGGCGGCCGGGGCCTGGTGCTCCCCCAACCCGAGCAGCCCCAACAGGTACTCGCGGGTCGCCGCCGGGCTCGGGTGGTCGAACACCACCGTAGCGCTGACCGCGGCCCCAGTCGCCGCCCGCAACGCGGCGCGGAACTCCACCGCGGTCAGCGAGTCGAAACCCAGTTCCCGGTATGGGCGATCCATCTCGATGGCTTCGGGGTTGGGGAAGCCCAGGACCGCCGCGACCTTTTCGCACACGAGAGCACCAACCGCAGGCCGACGTTCCACCAACGGCAACGTGGCCAGCCGCGCCGCGAATGCGCCGCCAGCGGCGCTCTCTGACCGCTCACGTGCCACCGGATCGGGCGCGGCTGCCGCCACGCCGGCCTCGGGCAGCTCGGCGAACAGCGCGCCGAGCCCAACTGCGTCGAACAGCGCACCGAGCCGGGCCGGCGCGATGTCAGCGACGATCGAGTGCGCCACGTCGTTGCCGACCGCTCGGGTCAACGCGGTGATCGCCGCTTCGGGCGCCATCCGGGTCACCCCACGCTGGGCCAGGTAGTCGGCCTTGGCGTCGTCGGCGGCCATTCCCCCGCCGGCCCAGGGACCCCACGCCACCGAGGTCCCGGGCAGCCCCTCAGCTCGGCGCCACACGACCAGGCCGTCAAGGTAGGCGTTACCAGCGGCGTATGCGGCCTGTCCGGCCGAACCCCACACCCCGGCGATCGATGAGAACGTGACGAACAAGGCCAGGTCTGACCCCGACGTCGCCTCATGGAGATGCCAAACGCCATCGATCTTGACTCGGACCACTGTCTCGAAGCCCTGCCGGTCGGTGTCCAACACCCCGATGTCCGCGACGGTGCCAGCGGCGTGCACCACACCGCGCAGCGGCGCGCCCGACGCGTGAATCCACTCGACGAGTTGGCGCACCGCACCGCCATCGGTGACATCACATGCGGCCGCCTCGAGCGTGATACCCGCCTCGGCGCACTCGTGTTCAAGTTCGGCGGTTGGCGCCCGGCCGGATCGGCTAGCCAGCACAATGCGGGTTGGCCGCATGCCAGTCAGCCATCGAGCGACCCAGGCGCCCAGGCCGCCGGTACCGCCGGTGATCAGCACCGTGCCGCCGCTGAGGTCGGGTGGGTTCCCCGTGCTGCCCGCCGGGGTGTGCCGGAGGCGGCGGGCGAAAAGACCATCCGGGCGCAGCGCAAGCTCAGGCTCCGCGCCGACGTCGGGGCGCAGCGTGCGCGCCACGTCCGACCACGCGGCGCTCGCCCCGGAGAGCGGGAGGTCACGGACACCGCCCCACCGCACCGCGTTCTCCATCGCGGCCACCCGCGCCACACCCCACAGCGCGGTAGCGCTCGCCGAGCGCAAGTCCCCGGGCTCGGCGGTGGCGGCACCTCGAGTCAGGCAGAACAACGGCGCCCGCACGCCGCTGTCCGCCAGGGCCTGCACCAGCACAACGAAACGCCACAGCTCATCGACCGGGCTCACCGACGGTGTCCAGCCGATCAAGCTGACCACTCCGGCGAGCGAGTCACCCTGTGCCTGGCGCACCAATTCCGCCGCCACGGCGCGATCGTCCGTGTCCAGCTCGAGGACCACGGCGTCGACCAGCGCGTGGCTAAGCGCGTCGGCCGCAGCGCGGTCACGCGGGTCGACCACGATGAGCCACGGCCCGTGAACCGAGGTCTCAGCTGGGTAATCGACCGGAGCCCAGCCAATCTCGTACCGCCAGGAGTCAGCCACCTCGGCGATCGGGCGTAGCTTCGGACGCGGCCAGAACCGCCGTCGCTGGAACGCGTACGTCGGCAGCTCTACCGGGCGCGGTTCGAGGCCGGTGAACGTCTCGGCCCAGTTGACGCCCACCCCAGATACCCACAGTCGCGCCGCGCCGGCCAACACGGCCTGGACCTCGGCCTCGTCCCGGCCCAGCGCGGCGACCGTCACGCCGCGGTCGCCGGCGATCTCAGTGATCACTCCAGACAGCGCGGCCTTCGGTCCGACCTCCACCACCGCGTCCACGCCGCGCTCCAGTAGCGCGGTGATGCCGTCGGCGAACCGCACCGTCTGGCACACCTGCCGCACCCAGTATTCGGGATCGGTCAGCTGGTCGACCAGCCCACCGGTCAAGTTGGAGATCACCGGCAGTGACGGCTGCGCGTAGGTCAAACTCGCCGCGATGGCGCGAAACTCCGTCAGCATCGGCTCCATCAGCACGGAATGGAACGCATGGCTCACCCGCAGCCTGGAGGACTTACCGGGCCAAGCCTCGGCGATCGCAACGACCTCAGATTCGGTGCCGGAGATCACCACCGCGTCAGGTCCGTTGACCGCCGCGATCGACACACCCTCGGTCAGTGCCTCCCGGACGGCGGCCTCGCCGCCGTGCAACGCGACCATCGCCCCGCCCGCCGGTAAGCCACCCATGAGCCGGCCACGCGCCGCGACCAACCGGCAGGCGTCTGGCAGAGACCACACTCCGGCGAGATAGGCGGCGGTCAGCTCACCGATTGAGTGACCAATCAGCACTTCCGGCCGTACCCTCCACGACTCGAGAAGCCGGTAGAGCGCTACCTCGAAAGCGAACAGGCTCGGCTGGGTGAACTCGGTACGATCCACCCGCTCATCGGCTAACGCCTCGCGCACTCGTGGGTCGAACTGGTCGAGCACCTCGCCAAACGCGCTCGCGAAGACCGGGAACCGAGCGGCGAGCTGGACGCCCATACCGGGGCGCTGGGCGCCCTGGCCGGAGAACACCACTCCAACCCGGCCCTCGCTACCAACCCGACCCCGCACCGGCACGGCCGCCGACAGGTCAGCGCGCGAGGCACCCACCACCACGGCCCGCTCCGGCAGCGCAGCCCGAGTGGTCACCAATGACCAGCCGATGTCGACCGGATCGGCGTCGATCTCGGCCAATCGCGCCAGGTTCTGGGTTGCGGCGCCCGGATCAGCCCCCGAGACCACCCACGGCACCACCACGTCCACCGGACGCGCCGAAAGTGGCGGGGTCTCAGTTTCGGGCGCATGCTCGAGAATCACATGCGCGTTCGTGCCGCTGATTCCAAACGATGACACGCCCGCCCGACGAGGCCGGCCGGTCACCGGCCACGGCCGATGCTCGGTGGCCAGCTCCACGGCACCCGCCGTCCAGTCCACGTGCGGGGTGCGTTGCTCAACATGCAACGTGCGCGGTATCTCGGCCCGCCGCAGCGCCTCGACCATCTTGATCACACCGGCCACCCCGGCGGCGGCCTGGGTGTGCCCGATATTCGACTTGATCGAGCCTAGATACAGCGGCGTCTCCCGGTGCTGACCATAGGTGGCCAGCAGCGCCTGCGCCTCGATCGGGTCACCCAGGGCTGTGCCGGTGCCGTGTGCTTCCACCACATCGACGTCCGAGGCCCGCAGACCAGCATCAGCCAGCGCCCGCGCGATCACCCGCCGTTGCGAAGGACCATTCGGGGCGGTCAACCCGTTCGAGGCGCCATCGGAGTTCACCGCTGAGCCGGTGACGATGGCCAGTACGCGATGTCCATGGCGGTGGGCGTCCGAGAGGCGCTTCACCACCAGCACACCGGCGCCCTCGCCCCAGTTGGTGCCATCGGCCCCGTCAGCGAATGCCTTGCACCGCCCGTCGGGAGCCAGCCCGCCTTGGCGGGCGAACTCTTCGAACGCGGCCGGGGTGGACATCACCGTCACCCCGCCGGCCAAGGCCAGCGAGCACTCACCGCGCCGTAGCGCCTGCATCGCCAGGTGCAGTGCCACCAGGGACGACGAACAGGCGGTGTCCACCGACATCGCCGGGCCTTCCAGACCAAGCACGTAGGAGACCCGGCCGGACAAGACCGAGGCGATGTTGCCGGTCGCGGCGTGCCCAATCGCGTCCGCGCCATCGGCCGATACCGCGAGCAACGCCGGGTAGTCTTGGCCGTTGGTGCCCAGGAACACCCCGGTGTCTGAACCGTGCAGTCGGGACACGTCCAGCCCCGCGTGCTCCAAGGCTTCGTAGGCGCACTCCAGCGCCAGTCGCTGCTGGGGATCCATCGCAAACGCCTCACGCGGTGAAATCCCGAAGAATCCGGGGTCGAACTCGTCCACGCCGCGCAGGAACCCACCGACCGGCAGCGAGCCCGACGCCGAGGAGAACCCATGAAGGTCCCAACCACGCTCAGCGGGGAACTCGGTCATCGCGTCGGCCCCGGCGGCCACCAGATCCCACAGGCCGGCCGCGGAGGTCACCCCGCCGGGGAATCGGCAGGAAATCCCGATGATCGCGATCGGTTCCCGCGCCTGGGCGTGAACATGGTTGAGGCGCTGGCGGGTGTCCCGAAGCTCGGTGGTGACCTTCTTGAGGTACTCCAGCATCTTGTGGTCCGTCATCGAAGCCTCCCCCGGCGGGCGCGCCTGCCGCGTCCCTCAGGATTTGGGTCAACCACAGGTCACAGACCCAGTTCGTTGTCGATGAAGTCGTACAGTTCTTCCGCGCCCGCTCCGTTTAGCGACGCGGCGGGCGCCCGCGCACCGACCGCGGAAGCTCGGCGGGACAACACGGCCCGTAGCCGCTCCACCAGCAGGTCGCGCTCGTTTGATCCGGCGTCGATCCGCATCAGGTCTGCTTCCAGGCGGTTGATGTCTTCGACCAGCTGGGCAATCGGGTCGGCCGCCGCCGGTATCAGCTGCGCGCCCAGATATTCGACCAGGGCGGTGACGCTTGGATGGTCATAGATCAGGCTGGCCGGCAGGGTCAGCCCGGTAACCCCGGCGAGCATGTTGCGCAGATCCACCGCGGTCAACGAGTCGAAGCCCAGCTCACGGAACGGGGTGCGGTCGCTCACCTGGTCGAAGCGGGAATGGCCGAGGACCGCCGCCACCTGGCTTCGAACGAGGACTCGCAGCTTGCGCCGCTGTTCGTCGGCGGACAGTCCGGCGAAGCCGTCAAATAGTCCGCTCGATGTGCCATCCTGGGTCGCGGTATGCGCTACCGCGTCGGCCAGTGCGCGCACCTCGGGCAGGTGTTCCACCAGCGCGCGGTGCGGGCCGCGCAGCAGTCCGGCCCCGTAACGCTCCCACTCCAGGTCGGCGACCAGCACATGGGTGTCGTTGGCGGTGATCGCCGCCTCCAGGGCCGCGACGGCGCTGGCCACCGGCAGCGGGTGGACACCGCCGCGCCGCATGCGTTCGACGACGCCCGGCCCGGCCATGCCGTCGCCCTGCCAGGGCCCCCACGCCACTGAAGTAGCCGGTAGGCCGTGCTGGCGGCGGACCTCGGCGAATGCGTCGAGGAAGGCGTTGGCCGCCGCGTAATTGGCTTGTCCGGCCGCGCCGAAGGTGCCGGCGAGGGAGGAGAACAGCACGAACGCGTCGAGCTCACAGTGCGTGGTCAGCTCGTGCAGGTGCTGCGCGCCCTGTTTTTTCACGGCTAGCACGGTATGGAGCCGTTGCGGGGTGAGCGAGTCGACCGTCCCGTCGTCGAGTACTCCAGCGGCGTGCACCACGGCCGTCAGCGGGGCGTCTACCGGGACCTCCTTGATGACCCGCGCGACGGCTTCCCGATCGGTGACATCGCAGGCGGTGATCGTGACCCGCGCGCCGAGCGCGGTCAGCTCCGCCGCCAGCTCCGCCGCGCCGTCGGCGTCCTCGCCGCGGCGGCTGGTGAGCACCAGGTGAGCGGCACCAAGGGTGGCGAATCGGCGGGCGACGGCGGCCCCGAGCGCGCCCGTGCCGCCGGTAATGAGCACCGTGCCCGACGGTGCCCATGAACCGGACGAGCCGCCTGAGACCAGCGGGGCGTGAGTCACCCGCCGAGCTAGCACACCGGTGGTGCGCAGCGCGAGCTGGTTCGCCGGATACCCACCGGCCAGGACGGCGGCGAGGCGACCGGCGATGCGTTCGTCGAGGGTGTCAAGGTCACCGGTGGACCAACCGCTGGCCGGGAGATCCACCAAACCGCCCCACCGGTCGGGGTGCTCGTGCGCGATGCTGGCGCCAAGACCCCACAGCTGGTGCTGCGCCGGGTCGCCGACCGGGTCGCCGGCGCCGACCGCCCCGGCGGTGGCCAGCCACAGCGGAGCACCGATTCCCGCGTCGCCGAGCGCTTGGACCAGCGCCAAGCCGTATCCGAACCAGTCGTCATCTGAATGAGCGTCCACGTCACCGATAGCCAGCAACGAGAGCACCCCGGCGACCGGCCGGTCGGCTACATGGTTGCGCAGGCGTTCGGTCAGCGTGGCGCGGTCGTCCCCAGGTCTGACCAGCACCAGGCTGATCCGCGCGCCGAGCGCGCGCAGCGCACGCCCAAGCGGGCTTTCCGCGATCTCCCCGGCGTGCGCGCCGCCGGTGACCAGCAGCCACTCCCCTGTCACGCGCGGGGTTTGCTCACCGGTCACCGGGATCCACTCGACGCGGTAGCGCAGTGCGTCCAGCTCGGCCTCGTCCAGCTTCCGGCGCCGCCAGCGGGCAAGCGCGGGAACGACGTCCCGCAACGGGACGCTCGGATCCAGGTCCAGCTCGGCGGCCAGAGCCATGGCGTCCTGGCCGTCCACGGCTGTCCAGAAACACGAGCTGGCTGGGTCGCTGCTGGCTGCCGGGGCCGCCAGCTCCGGCCAGAATCGCTGTGTCTGGAAAGCGTAGGTGGGTAGCGTGACCCGGCGGGCATCGCCGTCGGGGAAGACCTGTGCCCAGGCGACCGGGAAGCCGCCGGTGTGCAGGCCCGCCGCCGCGCGCAGCATCTGTTCCTGCTCGTCGACACCGGTGCGCATGGACGCGACGACCGTGTGCTGGCCGTCCGGGAGCGTTTCGCGGGCGGGCGCGGCGAGCGCGGAGCTCGGTCCCACTTCCAGGAACCCGGTGACGCGCTGCTCAGCGAGCTGGCGCACCCCGTCGGCGAACCGGACGGTCGCCCGCACTTGGCGCACCCAATAGTCCGGATCGTGCAGCTCGTCGCCGGTGGCCAGCTCGCCGGTGACGTTGGAAACCAGGCCGATCTTCGGTTCGGCGTAGTCGATCTGGGCGGCCACTTCGGCGAATCCCGCGAGCATCGGGTCCAGCAACGAGGAGTGGAACGCTCGAGCGACCCGCAGGCGCTTAGTCGAGCGGCCCATCGCCTCGAAGCGGGCCGCCAGCGCGAGCACCGCGTCCTGGCGCCCGCTCAGCACGACGGAGTCCGGGCCGTTGACCGAGGCGAGGTCGACACCGGTTCCCGCCAGGCACGCCAGTGCTTCAGACTCGCTGGCCCGCACCGACACCATCGCCCCCTCGGCCGGCAGTTCCTGCATCAGCCGGCCCCTGGCCGCGACCAGCCGCGCGGCATCGGGCAGCGAGAACACCCCTGCTACGTGCGCGGCGATCAGCTCGCCGATCGAGTGACCAAGCAGCAGGTCAGGGTGCACGCCCCAGGACTCCCACAGCCGAAACAGCGCCAGTCCCACCGCGAACACCCCGGCCTGGGTGTAGTCAGTGCCATCCAGCAGCACGGCGTCCGCTGTGCCTTCCTCGGCCCAGACGACGTCCCGTAGCGGCCGGTCGAGGTGGGCATCTAAGTGCGCGCACGCGTCATCGAAGACAGCGGCGAAGACGGGCTCTCGTTGAGCGAGCTCGCGCCCCATCCCGAGCCGCTGGGCGCCCTGGCCGGTGAACAGGAACGCCAGCCGTCCGGCTTCGCTGGGCCCGGTGGCGCCGCCACGCACCACGTTCGGGTGGGGCTCACCGGCTCGCACCGCGCGCAGTCCGGCGCGCAAGGCGGCTTGACCAGCCCCGACGACAACCGCGCGGGTAGGCAAGGCCGCACGGGTGGTGGCCAGCGCGACAGCCACATCAACCGGCCGAACCGCCATACCGAGGCCACTTCGCTCCAGCGTCTCCTCGAGCCGGGCGGCCTGCGCGGCCAGCGCTGGCTCCCCCTTGGCCGAGAGCACCCAAGCCAGCATGGCCCGGTCGTCGGCTTCATCAGCCGCGGGAATATCGGCGGGAGCGGGATCGCCCTGTTCCATGATCACGTGTGCGTTGGTGCCGCTGACCCCGAAGGCGGAGACGCCGATGCGCGGCGGGCGGGACACCTCGGGCAGCGCGGTAGTCTCAGACACGAGACGCACGCTGCCGGCCGACCAGTCAACCTCGGTGGTCGGCTCTGCGGCGTGCAGGGTCGCGGGCAGCACACCGTGCCGCAGCGCGAGCACGCTCTTGATCACCCCGGCGACACCGGCGGCCGCCTGGGTGTGGCCGAGGTTCGATTTCACCGAGCCGAGCAGCAGCGGATTCGTGCGGGCCGTTCCATAGGTGGCCAGCAGCGCGCCAACCTCGATCGGATCGCCGAGCCGGGTTCCGGTGCCGTGCGCCTCGACCGCGTCGACGTCGGTCACACCAAGGCCGGCGTCAGCCAGCGCCATCCGTATCACGCGCTGTTGCGCGCGGCCGCTCGGCGCGGTGAGGCCATTGCTGGCGCCGTCGGAGTTCACCGCGCTACCACGTACGACAGCCAGTACTCGATGACCGTTGCGCCGCGCGTCGGACAGTCGCTCCAGCAGCATGACGCCGACGCCTTCGCCCCAGCCGGTGCCGTCCGCGCCGGCCCCGAAGGCCTTGCACCGTCCGTTTGGAGCCAAGCCGCCCTGGCGGCCGAACTCGTCGAACGCGCCGGGAGTGGTCATCACGGTGGCGCCACCGGCGAAAGCCAGCGAGCACTCGCCCGCGCGCAGCGCCCGTGCCGCCCAATGGATCGCCACTAGCGAAGATGAGCACGCGGTGTCCACGGTGATCGTGGGGCCCTCCAGCCCGAGCAAGTAGGACACCCGGCCGGAGAGCACCGCCGCTGACGTGCCCAGCCCGGCGTGGCCGGTCACGTCGTGCCGGCTGTAGCGCAGCAGCGCGCCGTAGTCTTGGCCGTTGGTGCCGGCGAACACGCCGGTCTGTGATCCCCGCAGCGACACCGGATCGATGCCGGCGTTCTCGGTGGCCTCCCACACCGTCTCCAGCAGCAGGCGCTGCTGCGGGTCCATAGCCAGTGCCTCGCGCGGGGAGATACCGAAGAAATCGGCGTCGAACGCGTCGGCGTCGGCCAGGAAACCACCCCGGACCCCGGTCGCTCCGGCCGGCCAGCCCCGGTTGGTCGGGGCGGCGCTGATCGCGTCGCCGCCGGCGACGAGCAGCTCCCACAGCTGCTCGGGTGAGCGCACCCCGCCGGAGAACCGACAGGCCATGCCGACCACCGCGACAGAGTCGGTCCCGGTTTCGGCCGCTCGTGGGTGGTGCTGCGCGAGGCTGGCTGAATCAGCCGCCGGAGCCAACTCGGCGAGCAGGTGCGCGGCCAGGGCCGCCGCGTTCGGGTGATCGAAGACCACGGTCGCCGGTAAGCTCAGCTGGGTCAGCCGCTCGAGCTGGTTACGCAGTTCCACGGCGGTCAGCGAGTCAAGGCCCAGCTCGCGCAACGCCTGGTCGGGCGGGATATCCGCTGGTCCGGAATGGCCGAGTACCGATGCAACGCACGCACGCGCCAGCTCCAGCATCTGCTGGCCGCGCTCACGTTCGGGTAGCCCGGACAGCCGCTGGCGCAGCTGGGAGCCCGCGGCCGCCGCGCCGTCGCCGGTCGGCCAACCGGACCACGGCGCCATCATTTCCTCGGTTCGGCCGCGGCGGATCTCAGGTAGGTCGGCCAGCGGCGGGGGAACCTGTCCCGGTCCGAAGCCCCGGGTGAAGGTCGCCCAGTCAACGTTGACCACGGCGGTGTTGGCGTCGGGACCGACAGCGACCCGCAGCAGCGCGGTGACGGCCAGGTCTGGGTCAAGCGGGCGCAGCCCACCTCGGCGCAGCCGACGAATCACAGCGGTGTCAGCAGCCATGCCAGCGGCGCTGTTGCCCAGACCCGCCCAAGGCCCCCAGGCGATGGACACCGCCGGCAAGCCGGCGGCGCGGCGGCGCGTGGCGAGCGCGTCAAGCGCGGCGTTGGCCGCCGCGTAGTTGGCTTGGCCGGCGGAGCCCAGGGTCGCGGCAAACGAGGAGAACAGCACAAACGCCGAGAGCTCCTGGTCTCGAGTCAGCTCGTCAAGGTGCTGTGCGGCATCGAGCTTGGGGCGCAGGACGGTAGCCAGCCGCTGAGGTGTCTGAGCGTCGAGCACACCGTCGTCGAGCACACCCGCTGTGTGCAGTACCGCACGCACGCCGTGGCCCTCGTGGTCCAGCCGGTCCAGCAGCCGCGCCAACCCGGCGCGGTCGGCGGCGTCGCAGGCCTCGACGCTCACCCAGGCGCCGAGTTCGGTGAGCTCGCGGTGCAGCTCGACCGCGCCCGGCGCGTCCAGCCCCCGCCGGGACAGCAACACCAGCCGCACCCCCGGGGCGAGCGTGGCCAGCCCGCGAGCAATGTGTGTACCCACGGCGCCGGTGCCACCAGTGATCAGCACTGTGCCGTCGGGCCGCCACTCGTCCTGGCTGGCGAGCGTACGAGCTAGCCGCCGGGTGTAAGTGGCGCCGGGACGGATCGCGAGTTCCCGCTCGACGTCCGGGGTACTCAGTGTGTCCCGCAAGCGGCGCAGAGATCGCGGGTCCGCCTCGACCGGCAGATCGATCAGCCCGCCCCAGGTTTGCGGGTGTTCCACGGCGGCGGTGCGGCCGAGGCCCCACACGGCGGCCTGCAGCGGGTGCGGGAGGTCCTCCGACAACGTGGCCGCTACCGCGCCGGTGGTCACCAACCAGCGCGGCGCGGTTATCCCGGCGGCCGACAGTGTATGAAGCAGTTCGAGGGTATCGGCCAGGCCGGCGGGGACGCCGTCGCGGTCGCGCTCGTCGAGCGCGAGCAGGGAGAGCACCCCGCTCAGCGCGGTCGGCTCACATTCCGACAGCTCATCCAGCCGGGCCTGCTCGATACTCGCGCCGCTGGAGAGCATCCCGGTGATGCGCTCGCACAGCTCGTCGGCCACCCCCGGTCGCGGCAAGACGACCAGCCAGCGCCCGGGCAGCGGACCCCGCGACTGGATCTGCTTCGGGGTCCAGGTGATGCGGTAACCCCACCCGGCGACGTCTTCGGCCGCGGCCGGATTGGTCCCGGTGTGATCCGGCACCGCCGGTTCCAGCCAGAATCGCTGTTGAGTGAACGCGTAGGTCGGTAGCTCGACCGCGCGGCCGGTCGACATCGTCGACCAGCCCGGGCTACGACCAGCGGTGTGCAGGCTAGCCAGCGCGGTGATGAGCGTGCGCTCTTCAGGCTGCTTGGCGCGCAGCAGGCTGACCGTCGTCACCGGGCCGGTATCTGTCTCCTCTAGGGTTTCGCGGGCCATCGCGGTGAGCACGGTGTCCGGCCCCAGCTCGAGGAGCCAGCTGGCACCGGCGGCGGTGAGCGCGCTGACCCCGTCGGCGAATCGGACGGTCTCGCGCACGTGGCGCACCCAGTGCTCCGGATCGCACAGCTCGGTGGTGGTGGAGACGCGACCGGTGAGGTTGGAGACGATTGGCACCTTCGGTGGGGCGTACGTCACGGCGCGGGCGATTTGGGCAAAGTCGGCGAGCATCGTCTCCATGTGCGAGGAGTGGAACGCGTGGCTCACCCGAAGGCGCTGGGTACGCCGGCCGCGCTCGGCGACCCGCGCGACGACCGCGTCCACTGCGTCGCGGTCACCGGAGACCACAGTGGCTCGGGGACCGTTGACGGCGGCGATCGATACCCGTCCGTCGTGTTGGGCCAGCAACGGCGCGATCTCGTCCTCGGCCGCTTCCAACGCCACCATGGCCCCACCTGGGGGCAGTGCCTGCATGAGCCGGCCCCTGGCCGCGACCAGCCGCACCGCGTCGTCGATGCTGATCACCGCGGCGACGTGCGCGGCGACAAGTTCACCAATGGAATGGCCGAGCAGGAGATCCGGTCGCAGGCCTAACCGGGTGAGCAGCCGGTGTAGCGCGACTTCCAGCGCGAACAGCGCTGGCTGGGTGTAAGCGGTCTCGTGCAGCAGCTGGGCGTCGGGGGTGCCTTCGGCACTGTGAAGCACGGCCTTCAGCGGCCGGTCCAGCTCGCGGTCAAACCGCCGGCACACGTCGTCGAGTGCCTCAGCGAACGCCGGGAACACCTGGGCCAACTCCCGGCCCATACCGGCGCGCTGGGCGCCCTGACCGGTGAAAAGGTAAGCCAGCTTGCCTTTGGTCACGCTGCCGTGGATAACAGAACCGACCGACAATTCTTGGGTGATCGCGGCCAACCCGGCGACGAGCTCATCGCGGGTACGACCGACGACGGCGGCGCGGTGCTCGAACATCGCCCGGGTGGTGAACAGCGCATGGGCGACGTCCTGGACCGGTAGGTCGGGCTGATCCTCGACAAAGTCGAGCAGCCGCGCCGCCTGGGCCCGCAGCGCCACCGCCGAACGGGCCGAAACCAACCACGGCACGAAACCGCCCTGGTAACTCGCGCTGGCCTCGCCGGCACCGCGCGGCCGAGGGACGACGTCACCAGCAGAGACCGCCTCCGGTGCCTGCTCCACAATGATGTGGGCATTGGTGCCGCTGATGCCGAACGACGACACCGCCGCTCGGCGGGCCCGCCCGGTGGCCGGCCATGGCTGGGCGGCGGTGAGCAGTGCCACGTTGCCCGAGGCCCAGTCGACGTGCGTGGTGGGGCGGTCAATGTGCAGGGTTCGCGGCAGCCGGGCGTGCTGGATGGCAAGCACCAGCTTCATCACTCCGGCCACCCCAGCGGCGGCTTGGGTGTGCCCGAGGTTGGACTTGATCGACCCGAGCCAGAGCGGTTCGCCCAACCGGTCACGGCCATAGGTGGCCAGCAGCGCCTGCGCCTCGATCGGGTCGCCGAGCGCGGTTCCAGTGCCGTGGGCCTCCACCGCGTCGACCTCTGACGCGGTGAGCCCGGCGTCGGCCAGCGCCTGCTCGATGACTTTCCGCTGCGACGGGCCGTTGGGCGCGGTCAGCCCGTTGGAGGCGCCGTCGGAGTTCACCGCGCTGCCCCGGATCACCGCCAGCACCGGATGACCGAGCCGGTTAGCCTCGGAAAGGCGTTCCAGCAAGATCAGCCCGGTGCCCTCCGACCAGCCGGCCCCATCAGCGGCGTCCGCGAACGCTTTGCAGCGCCCGTCGAGCGCCAGCCCGCGCTGACGGCTGAACTCCTGGAACATCCCCGGCGTCGGCATCACGGTGACCCCGCCGGCTAGCGCCATCGAGCATTCGCCACGCCGCAGCGCCTGGGCCGCGAGATGAACGGTCACCAATGACGATGAGCACGCGGTGTCAACCGTTAACGCCGGGCCTTTGAACCCGAACACAAACGCGACCCGGCCAGACACGATCGAGGTCGACGTGCCGGTCAGCAGGTGTCCGTGCACCCCATCGGGCAGCTCGCCAACAGACTGGGCGTAACCGGTCGCGGCCGCGCCGACGAACACCCCGACACCAGTCCCTTTCAGCTCGCCAGGGTCGATACCGGCTCGCTCGAATGCCTCCCACGCGGTTTGCAACACGATCCGTTGTTGTGGGTCGGTGGCCAACGCCTCACGCGGGCTCATTCCGAAGAAACCGGGGTCGAAGTCTCCCGCGTCATACAGAAAGCCACCATGGCGGACGTAACTGGAACCGGCCACGCCCGGGTCGGCGTGATACAGCCCCGCTAGGTCCCAGCCCCGGTCGGTGGGGAACTCCCCGATCGCCTCGCGCCCCTCATCCAGCAGCGTCCACAACTCGTCCGGCGAGGTAATGCCACCCGGGAAACGGCAGCCCATGCCGACCACCGCGATCGGCTCCCGAGCGGCCTGCTCCAGCTCACGAACCCGGCGCTTGGCCTGGCGCAGCTCGACGGTGGTCCGCTTGAGGTAGTCCAGGGTGCGATCGTCGGTCATAAAGACTCGGCTACCTTCCGGGTCAGAGGGCGTCGCGACTCCAGTTCGTGGTCGAGGGGTTCACCAAGATCTCGTCGACGCATGCCGACTCGATCTTCAGACCCCTCATGCTTGCGATCCTGACCGACCGAAACCCAGGCGCTCACCAGATTCCGCGGCCGCCGCCGGAAGACTGGGAGACCTTTCCGAGCCCCGCGCAATCAGCGGCCCTCTCGGCCGCTCATCAACGGACGGTGCGGTGGCAGTGCGGTTACGCGATGATCCCGTTGCGTGGCTGATCGGCCTGTTAACCCGACGACCACCGCGGCTGAGAGTCCCCATCGCCCATTCCTGTACCGAGGGTCTAGCTCTCAGCACTGGCTACTCGTGTGATCAGTTTTGGGAGCCGCCAAACAACCCACAGTAACAGCGGTAGCCCCACCACTTTCCGGCCAGCAACGATTACCCATAAACAACGCCGCGCCGATTCCTTGATTCCTACCCAGCGCGGTAATGCTACTACACTATACCGATGATCAACAGCACATCACGCTGCTTTGATCAAGCTGCAACCACCATGACGTGCTGTTGATCACCATTTCAGCGTGGCGGTCCTGAAACTTTTCATCATCCGCGGCGGTTCCGCGGCAATTTTTCATAAGGAACCCTTTCGTTCGCGTACGGATGGCCACCGACACTCCGGAACCAGCGGGCGGTCTCTTGTAAACCGTCGTAGAGGCTGTGTGGGACAAAGTCGATGAGCTCGTGCATCCGGCGCACGTCTAGGAGCCGGCCAGACACACCTATCGGCTTACTCGGATCAACGCGAATACGTCGTGGACTCCCCATTATCTCAGTCACTAGCTCGGCGAGTTCCAGGATCGACACCCGCTCGGTCGTGGCGACGTTCAGCGAGTCGTACTTCCCCGTCTCGACCAGCCGCATAGTGGTCCGGACCAAATCCGCGACGTGAACGAAGTAGCGAATCTGGCTCCCATCCCCCCAAACATCGATGTGCTGGCCGGCTCTGATTCGGGCCAGCATGCTGGGGATGACCCGCTGACGATAGCCTCCAACGTCGTCCCTAGGCCCATACACGTTCGTCGGCCGGACCGCATAGATCTTGGTGCCATACTGGGCGCGGTAGCGTTCGGCAAGCACCTCACTGAATAACTTTGACAGCACGTATCCGTTCTCCGAGTGGCGCATCTCCCGCCGGAAGTCGTCTTCCTCAGCGGTCGGCCCCCTGTTGGGGCCACTGTAGACTTCAGACGAGCTGAGCAACACAATCTCGCTCACGCCGAAATCACGTGCACAGTTGAGCAGGTTGGATGTAATTCGGAGGTTCGTGTCAAGGATCTCCGCTGAATGGGTTCGCTTAAACTCGGAGTTACCATCGAGAGCCGCGCAGTGCACAATAACGTCGACTTCGGGTGCTGGACGCTTAAAAACGGCCCTCGTCGCACTCGCGTCCCCGAGGTCAACCTCGATCATTCGGCAGGGTGAACTCGACGCCGTCATGTGGTGACCTGTCCTTAACACGCGGCAGGTACCTAGCACATTGGCCCCCCGGCTGCACAAGTGCTCGACGAAGTGCGATCCGATGAAGCCGGAGGCCCCCGTGACCAGCACAGTACGGCCAACCCAAGGATTCCGCTCGTAACTCATAGACTCACCACACGACCGGCAGGCAGCTCTTCAAGCCCGAAGATCGCTGACGCGGGCCTAACCCGTAAAGCTCGTCGACTATTGGCCACCTCACCATGCCCCCATTTACGTGTCTAGCGCCAAGTCAGAGTTACTCTGGTCTAAATTTCCAGGTGCGATAATAATTCATCGTATAGGGACGCTTCTATTTGCGTCAAGATGGTTTGAGGGCGGTTCCACCTCTCGGGTGAGGTGGATTGGCTCGTCAGCCCTATACCGCGGTAGGCGAGGTCATCGCGGCGGTGAACGCGCGAAAGAGTTGGCGGAAGAGTTGTTAAGCAATGTAGCGCTTGATGCGGCGAATCTCCCGATCGGATTTGCCCTCAGCCCGTGGTCCACCTCCACAATCAAGATCTCGATAAATACTCAGGGCCTAAGACTCGAGTTCGCTGTCCAGGAGCGCGAAGAGTTCATCGGCGCTGGCCGACTCGATCTTCATATCTTCCGGGCCGCGATCCTGATCAGCCGAAACCCAGGCGCTCACCAGATTCCGCAGCCGCCGGGAGATCTCCTGGCGGTCGCCGTTGTGGGTCTGCACGCTGGCCAGGACGGCTTCCAACCGGTCGATCTCGCTGAGCGCGGCGGTCGTGGTCAGCTGCTGTTTCGGGGCGAGCTCGGCGAGCAGGTGATCAGCGAGGTCCACCGACGTCGGATAGTCAAAGATCAACGTTGAGGGCAGCCGCTTCCCGGTGACCGCGCTGAGCCGGTTGCGCAGCTCCACGGCGGTCAGGGAATCGAAGCCGAGCTCGCTGAACGAGCGCTCGGGGTCGATCCGGTCAGCCGACCCATGCCCCAGCACGGCCGCCACCTCGTCGACGACCACACGCAGTACGGTCTCGCGCTGCTCCGGCGGGTTCAGCCGGGCGAGCCACTCACCCAAAGACTCCGTGGGCAGCAACAGCCCGCTCGCCGCGCGGGCGCGCCGCTCCAGCCGCTGGACCAAACTGTGAAACAGCGGTGGCACCGCCTCGGGAGTGTTTCGCACGGTCGCCAGGTCCACCTTCATCGGCACCAGCTCCGCGCGCGGCGAAGCCAGCGCCGCGTCGAACAACGCGAGTCCCTCCGCCTCGGTGAGCGGTGGCATACCGCCGCGGCGCATCCGGGCGATATCGGCATCAGTCAACGCGCTGGTCATGCCGAACTCGGCCGTCCACGGTCCCCAGGCGAGCGCGGTCGCCGGCCGGCCGGCGGCGTGCCGAGCCCGGATGAACCCGTCCAGGGCGGTGTTGGCGGCGGCGTAGTTGCCCTGGCCTGGGCCACCGAGCAGACCGGCGGCGCCGGAGAAGACCATGAAGTGGCTCAGGTCATGGTCGCGGGTCAGCTCGTCCAGCAGCCGCGCTCCGGTCAGCTTCGGGGCGAGCACCCGGTCCAGGCGCGCTGGCGTGAGCCCGGTGATGGTCGCGTCGTCGACCACCCCGGCGGTGTGGATCACCGCACCCAGCTCCCCCACCCGGTTAATCACATCGGCGAGCCCAACCCGGTCGGTCACGTCACACGCAACGAGACGCACCATCGCGCCGGCGGCTTCCAGCTCCCGCCGCAGCGCCGGGGCTTCGCCGCGTCGGCTGAGCAACACCAGATCGCGAACGCCGTGTGCGGTGACCAGGTGCTTCGCGACCGCCGAGCCGATCCCGCCGGTGCCACCGGTAATCAGCACCGGCCCGGTGATCGGGCGGGGTATCCGGATGACGACCTTGCCCACGTGCCGGGCCGCCGCCATGTACCGGAAGGCGTCGCGGACCCGTCCGGCTTCGAACACCGTCACCGGGATCGGCGCGATCGCGCCCGAACCCAGCAATGCCATGATCTCGGCGAGCATCTCGCGCAGCCGCTCGGGGCCGGCTTCGACCAGGTCGAACGCCCGGTAGTGGACGCCGTGGTCGGCGGCTACCTGTGCCGGGTCACGGACGTCGGTCTTGCCCATCTCCACGAACCGGCCGCCGGGCGAGAGCAGGCGCAGCGAGGCGTCGACGAGCTCACCGGCCAGCGAGTCGAGCACGACGTCCGCCAAGCCGAACACCTGCTCGAACCGGCCGTCCCGCGACGAGGCGATATCGGCCTCCGCGATGCCGAGCTCACGCAGCACGGGCTGCTTAGCGGGGCTGGCGGTGGCCAGCACATGGGCGCCCCAGTGCCGCGCCAGCGCCACGGCGGCCATGCCCACTCCACCGGCCGCCGCGTGGATCACGACCCGCTCGCCGGCCTTCAGCTCGGCCAGATCACGCAGCGCATAGAACGCGGTCAGGAACACGATCGGCACCGAGGCCCCATCAGTGAACGACCAACCGGCGGGCATGGCGGCCAACAACCGCGCATCCGCCACCGCCGAGGACCCCAACGCGGCCGGGAACATACCCAGCACCCGGTCGCCCACCACAAACTCGTCCACTCCGGGCCCGACCTCGGTCACCACGCCAGCGCCTTCCAAACCGAGCGGAGCGAGCTGACCCGGATACATACCCAACACGCTGAGCACGTCCCGGAAGTTCACCCCGACCGCACGCATGGCGATGCGCACCTGACCAGGGGCCAACGGCTCCGGCTCCCCAGCGGGAACCAGCTCGATGTCGGCCACCGACCCGGTTTCCCCGCACCGAGCGGCCCACAACCCATCGGGCAGCGCCAACTCATCGGAGCGAACGCTCCAGGCGGGAGCGGCGGGAGCGGCGGGAGCGGTGACCCGGGTCAGCCCCGGCGTCCAGCACTGCCCAGCGCGCAACGCGACCTGCCCTAATCCGGCCGTTAGCACCGCCGGCAGCAGACCGAGGGACTCGGCATCGGAGTCGATCAACGTCACCCGGCCTGGGTTTTCCGAAGCCACCGACCGCACCAGACCCCACACCCCGGCGCCGGCTACGTCCACCGCCGCCGGCCCCACCCGAGTGCCATCGTCCAGTCCCACCGCGTCCCGGGTCACCACGACCAGGTGCGCCGCGGCTAGCGCGTCGTCGGTCAGCCACCGCTGCACCAGCCCCAACACCCGGGCCAGCTGCTCGCGCTCGTCGCCTCCGGACACGGTGAGCGCCAGGTAGTCCGGGACGGCGCCGTTGGACGACGGTTCAATGCCCAAACCGAAGACGTCCTCGCCAAGAACGGCCCAGTGGGCTGGCGTGACTGGGCTCGCCAACTCGACGGGCCGCCAATCCAAGGCCAGCAACGGTTCCCGCGGTCCCGGGGCCGGCAGCTGGTCGGGGGATATCGCGCGCATCAGCACGCCGGCTGCGTCCAGCACGAGCTCGCCGGTGGCGTCGGTGGCGGTCAACACGATGGTGTCGATCGAGTTGGGAGCGGTTCGCAACCGCACCCGAAGCCGGTCCGCGCCGACTCGCCCGAGGGTGACGCCCTGCCAGGAGAACGGCACCCGGCTACCACCCTCGGACACGAACAGCAGCGCCTGCAGCGCCGCATCGAGCAGGGCCGGGTGGACCCCGAAGTCCCGCACCGCCACGTGGTCCGGCAACGCGACATCGAGATACACCTCGCTACCGCCCCGCCAGGCGGCGGTCAAGCCACGGAACACTGGCCCGTAGTCGAAACCGCCGAGGGCGTAATTGTCGTAGAAGTGGGTGATGTCGATCGGCTGCGCGCCGGGCGGGGGCCAGCTGGCTGCCCAGGCGGTATCAACAGGATCGGCGGCATGAGTGAGCGAGCCGGTCGCGTGCAAGGTCCATTCGGGAAACTCCGCGGCGCGGGAGTGGATGCGGATTTCACGCTCGGCCACCGCCACCTGGAGTTGCACTCCGCCGTACTCAGGCAGCACCAGCGGCGCGGCCAAGGTCAGCTCGTCGACGGTATCGCAACCGACCAGCTCCCCGGCGCGCAACGCCAACTCCACGAAAGCGGTGCCGGGGAACAGCACCGACCCGAGCACCACGTGGTCGGCCAACCACGGCTGAGCCAGGAGATCCAACCGCCCCGACAGCACCCACCCGCCGTCGGCCAGCCCGACCACGGCGCCCAGCAGTGGATGCTCGGCCCGGGTCAACCCAGCGGCCGACACATCGCCGAGCTCAGCGACGGCGGGCGCGCTTGGCCAGAAGCGTTCCCGCTGGAAGGCGTAGGTCGGTAGGTCGACTCGGCGGGGCGCCAGCCCGGTGAACATCCGCGTCCAGTCAATATCAACCCCGGACACCCACAGCCGGGCCGCGCCACCCAACGCGGCACGCACTTCATCCTCGTCACGGCCCAGCGGTGCCACGGTCACCTTCCGGTCACCGACCATCTCGGTCACCGCTCCGGACAGGGCGGCGCGGGGGCCGACTTCGACAATTGTGTTGATCTCCCGGTCGAGCAGGGCGGTGACCCCGTCGGCGAACCGGACCGCCTCGCGCGCGTGCCGTACCCAGTACTCCGGGTCGGTGAGTTGATCGGCTACCTGGCCGGTGACGTTGGAGATGACCGGCAGCGCGGGTTCCCGGTAGGACAGGGTTTCGGCGACCGCGCGAAAGGGTGCCAACATCGGTTCCATCAACGCCGAGTGGAACGCGTGGCTGACCCGCAACCGGGTGGTCTTTCCGGGCCATGCCTCAGCGATCGCCAGCACGTCGGTTTCCGCGCCGGAGATGACCACGGCGTTCGGGCCGTTGACCGCGGCGATCGACACGCCCTCGGTGAGTATCTCCCGAACGGCCGGTTCGCTGCCGTGCAGCGCGACCATGGCGCCGCCGGTCGGCAACGACCCCATCAGCTGGCCTCGGGCAATGACCAGCCGGCAAGCATCCTCCAGCGACCAGACACCGGCGAGGTACGCGGCTGTCAGCTCGCCGATGGAGTGACCCGCCAGCATCTCAGGGTGAACTCCCCAGGATTCCAGCAGTCGGTAGCACGCCACCTCGAACGCGAACAACCCCGGCTGGGCGAACTGTGTGTCGTTCACCCGCTCATCGAGCAGTGCCTCGCGCATTTCGGCGTCATACAGGTCAAGGATCTCGGAGAAGACGTCGGCGAACGCTGGGAACCGCGCGACGAGCGCACGGCCCATGCCGACCCGCTGCGCCCCTTGACCGGAGAACACGACCGCGACCCGACCCTCGCCCCCAGCCCGACCGCTGGCGACCGGCGCCGCGTGACACAGCTCGTCACGCGACGCGCCCAGGACGACGACCCGCCGCGGCAGCGCCGCCCGGGTCGTGGCCAGCGACCAGCCGACGTCGATCGGATCAGCGTCGATTCCGGCCAGCCGCGCCAGGTTCGCCGACGCCGCGGCCGGATCGGCGCCCGACACCACCCACGGCACCACCGCACCCGCTGGGCGTTGCGCCACCGGCTCGGCCTCGACCGCGGGCGCCTGCTCAATGATTATGTGCGCGTTGGTTCCGCTGATCCCGAACGAGGACACCCCGGTTCGGCGAGCTCGGTCGACCACCGGCCACTCGCGGGCGTGCGTGAGCAGCTCCACCGCGCCGACTGACCAGTCCACGTGCGAGGACGGCGCATCCACATGCAATGTGCGTGGTAGCGCCCCCCGGCGCACCGCCTCGACCATCTTGATCACACCGGCCACTCCGGCGGCGGCTTGGGTGTGGCCGATGTTCGACTTGATCGATCCGAGATACAGCGGCTCGGCGCGGTCGCGGCCGTAGGTGGCCAATAGTGCTTGGGCCTCGATGGGATCGCCCAGTACCGTGCCAGTGCCGTGCGCCTCGACCGCGTCGACCTCCGAGGCACTCACCCCGGCGTCGGCCAGCGCGCGGGTGATGACCCGCTGCTGGGACGGGCCGTTCGGCGCGGTCAGGCCGTTCGAGGCGCCGTCTTGGTTGATCGCGCTACCGCGCACCACCGCGAGTACTGGGTGACCGAGCCGGCGGGCGTCCGAGAGCCTTTCCACCACGAGCATTCCGACGCCTTCGGACCAACCGGTGCCGTCCGCCGCTTCGGCGAACGCCTTGCATCGGCCGTCCGCGGCCAGGCCGCGCTGGCGGGAGAACTCCACCAGCGAACCGGGGGTCGCCATCACGGTCACCCCGCCGGCCAGGGCAAGCGAGCATTCACCGCGCCGCAGGGACTGCACCGCCCAGTGCAGCGCCACCAGCGAGGACGAACATGCTGTGTCGACGGTGACCGCTGGTCCTTCGGCGCCCAGGGTGTAGGCGATCCGGCCGGACAGCACGCTGGCGGCGTTGCCGGTCATCAGATAGCCCTCGGTGGCATCCGATGACGCGACCAGCAGCGTGGTGTAATCCTGGCCGTTGGACCCGACGAACACCCCGGTGTCGCTGCCGCGCACCGACGACGGGTCGATGCTCGCCCGCTCCAAAGCCTCCCAGGCGCACTCCAGCGCCAGCCGCTGCTGCGGATCCATCGCGAGCGCCTCGCGCGGATTGATCCCGAAGAACGCGGCGTCGAACGCCGAGGCGTCGGTGAGGAACCCGCCCTCACGGGCGTAGCTGGTGCCGGTGCTGTCCGGGTCGGCGTCGAAGAGCGCCTCGAGTGGCCACCCTCGGTCGGTGGGCAGCGGCGCGATCGCATCGCGGCCCTCGGCCAGCAGCTCCCACAGCTGTTCCGGGGAGCTCACGCCGCCGGGGAACCGGCAGCTCATGCCGACCACGACCACCGGGTCGACGGCGGTGCTGGGCTCAGCCGCGGTGGGTTCGGGCGGAGTCGCCGGCTGCGGGCTCTCGCCCAGCTCGCCGCGTACGAACCTGGCCAGCGCCACCGGCGTCGGGTAGTCGAAGATCATGGTGCTGGGCAGCCGGAGGCCGGTCGAGGCGCCGAGCCGGTTGCGGAAGTCCACCGCGGACAGCGAGTCGAACCCGAGGTCGGAGAACGCCCGCCTCGGCTCGACGGCGTCGATGCCGTCGTGCCCCAGCACCAGCGCCGCCTGGGCGCGCACCAGGTCGAGCACGGCGCGTTCCCGCCCAGCGCCGGATAAACCGGCGATTCGCCGGGCGAACGCCGATCCGTCCTGCTGTTCCAGAGCGGTTGACACCGGTGCGGCCGCGAGCGCGGCGCGGACTTCGGGCAGCTCGGACAGCAGTGGGCTGGGCCGCGGCCCGGTGAACGCTGGGGCGTAGCGCTGCCAGTCCACCCCGGCGACGGTCATCGTCGGTTCGCCGGCGCCGGCGGCCGCGAACAGGACATCCACGGCGAGTTCGGGGGCGAGCGCGTGGATGCCACCACGGCGCTGACGTTCGACCAATGCCACGGCCATGCCCTCGTCGGCCCACGGTCCCCAGGCCAGCGAGGTCGCGGCGAGGCCAAGCCCGGCCCGATACTCGGCAAGCGCGTCCAGCGCGGCGTTCGCCGCCGCGTAGTTGGCCTGGCCGGGGCCGCCCCAGGTCCCAGCGGTCGAGGAGAACAGGATGAAGGCATCCAGCGAGAGTTCGCGGGTCAGCTCGTGCAGGATCAGCGCCGAGGTCAGCTTCGGGCGTATCACAGTGGCGAGCTGCTCTGGGGTCAGCGCATCGACGATTCCGTCGCGCAGCACACCCGCCGTGTGCACCACGGCGGTCAGCGGACGCGACTCGGGGATCTCGGCCAGTACCTGGGCGACGGCGGCCCGGTCGGTGACATCGCAGGCCACGACCGTGGCCGACGAGCCGGCGGCGGTCAGCTCAGCCATCAGTTCGGCGGCGCCATCAGCCGATGGGCCCCGACGGCTGAGCAGCAGCAGGTGCGCCGACCCCTCGGCGGCGATTCGGCGAGCCAGTCGGGAACCCAGAGCACCGGTACCACCGGTGATGAGCACGGTTCCCGATGGGGTCCAGCGCGCCGACGCTTCGGTGGTCGCGGCCCGGACGAGCCGGCGAGCGAATATGCCCGCGGGGCGCACGCAGAGCTGGTCCTCGTCATCTGGTCCGGTGATCGCGCGAGCCAGCCGGGCGGCCACCCGCCGGTCGATCCGCTCGGGCAGGTCGACCAGGCCGCCCCAGCGCGCGGGGTTCTCCAGCGCGACGACCCGCCCGAAACCCCAGGCCAGCGCCTGCGGCACGGACGTGACTCGGTCAGCGGCGGTCGCCGCGACGGCGCCTCGGGTCAGGCACCACAGCGGGGCGGACAGCCCGGCGTCATCAAGGGCCTGCACCAGCGTCAGCAGCGCCACCAGGCCGCTGGGCAGGTCGGGTTCGCGCACGTCGGGTCGCTCATCGGTGGCCAAGAGGCACAGCACGCCGGCCGCGCTGCCGGTGTTTTCAGTCGGCAGCGCGGCCAGCCGAGCGGCCAGACCGGCCCGGTCTTCGCCGTCCACCGCGAACGGCACCACGGCCATCCCGGCGTCACGAAGGCGGGCGAGCAGTGAGTCAATCCACTCGTCGCCGTCCAAGCTCGCCGGCACCGCTGCCAGCCAGGTCCCACCCGGCACCGGTCCGGTCTGCTCTGCCAGCGGTTGCCAGCGCACGCGGTAGCGCCAGCTCCGCACCGTATGCCGCTGTTGCTGCTCACGGCGCCAGACCGACAAGACCGGCAGCACCGAACGCAGCGGCGTCTCTTCGGCGACACCGAGCTGATGCGCGAGCTCGCCGGGTGGGTCGACCATCGACCAGAAGACTTGGGAAACGGCGTCGGTTGCCGCCGCGTCACCGACCGGGGCGCCGTCCAGGGTGACCGGCGTGATCGTCGGCCAGTACCGCTTGCGCTGGAACGGATAGGTCGGCAGCTCCACACGGCGCCCGGCCAGCGCGGGGCCAAAGTCGACCGGCACGCCACGCACGTATGCCTCGGCCAGCGAGCGCAGGAACCGGCCGAACGAGCCTTGGTCGCGGCGCAGCGAGCCTAGCACGGCCGGTTCGAGCTCCAGCTCCAGCTGCTCGGCGGTGTCCTGGATGGCCATGCCCAGCACCGGGTGTCCGCCGAGCTCGATGAACGTGTCGTAGCCGGCGCGCAACAACGCAGACGTCCCCGAGGCGAACCGCACGCAGGAGCGCAGGTTGCGGTACCAGTACCCGGCGTCGAGCTCGGCGGGGTCCAGCCAGCCGTCGGTGACCGTGGACCAGAACGGCACGTCACCGGTGCGTGGCTGGATTCCGGCCAGCAGCCGTGCGAGATCAGCCTCGATGCGTTCGACGTGCGCGGTGTGCGAGGCGTAGTCCACCGGAACCCGGCGGGCTCGGATGCCGTCGCGTTCGCAGCGGGCAACCAGCTCGTCGAGGGCGTCGGCGTCCCCCGCCACGACAGTGGCCCTCGGGCCGTTGACCGCCGCGACCGACACCCGGCCTGTCCAATCCGCCAGCAGTTCGGCGACCTCGGGTTCGGCCAGCGCGACCGACACCATGCCGCCCGCGCCGGCCAGCGCGCCCAGCGCGCGGCTGCGCAGCGCGACCACCTGGGCCGCGTCCGACAGCGAGAGCGCGCCCGCCACGTGCGCGGCGGCGATTTCGCCTTGCGAGTGGCCGAGGACGGCGGCCGGCTGGACCCCGAACGAGCGCCACAGCGCGGCCATCGAGACCATCACCGCGAACAGCAGCGGCTGCACCACGTCCACCCGTTCCAGCGGCGGGGCGTCCGGCTCGCCGGCCAGCACGTCCGTCGGTGACCAATCGATGTGCGGGGCCAAGGCGGCGAAGCAGGCCCGCATGGACTCGGCGAACACCGGTGCGCTGGCCATCAGCTCGCTGGCCATCCCAGCCCATTGGGAGCCCTGGCCGGGGAACACGAACACGACCTTGCCGGCGAGGTCAGCCTCCCCGGTGACGACGTCCTCTCCTGGCTCGTCGCCGGCCAGTTCACGCAGCGCGATGGCCAGTTGGTCAGGACCCTCAGCGAGCACGACGGCTCGGCGCTCGAAGCCGGCGCCGACTCCCGCCAGCGAGAAGCTCAGATCACCTAGGTCGGTGCCAGCCTCAATTAACGGCAGCAATGCGGCGGCGCGGGCGGCCAGGGCGAGCTCGGTGCGAGCGGAGATCAGGAATGGTCGGGTCAGGGCCTGCGTCTCGTCCCTGGCTGGCTCAGGTTCCCGGGATTCTTCCAGGATGACGTGCGCGTTCGTGCCACTCATGCCGAACGAGGACACCCCGGCGCGGCGCGGCCGGCCGGCGCTGAGCCACGAGCGCGCCTCGGTGAGCAGCCGCACTTGGCCGCTGTCCCAGTCGATATGCGGCGACGGCTGTTCGACGTGCAGCGTCTTGGGCAGTACGCCGTAACGCAGCGCCTGGACCATTTTGATCACGCCGGCTACCCCGGCGGCGGCTTGCGGGTGACCCATGTTCGATTTGATCGTCCCCAGCCACAGCGGTTCGGCCCCCGCGCGGTCGCGGCCGTATGTCGCGAGCAGCGCCTGTGCCTCGATCGGGTCACCCAGTGTGGTGCCGGTGCCGTGCGCCTCGACCGCGTCCACCTCGGCCGGGCTGAGGCCCGCGCTGGCCAGCGCCTGCCAGATGACGCGCTGCTGGGAGGGGCCGTTTGGCGCGGTCAGGCCGTTCGAGGCGCCGTCGGAGTTCACCGCGCTCCCCCGGACCACCGCCAGCACCGAGTGGCCGTTGCGCTGAGCGTTGGACAGCCGCTCCAGCACCAACATGCCAGCGCCTTCGCCCCAGCTGGCGCCGTCGGCGGCGGCGGAGAACGCTCTGCTGCGGCCGTCAGCCGCCAGCGCGCGCTGGCGGCTGAAGTCGATCAGCGATCCGGGCGTGGCCATCACGGTCACCCCGCCGGCCAGGGCGAGTTCGCAGTCGCCGTGGCGCAACGAGTGGACGGCCCAGTGCAGCGCGACCAGCGACGATGAGCACGCGGTATCCACGCTCACCGCCGGGCCCTCCAGGCCCAGGGTGTAGGCGATGCGCCCGGATAGCACGCTCGGCGAGTTACCGGTGCCGAGCATGCCCTCGAAGCTGTCCGCGCCGGCGAGCAGCATGTTCGAGTAGTCCTGGTAGGTGATGCCGGCGAACACGCCGGTGCGGCTGCCCCGCAACGTGTGCGGGTCGATACCGGCGCGCTCGAGTGCTTCCCAAGAGATCTCCAGCAGCAGCCGCTGCTGTGGGTCCATCGCGATAGCCTCGCGCGGCGAGATTCCGAAGAAACCCGGGTCGAAGAGGCTGGCTTCGTGCAGGAACCCGCCCTCCCTGGCGTAGCAGGTACCCGGCACGTCCGGGTCGGGGTGATACAGGTTCTCCAGGTCCCAGCCTCGATCGGGAGGCAGCGAGCAGATCGCGTCGACACCGTCGGCGACCATGGCCCACAACTGCGCGGGAGAGTTCGCGCCGCCCGGGTAGCGACAGCCCATGCCGACGATGACGATCGGATCGTCGCCGCTCACCCCTGCCACCGGCGGCGCGGTAACCGGTTCTTCGAGGCCGAGTAGCTCGCCGCGCAGGCTGCGGGCGAGCGCGACCGGCGTCGGGTAATCGAAGATCAGCGTCGCGGGCAGCCGCAGCCCAGTGGTTTCAGTGAGCGTGTTACGCAGCTCCACCGCGGTGAGCGAAGTGAATCCGAGGTCCTTGAACGGACGTTTCGGCTCGATCTCGCCGCCGTCGGCGTACTCGAGCACCCGCGCCGCCGCGTCTCGCACAATGCTCAGCAGGGTTTCCAACTGCTCCGGCTCGGCCAAGCCGGCGAGCCGTGCCGCAAGCTTGTTGCCGGCCACGGGCTGCGCCGCCCCGTCGGCGCGGACCTGGCGGCGGCCGGCGAACGTCGCGTTGTCCCGGACCGGCGCAAACGCAACGACCGCTTGGGACGTGTCCGGAATTAGCGCGGCACGCAGGACCAGCGCGTCGGCGGTGAGCACCGGCTCGCCGCGCGGGTCGCTGACCGCGATAGCGAAGGTGCCCGGCCGCTGCGTCTCGGCGAGCCGTACTCGCAGCGCGCTAGCGCCGGTGGCGTGCAGCTGCACGCCAGTCCACGAATACGGCAGCGACCGGCCCTGTCCCCCGCCGAATGCCAACGCATGCAAACCCGCGTCGAGGAGCGCTGGATGCAGGCCGAAACCAGCCACGTCGAGCTGCCCGTCGGGCGGGGCGACCTCGGCGAACAGCTCGTCGCCTCGCCGCCACACGGCTCGGAGGCCGCAAAACGGTGGAGCGTAGTCGACGCCGCGCTCGGCGAACCACCGGTAGATGTCAGCGACCTCGTCCTCGGCTACCGGTTCGGCGCCGGCCGGCGGCCACTGGTTATCGGTCCCGTCCAGGGCACTCGGGTGAGCCGCGCTGGTAAGCAGGCCCTGGGCGTGACGGGTCCAGTCGTGCCCTTCGACGCACGAGTACACGGTGAGCGGCCGGGCACCGGTGCCGTCGGGCGCGCCGACAGTGGCCTGCAGCCGTACCGGAGCATCGGGGGCGAGTACCAGCGGCGCCTCCAGCACCAGCTCCTCGACCCTGGGCAGCCCGACCTGGTCACCCAGCAGAAGCGCGAGCTCGACGAAAGCGGTGCCGGGGAAGAGCACCTGGCCGCCGACGACATGGCCGGCCAGCCACGGGTGGGTGGCCAGCGAGATACGCTGGGTGAACACCGCGCCGCCCGAGCCAGCCAGCGCCACCTCGGCCGCCAGCAACGGGTGCCCGATGGGCCGCTGGCCAACCGCGACCGGATCACCTAACGCCTCGAACGACGGCGTCAGCCAGTATCGACGCCGCCGGAACGCGTATGTAGGCAGATCCACTCGCGCGGTACGGCTGTCCGCGAACATCGGCGTCCAGTCCACGCTCACCCCATGCGCATGCAGCCTGGCCAGCGCGGTGGTGAACGCGTCGACGTCCTCCCGGTCCCGACGCAGGGTAGGGGCGATCAGCGGCTCGTCGACTGGTGGCTGCCCGATCGACGAGCCGATCGAGGTGGTCAGTACCGCGTCTGGGCCAACCTCCAGGAACGTGTCAACACCGGCGTCGGCCAGCGCCCGCATGCCGTCGGCGAATCGGACCGCACCCCGCACGTGCGCGACCCAGTAGTCGGCTGTGCATAGCTCGCCCCCGGCGATACCGCCGCTGAGGTTTGACAGCACCGGCAGCGTCGGCGCGTGGAACGTCACCTGCTCGGCCACTTCGCGGAACCGTGCCAGCATTGGCTCCATCAGCGGCGAGTGGAACGCGTGGCTCACCCGTAGGCGCTGGGTCTTGCGGCCCATCGCCTTGACCTGGGCCGCCAACGATTCCACAGCCTCCTCGGCGCCGGACACCACTACCGACTCCGGACCGTTCACCGCCGCGATCCCGGCCAGCGTGACCCAGCCGTCCAGCAGCCGTGCCACCTCGTCCTCGGTGGCTTCCAGCGCGGCCATCGCCCCGCCCTCCGGCAGCGTCTGCATCAGCTGGGCCCGGGCGACCACCAGCGACGCCGCGTCGGCCAGGTCCAGGATCCCGGCGAGGTGAGCGGCGGTGAGCTCGCCGATGGAGTGCCCGCTGAGGAACATCGGGTGTACTCCGTGCTCGGTGAGCAGCCGGTGCAGCGCGACTTCGACGGCGAACAGCGCGGGCTGGGTGAACTCGGTGCGGTTCAGGGTGGCTTCCACATCGGGAGGCTGCGAGCCGGTGCCGAAGACGACGTCGGCTAGCGGCCAAGGCAGGTGAGCGTTGACATGCGCGCAGACCTCGTCAAACGCGTCGGCGAACACGCGGTATGTCGAGTACAACCCGCGTGCCATGCCGACGCGCTGGGCCCCCTGCCCGGAGTAGACGAAGGCGACCGTGCGGGTACCGGTCGCCTCTCCTCGGGTCACCTTAGGTGATCGCTCACCGGCGGCCACCGTGCGTAGCCCTGCCACGAGCTCATCGCGGGTGCGGCCGAGCACCACCGCGCGGTGTTCGAACGCCGCCCGGCCGGTGGCCAGCGAAAACGCCACGTCACGGGCCGCAAGCTCGGCATGTCCGTCGAGATGATCGGCCAAGCAGGTGGCGTTGGCTTGCAGCGCCTCAGCGGATCGCCCGGAAACCGGCGCCGCTAACAGTGTCGTCCCATCATCGGAACTAGCCGGCGACTCCGTTACCTCATCCGCCGGAGCTTCCAGCACGACGTGCGCGTTCGTGCCGCTCACCCCGAACGCGGACACGGCGGCCCGGCGAGGCCGAGCTGAGGCGTCCCACACCTGCGGCTGTTCAAGCAGACGGATCACGCCGTCGGTCCAGCGCACGTGCGGCGATGGCGCGTCGACATGCAGGGTGCGCGGCAGCAGGCCGTGCCGCATGGCCAACACCATCTTCATCACCCCGGCGACGCCGGCGGCCGCTTGGGTGTGCCCGATGTTGGACTTCACCGAGCCCAGCCACAGCGGCGACTCCGGGTCCCGGTCACGGCCGTAGGTGGCCAGCAGGGCCTCCGCCTCGATCGGGTCGCCCAGGACGGTGCCGGTGCCGTGGGCCTCCACGACGTCTACGTCGGCGGGCGACAGCCTGGCCTGGGTCAGCGCGGAATGGATGACGCGCTGCTGTGACGGACCGTTCGGGGCGGTCAGCCCGTTGGACGCGCCATCGGAGTTCACCGCGCTGCCCAAGATCACCGCGAGCACCGGGTGCCCGCGCCGGCGGGCGTTGGACAGGCGCTCGATCAGCAGCAGGCCAACGCCTTCAGCCCAACCGGTGCCGTCGGCGGCGGCGGCGAACGGCTTGCACCGGCCGTCCTCGGCCAGCCCGCCTTGGCGGGAGAATTCAACGAACGCGCCGGGGGTGGCCATCACGGTGACCCCGCCGGCCAGCGCTAACGACGTCTCGCCGGCGGCCAGCGCTCGGCTCGCCAGATGCAGCGCCACCAGCGACGACGAGCACGCAGTGTCGACCGTGATGGCGGGGCCTTCGAAACCGAACGTGTAGGACACCCGGCCGGACAGCACGCTGCCCGCGCCGCCGGTCATCAGGTATCCCTCCACCCCGGGTGGGAGGTCGACGACCCCAACTCCGTAGCCGGACGTCCCGGCCCCGATGTACACGGCCGTGTCGCTGCCCCGCAGTGTCGAGGGGTCGATGCCGGCTCGCTCCATCGCCTCCCAAGCCGTCTCCAGGACCAGCCGCTGCTGGGGGTCGGTGGCGAGTGCTTCGCGTGGGCTCATGTTGAAGAACGGGGCGTCGAACTCGCCGACGTCATGTAGGAAACCGCCGCCTCGGGCGTAGCCGCTGCCTGGCTGGCGCGCTGGGTCGTCGATGCCGTCAAGGTCCCAGCCCCGGTCGGTGGGGAAACCGGAGATCATGTCGCCGCCGGCGACGAGCATCTCCCAAAACGCCTCCGGTGTGCGCACGTCACCGGGGAAGCGGCAGGCCATGCCGACGATCACGATTGGGTCGTCCTTAGTCTCCGCGGTCTCCGCGGCCGACGGCGAGGCCAGCTCGGCGGTACTGGCAGTCGCCGCCGCCGCGCTCGCGGTCAGCGAGAGCAGCCCGAGCAGGTGCTCGCTCAACGCTTGCGGGGTCGGGAAGTCGAACACCAAGCTGACCGGTAGCTCCAGACCGGTCCGGTCAGCCAACTGGTTTCGGAACTCGACGGAGGTGAGCGAGTCGAACCCGAGAGCGTGGAAGGGGCTGTCGGCGGGCACAGCGGCCGGGTCGATATGCCCGAGCACCGAGGCCGCTTGGGTTCGTACCAGATCGAGCAGGACACGTCGGCGTTCCGATTCGGTCCGGCCGGTGGCGAGTTCTACTCCCCGTGAGTGGGGAGTGGGGCTATAGCCATACTCCCCACTCACGGGGAGTAGGGAGCTGGGCCGGGCGATGGTGAACGCGGGGAGGAACCGGTTCCAGTCGACGTCGGCGACGATCGGGGTCGGCTCGCTGGACGCGATCGCGGCCCCAAGCGCGGCCAGTGCGTCGGCGGGGGCGAGCAGGCGCAACCCTTGGCGCCGCAAGCGATCCTTGGCGCCCTCAGTGGCCGCCATCCCCCCGTCGGCCCAGGGACCCCAGGCCACCGAGGTAGCCGGCAGGCCTTGGGCTCGGCGACGAGCGGCGAGCCCGTCGAGGAACGCGTTGGCGGCGGCGTAGCCGCTCTGCCCGCCGCTGCCCCACGCCGAGGCAACGGAGGAGAACAGCACAAAGGCGTCCAGCTCGCCGCACAGCTCGTCGAGGTGCGTGGCTCCGGCGGTCTTCGCCGCTACCAGGCTGGACAGCCCGGCCGGGGTGATGTCGGCGATCCGGGTGGCGTCGACCAGGCCGGCGGCGTGGAACACCGCGCGCACCGGCTCGCCGGTCTCGCGCAGCCGCGTCAGCAACGCGGCCACCGCCGCCCGATCGGTGACATCGCAGGCGGCGAGCGTCACCCGGGAGCCGACAGCCTCGAGCTCGGCGCGCAGTTCCGCCGCTCCGGGCGCGGACTCGCCCCGGCGGCTGGTGAGCAGCAGATTCGGCGCGCCGAGGCCGGCCAGCCAGCGGGCGACGTGGGCGCCGATCCCGCCCGTGCCGCCGGTGACCAGTACGGTGCCACTCGGGGCCCAGGTCCCCTCGGGCTTGGCGTCTTGGCTGTCTCGGCTTAGGCGCCGGCCGAGACAGCCAGCGCCCCGGATGGCGATCTGGTCTTCGCCGGAGAACGCGCCGGCCAACACGGCGGCCAGGCGGGCCTCGGCACGGCCGTCCAGGACGCCGGGCAGGTCGATCAGGCCACCCCAGCGGTCGGGATACTCTAGTGCGGCCACCCGGCCGAAACCCCACACGCTGGCCTGGGCCGGATCGACGGGTGCGTCCGAGCGGCCCACCGACACCGCGCCCCGGGTCGCGCACCACAGCGGCGCCGCGACATTGGCGTCGCCGAGCGCCTGCACAACCGTGAGCACCCGGTGCAGCTCGGCGGGCACCGGGTCACCCTGCGCGACGCCTGACGTGGCTAGGCAGACAACGCCCCGCACCGGCTCGAGCTGGCCAAGAAGCAGGGCGGCCAGCTCAGCGCGGCCGATGACGGCGGCAAGCTCACAACGCATCACCTCGGCGCCGTGCCGGGCCAGCGCGTCGGCTAGGGTGTCCGCCTCGCCAACCGGGGCGAGCAGCAGCCAGCGTCCGCTGAGCATGGCAGGCCGCGGAGTGCCCAACGGCTGCCAACCGACTCGGTAACGCAGCTGCCCGATCCACTCTCGCTTGGTCTGGGCCTGGTGCCAGGACGACAGGGCCGGCAGCAGCTCGCGCAACGCCGAACGCTGTGTCTCATCCTCCAGCCGCAAGGTGCGCGCCAGGTTGTCCGCGGCTTCGCTGTCACCGGTGTCCGCGGCGGTGGCCACCGACCGCCAGAACCTGTCGTCGGCTCGCCCGGCGTGCGCGGTGTCCGACGCCAGCCGAGGCCAGAACCGCTCGGCGCGGAATGGGTAGGTCGGCAGGGAAATGTGACGGCGTCCGCCGCCGGCGAGTTTGGCCCAGTCCACGGCAACCCCGTGCACGTACAGCCGAGCCAGCGCATCGCGTACCCGTGCCGGCTCATCGTCGAGCGTCCGCAGCATGGATAGCGCGACCACCTCGCCCTCCGGCAGCGACTCCCGGACCATCGCGCTCAAGCCCCCGCCGGGACCAGCCTCGACGAAACGGGTGACTCCGTGCTCAGCGAGGGCGCTCAGCCCGTCCCCGAACCGGACAGCGCAACGCACGTGGCGCACCCAGTAGTCGGCGGTGCGCAGCTGCGCCGGGTCCGCCAACCGACCGGTCACGTTCGAGACGATCGGCAACGAAGGCTCGCCGAACTCCAGGCGCACTACGACCGCGCGGAACTCGTCCAGCATCGGCTCCATCAACCGTGAGTGAAACGCATGGCTGACCCGCAGTGTCATGGTTCGGTGGCCGGCCTGGGTGAGACGCTCGGCGAGTTGGTTCACCGCCGCCACGTCCCCGGACAGCACCACGGAGCGCGGGCCGTTCACCGCCGCCAGATCCACCGGCAGCCCGGCCAACAGCGGGGCCACCTCGTCTTCCGCCGCCCGCACCGCCACCATCGCGCCACCCGCGGGTAGCGCCTGCATCAGCCGGCCTCGCGCGGCGACCAGCTCAGCGGCGGCCGGCAGGCTCAGCAGCCCGGCCACGTGCGCGGCCACGATCTCCCCGATCGAATGCCCAGCCAGGAAATCAGCGCGAATGCCCACGTCGGCCAGCATGCGGTAGAGCGCGACCTCAACCGCGAACAACGCGGGCTGAGCGAACTCGGTGCGGTTCAACGTGACGCCGCTCTCGGTGTCAAACATCACTTCGGCGAGCGGTCGACGCAGGTGTGCGTCCAACTGCGCGCATACCTCGTCGAACGCGTCGGCGAACACGGCCGACGACGTGTACAGTTGCCTCCCCATGCCCGGCCGCTGTGCCCCCTGGCCGGGGAACAGCACCCCAAGCCGGCCCGAGCCACGCGCGCTGCCTCTGGCGGGGCCCGGTTCGCCGGCCGCGAGCGCGCGCAGTCCCGCCAGCAACTCGCCCCGCCGACCGGTGAGGGCGGCCCGGTGCCCGAACGCGGTGCGCCCAATCAGCCCCGCCGCTACCTCGCCCACTCGCCAGGGGACGGCTGCGCCGTTCAGGTAGTCGAGCAGGCCGGCGGCCTGTCTGGTCACCGCCTCCTCGTCGACGCCAGACAGCAACCAGGTCGCCGGCTCATCGTCCGCTGTCGGTTCAGGCGGTTGGAGCGCGGCTTCCGACGCCGCTACCGGCGCTTCCAGGATCGCGTGCACGTTCGTGCCGCTCACCCCGAACGCGGACACCGCAGCCCGGCGCGGCGCATCATCCCGCCGCGGCCATCGCTCGGCGGCCGCCAAGACTCGCACCGCGCCGCTGGCCCAGTCCACATGCGGCGTCGGGGCGTCGACGTGCAAGCTGCGCGGGGCGAGCCCGGCCCGCATCGCCAACACCATTTTGATCACACTGGCGACCCCGGCAGCCGCCTGCGTGTGGCCGAAGTTGGACTTCACCGAGCCGATCAACAGCGGGCGGGCCGGGTCGCGGTCTCGGCCGTAGGTGGCCAGCAGCGCCTGCGCCTCGATCGGATCACCGAGAGTGGTGCCGGTGCCGTGCGCCTCGACCACATCGATGTCATGGGTGCGCAGCCCTGCCCTGGTCAAGGCGTCGGTGATGACCCGCTGCTGGGACGGGCCGTGGGGGGCGGTCAGGCCGTTGCTCGCGCCGTCGGAGTTCACCGCGCTGCCACGGACCAGCGCGAGCACCGGGTGCCCGAGCCGTTGGGCTTCGGACAGGCGCTCGACGGCGAGCACCCCGACGCCTTCGCCCCAGCCGGTGCCGTCGGCGGCGGCCGCGAACGGCTTGCACCGGCCGTCACCGGCCAGCCCACCTTGCCGAGCGAACTCGGCGTAGGCGCTGGGGGTGCACATCACGGTCGCGCCGCCGGCGAGCGCCAACGTGCATTCCCCCCGACGGACCGACTCGCAGGCCAGGTGCAGCGCTACCAACGAGGCCGAGCAGGCGGTGTCCACCGTCAGCGCGGGGCCCTGCAGCCCTAGCGCGTAGGCCACGCGCCCGGAGAACACGCTGGCCGCGTTGCCGGTGCCGGCGTGCCCGCCGAGATCGTCTTGCGCGTGGGCCAGCAACGTCGGGTAGTCCTGGCCGTTGGTGCCAAAGAACACCCCGACCGGCTGGCCGCGCAGGGTGGCCGGATCGATGCCGGCCCGTTCGAGCGCCTCCCACGAGGTCTGCAGCAGCAGCCGTTGCTGCGGGTCCATGGCTAGCGCCTCGCGTGGGGAGATCCCGAAGAAGGCCGCGTCGAAATTGGCCGCGTCGGTGAGGAATCCGCCTTCACGGGCGTACTCGACGTGGGCGCCGTCGTCTCGGACCGCCTTGTCGAAAACCTCCCAGCCTCGATCGGTGGGGAACGGGCCGAGTGTGTCCACCTCGTCAGCGATGAGTGCCCAGAACTCCTCGGGTGTACGGACTCCCCCGGGGAAGCGGCACCCGATGCCCACTATCGCGATCGGGTTGGCTTCGCTGTCCGCGCTGTCGTTGACGGCGGCTGGCCCGGCTTCGACGCTGGGCCGCGCGCCGGTGAGTTCCTCGTCGAGGTAACGGGACAGTTCGGCGGGGCTTGGGTAGTCGAACACCAGGGTGGCAGGTAGTCGCAGCCCGGTGGTGGCGCCCAGGGCATTGCGGAATTCGACGGCGGTGAGCGAGTCGAACCCGTTCTCTCGGAACGACTGGGTGATGTCGATGTGATCTGGAGCGGGGTGCCCGAGGACGGCGGCGGCATGCGCCCTGACCAGTTCGGTGAGCCGTTCCAGCCGCCTGGCCGTTTCCAGACCGTCCAGCTCAGTTGTGAGGCCGTCGGTGGTCGAGGAGGCCTCAGGTTGCGCTGGAAGCTCAGGGATCAGCCACAGGAAGGTGCGGGTCGCTTCAGGCAGGCCGGCGCCGGCGAACCGCGACCAGTTGATGTCGGCGATGACGACGGCTTCGTAAGGCTCGGCTCCGCCGGTGCGAGATGCCGCGACGGCCTGCAGCAGCGCGGTTCCCGCTAGCTCGGGTGGCATAGCCGGTGTGCCGACCCGCCGCAGGCGTGCCGCCACCACCGGATCCCCCGCCATCCCACCGCCCGCCCAGGGACCCCAGGCGATGCAGGTGGCGGGGAGCCCCTGGGCACGCCTGCGCCGGGCTAGGGCGTCGAGCTGGGCATTCGCCGCCGCGTAGTTGGCCTGCCCGGAGGAGCCGAAGGTGGCGGCCAGCGAGGAGAACAGCACGAACGCGTCGAGGTCGGCGTCGCGGGTCAACTCGTCGAGGTGTATCGCCGTGGCCACTTTGGGCCGCACAACGGCGGCGAGCCGCTGCGGGGTCAGCGTGTCCAGGACGCCGTCGTCGAGCACGCCCGCGGTGTGCACCACGGCCCGCAGCGGGCGCTCGGCGGGCACCGCGTCCAGCACGGCGGCGAGCGCGTCGCGCTCGGCGGTGTCGCAGGCGGCGAAGGACACCTCGGCGCCTCGCGCGGTCAACTCCCGCTGCAGCTCAGCCGCGCCAGGCGCGTCGGTGCCTCGGCGGCTCACCAACAGCAGATGACCCGCGCCCTCGGCGGCCAGCCGGCGGGCGACGTGCCCGGCTAGGGCGCCCGAGCCGCCGGTGATGAGTGTGGTGCCGTCGGTCCAGCCACCCACCTTCGGCACTGGGTAACCAGCCCGTACCAGCCGCGCCCCGCGCACACCTGATCCACGCACCGCTACCCGAGCTTCGGTGCGATCGGTCAGGCAGGCGGCGACACGGCGGGCGGCGCGCTCGTCGACGGTGGCTGGCAGATCGACCAAGCCGCCGAACAGACCGGGGTTCTCCAAGGCAACGACGTGGCCGAAGCCCCAGGTCATGGCGGCCTCGGGGTGGCGCAGCGGGTCCGCTGGGCCGACTGACAACGCGCCGCTGGTGGCGAACCAGATCGGGATGTCCAGATCGAACCGGGCGAGGGCGGTGTTCGCGACCAACCCGGCAGGCACCGAAGGGTCCACCGGATGCGCTCGCAGATCCAACGCCAGTAACGAAAGCAGCCCGGCGGGCGCGCGGTCACCGAGTGCCGTCTCGACCCGCTCGGCCAGCGCCGAGGGGTCGTCAATGGGCATCGGCACGGTCACAACTACTGGATCGGCACCGGCCGCGCGCATCCCGCCCGCCAGGCTGGCCACGGTGGCGTCATCAATGCCCTCCGGGCCGAGCAACACCCATGTGCCGGTGAGCGATCCGGTCGGGTTGGGCAGTGGCCGCCAGGTGACGTGATAGCGCCAGCTAGCCACCTCAGCCGCGGTGTCCCGTTCGTGCGCCCATTGGGTGAGCAGCGGCAACGCCACCTCAAGGGCGCGCTCCTGCTCGGCGTTCGCGCCGAGAACCCCGGCCACCTCGGCCGGGGTGGTGCCGGCCAGCGCCTCACCCAGCCCCCGCTCCGCGGTGGTCGTCGCTTCGGCCGGCCGCAACCAGTAGGTGTCCCGTTCGAACGCATAGGTCGGCAGGTCGACTGGTTGCCCGGAGGCGCCGACACCATCGAATACCGCGCGCCAGTCGACCGCCACACCGACGCCATGCAGCCGGGCAAGCGCGGCGGGCAGCGCCGTGGATTCCTCGTGGTCTCGGCGCAGCACGGAGAACACCAGCGCTGGCGTGTTATCAAGACATTGGTCGACCGCGCTGGTCAGCACCGCGTCCGGGCCGAGCTCAACGAACCGCCGCGCACCGGCGGCCCGCAGCGTCGCGACCCCGTCGGCGAAACGCACCGTCTGGCGCATGTGCCGCACCCAGTAGTCCGGCGAGGTCAGCTCACCAGGTGCGGCGAGTTGACCGGTCACGTTGGAGACCACCGGAATCCTTAGTTCGCCGCGATACTCGACGGACGCGGCGACCTCGCGGAACTCGGCCAGTACCGACTCCATATGTATGGAGTGGAAGGCGTGGCTGACCCGCAGTCGCCGGGTGCGGTAACCGGCCTGGTCAGCGCGGCGGGCTACGTCGCCAACCGCGTTGGCGTCCCCGGACACCACCATCGAGCGGGGTCCGTTGACGGCGGCAATCTCGACGCATGTGTCGTCCAGTAGCGCGGCCACCTCGGCTTCGGACGCGGCGATCGACACCATCGCGCCGTCGCGTGTCACCGAACCCATCAACCGGCCCCTCGCGGCCACCAACCGGCACGCGTCCGGCAGGCTGAACACGTCGGCGACATGGGCTGCGGCCAGCTCGCCGATGGAGTGGCCGAGCAGGAAGTCCGGCCGCACCCCGTAGCCCTCAAGCACCCGGTAGAGCGCCACCTCAACCGCGAACAACACCGCCTGCGTGTATTCGGTGCGGTCGAGCAGCTCGGCTTCGGCGCTGCCTTCCTCGGCGAACAACACCGCCCGGATCCGGTGTTCCAGCAGCGGGTCAAGGTGCTCACACGCCGCGTCGAACGCCACGCGAAACGCCGGCAGCTCCGTGTCCAGCACGCGACCGGCACCGAGGCGTTGAGCGCCCTGGCCAGAGAACAGCAACGCCAGCTTGCCGCCTGCCACGACAGAAGGAGGCACGACCAGCGCGGAGGGCGTGTCGTCGGCCAGCGCGCGCAGTCCAGTGAGCAGCTCGTCGCCGCGGCGCCCGACGACCGCCGCCCGGTGCGGCAGCGCCGCCCTCGTCGTGGCCAGCGCGAAACCCACCTCGGCGGAGTTGAGCTCCGGCCGAGCGGTCAGGTACTCGTGCAGCCGCTCGGCCTGCCGGGCGATCGCGCCGTGGGTGCGGCCGGACAGCACCCACGCCACCGGCCCAGCCGGCTCCTCCGTCGTCGGTTTGGCTGATCTTGGGGACACCGATACAGCGGCAGATTCTAAGATGACGTGCGCGTTTGTGCCGCTGACCCCGAACGCGGACACTCCGGCGCGTCTCGGGATTCCAGTGTCGGGCCACGGCCGAGCCTCGGTCAGCAGCTCAACCGCCCCGGCCGTCCAATCCACCTGGGAGGTCGGGCGCTCGGCGTGCAGTGTGCGTGGCAGCTCCCCATGTCGCAGCGCCTGCACCATCTTGATGACGCCCGCGACCCCGGCCGCGGCCTGGGTGTGGCCGATGTTCGACTTGATCGACCCCAGCCACAGCGGCCGCCCAGCCGGCCGGCCCTTGCCGTAAGTGGCCAGCAGCGCATGCGCCTCAATCGGGTCACCCAGCGTGGTACCGGTGCCGTGTGCTTCCACCGCGTCGACGTCCACCGCCGATAACCCGGCGGCCAGCAGCGCCTGTTCCAGCACCCGGCGTTGGGACCGCTCGTTCGGCGCGGTGAGCCCATTCGACGCGCCGTCGGAGTTCACCGCGCTGCCCCGGATCACCGCCAACACCGGGTTTCCGTCCCGCCGCGCGTCGCTAAGCCTTCGCAGCGCGAGCATGCCGACGCCCTCGCCCCAGCCGGTGCCGCTGGCCTCCTCGGCGAACGCGCGGCAGCGTCCGTCCGGCGCGAGGCCCCCTTGTTTGGCGAACTCCTCGAACGCGGTCGGCATCGCCATCACGGTCACCCCGCCGGCCAGCGCGAGCGTGCACTCGTCGCGGCGCAGCGCCTGCACCGCCAGATGCAGCGTCACCAGCGACGACGAGCAGGCGGTATCAATCGTGAGCGACGGGCCCTCCAGCCCGAGCACGTAGGAGATGCGTCCAGACAGCACCGCACCGGAGCCACCGGTCAGCAAATGTCCGGTGTAGTCGTCTTGCTCCGCGCTCTCGCCGCTATCTCCGCCCCCGGCACCCGCGCCGTAGCCCGATGGGCTCGCGCCGACGAACACCCCGGTCCGAGTACCGCGCAGCGCGGCGATATCAAGCCGGGCACGTTCGAGCGTCTCCCAGGTAGTCTCCAGCAGTATCCGCTGCTGGGGATCCATGGCCAGCGCCTCGCGCGGGCTGATACCGAACATGGCGGCGTCGAACTCGCCGGCCCCGGTCAGGAAACCGCCCTGGTGGCCAGCGAGCGCGCCCAGGTCCCAGCCCCGATCGGCGGGCAGCTCACCGATCGCATCGGTACCCGAGCGCACCAGATCCCACAGATCCTCCGGGGATCGCACCCCGCCGGGGTAGCGGCAGCCGATCCCGATGATCGCTATGTGTTCTCGGTCCCGTTCCCGCACGGCGCGCAGTTCGTCGCGGGCCTGGGCCAGATCCACAGTGACCCGACGGAGGTAGGTACGAAGCTTGTCCTCGTTCACGCTCGCCACGCGCGCTCCCGTTTGCGCTCGTCGGTGCACTCGTCTGGACATCGAGTAACCCGCGCACCGGCGCGGCGGGCCAACGGTGTGCTCAAGCTGGTCAAGCCCGGCCCGATGTCTTCGGTCGCGGCCACCGGATCCACGACTTCATCCGCCGCCTAACCTAAGACGGCGCCCGCTTGGGTAGTCACCAGATCAGCCAGGCGATGCCCGGAAGCCAGGTTCACCCAGGTTCGTTTGAGGCCCTCTGTTCTGGAAAGACCACGAGCATGGCGGTGACAGCGCGCCGGTGCGGTGTACCCATCGTTCCCGCGCATCGGGTTCACCAACCTATGATGCGGCCGAGGAGTGCCCTCCAGCCATCTGGAGCATTATTTCCACGCCACGCAATATGCTGATCGGGACGGACCAGCACCAAGTCGCGCTGCCATACCGCGCGGACTCGGTCGTCACTAATCGGCAGATAGGTCATGGGGACACCGCACTGTTGTGCCTCTTGCACCAGCGCCTTACCCCGATTCTCTCCGGAAAGATCGACCAGGGTGAATTCGACGCCGAGTTGGTCGAATACCTCTACTCCGTTTGATAGCCGCACACTCGGCGCACGGCTGCCGGGCCAGGTGCTTGGGACAATCCGGGACCACTCCCAGGGCGGTGGCTGGCTAGCTTCTGGGCAGATCACCGGTGATGTCGAATAGCGCTGCCCACAGTGGATCCCCAAGTTGCTGACCTGGTGACTCTCCTGCTCGAGAAAGCCGGTGAGCAACTCAGCACCGACGCCATTGCGGGCCAGTTCGGTGAAACGTCGGAATACTTCTAGTAGGTTGAGGCACATCTCCCGGTTAAACAGCGCGACTGGGCGACGTTCCGACTCGTAGCTGTCCAGCAGACTCGGGCCGGCCCATCCGTTGATCACGGCGGCAAGTTTCCAGCCGAGGTCAACGCTATCGGCAAGGCCGGTGTTGGCGCCGTGGCCGCCGGCGGGGAAGAATTGGTGAGCGGCGTCACCGGCCAGAAACACCGGACCGCGCCGATAGATGTCGGCCACCACCAGTCCACCTTGCCAGTACGCGATATTCATGATCTCGTCGACCACGATGTAGGCACCTAGTACTACAGAGCTAGATCGTTTCTTTGGGTACTGTCGGTGCTGGTGAGGCGCTTGGGTGATCCGTGTGCGGGTGGCTTGTGGGGTGAGAGTCCTGGCCGAGCGCCGGTTTGGTGATCATGCGGACCCGGGCGTCTCATGATGGATAGGCGCGTCTATGCGCTGTGTCATTCGGTGACCGAAGAAGGTTTGTTGAGTCGCGCGATGTCGGGGGAAAATAAAATGTGGTGATGGGTCGGCGCGCCTCCGGGGTGTTGATGTCGTTTCGCGTGATGATCCGCCCATGTCTTGTCCGTCGGCGGTTGATTCGGTTGTTGAGTATGATGGCGCGGTGACCAGCGCGGATGTGGAGCTGTGGGAGTCCGAGCTGGAGGGCGTGTTCGCGCGGATGCGCCCGTTGTTTTACCGGACGGAGTCCAAAAGACACGCCGA
>JAFASX010000091.1 GCA_019244295.1 Pseudonocardia sp.
CACCGAACGAGATCAAACCACGAAACACCAAGTTATTTTTCGGCAGCCCCTGATGTACTGTCGATCGTTGATACAGCGTAGTAGAACCACCGCGCTGGGTAGGAATCGGCGCGGTGTTGTTTATAGGTAATCGTTGCTGGCCGGAAAGTGGTGGGGGTTACCGCTGTTAGTGAGCGCGGCGCGCTCGTGGCGCACGATCATGTTTCGGTGGTTTGTTGTCGCTGGTGGTGGCTGGTTGGGCGTGGTGTTGGTGTCGTCGTCGCCAGGTGGACCAGGCATAGGGGCAGACCCGGTCGCGGCCTGGCTTGATGATCAGGGTGACCAGCGGTCGGCGGATTTCGCCGCAGGCGTGGGGGCGAGCGGGCCCTGACAGGCAAGGCTGGGAATCAGCCGCGCAGCTGCGCCACCAGCCCAGCAATCTCATCCAATGCTGAGCCGGGCACAACGTAACCTTTCTGGTCGCGGATCTGGTCGATGTGGGCGGCGATGTCCTCGGCCGTGACTGGCGAGCCCTTGCCAGCGAACCAGCCAGGCGCCAGGCCGATGAACATCCGGGCGTAGCGATTGCCACCAGCGGAAAACACCTCGTGTGTGTACTCGCACGCCTCGCTGGCCAGGTAGACGACCATCGGGGTGACGCATTCCGGGTCGAGGCTGCTAGCCAGCGGCCCGAGCAGTTCCTCGGTCATCCGGGTACGCGCCATCGGGCAGATCACGTTGCTTTTGATGTTGGCCTTAGCGCCTTCGAGCGCGAGCACATTGGACAGCCCGACCAGGCCCATTTTGGCGGCGCCGTAGTTGCTCTGGCCGAAGTTTCCGAACACGCCAGCATTGGAGGAGGTGAACACGAACCGACCGTAGCCGTTTTCCCTCATCACCCGGAACGCCGGCCGGCTGACGTAGAACGCACCCTTGAGGTGCACGGCCAATACCGCTTCCAGGTCCTGGGGCTCCAGCTTGGCCAACGTCCGGTCGCGCAGGATCCCGGCGTTGTTAATCACTATGTCGACTCGGCCGAACGCGTGCAGCGCGGCGTCGACGATCGCCTGGCCGCCCTCGGGGGTGCTCACCGAGTCGTGTGAGGCAACCGCTGAGCCGCCCTCGGCCTCGATCTCCTCGACGACCCGCCGCGCGGCCGACGCGTCGCCACCGGTTCCGTCTTTCGCTCCGCCAAGGTCGTTGACTACTACCTGGGCACCCCGAGCCGCGAGATCCAGCGCGTAGGTGCGCCCGAGGCCGCCACCCGCGCCGGTCACGATAGCCACCCGGTCATGGAAGGAAATGACAGTCACTCGCCCACCCTACTATTGAGTGCAAGAGTAGTGGCGCGTGTCAACGTGTGGTCGTGCTCACGGCGGCTCGCCGGATGGCCCTATACAACAGCCCCTGGTCACCCAGCCGGCGACGCAGCTCACGCTCCAGCCCGGCGATCGGATAGAGGTTCTGTGGCGCGCGGGCGTCCTTGTACTCGCTAGAGGCGTACCGGCATAGCATCCGCTGGCTACCGTCGGCGGTAATGATCGCCTCGGCCAGCGGGAGCTGCGCCGAACACTCCACCCGCACCACCCCGGCCCACGGGGCACTGGAACCGCCAGGCAGCCGTACGTACCAGGCGTAGCGGGGCAGCCGGTCGGCTAGCCCGAACACCGGGGTGCGCTGTCCCGGCGAGAGCATGCCGACCACCCGGTTCAGCTCGGCCGGCAGGTACTGCGTGTCGTGCGTCTTGGCGTAACCAAGCGTGCGCGGCAAGTGGGTACGATCGTGCAGCGGGCCGTCCACCACAAGTAGATCGTCGTCACGGGAGTCGGTCAGCCGGCTACGCGCGCTGCGCGAGACAGATACTTCGGCGTCGCGCATCCGGCGCTGTACCGCCTGGCTGAGCTGCTGAGCCGGAGGCGGGCCGCCCACGCTCAGCGACTCGTACTCGCCCCGGTATCGCCCCGCCGAGGTGAACACATCGTCCACTTTGGCCCAACCGCTGAACAGTCCCCGGTGTACCTCGACGGCCAATAGCTCGGCACCGTCGGCCCGGCAACGCACCGCGCCCGCCGCGTATGAGGCAAACAAGCCCATCGACGCAGTGCCAGCTGCGCCGTCCAATGCGGAGCCGTCCGAGACCGTGCCATCCGACGGGAGGTCGGCGTCACCCCAGCCGATTGCGTCGAGCCTGCGCACCCCATCCACGAACAGCACGCTGGACCACACCCGGGGGCGCGGCCGCGGGTCGAGCGGCCGCCAACTCCCCTGCCCGACCTCCACGTCCAGCATCGGCTCGACCTTCGACTGTCGAGGCGCCAGCTGCTCGTCGGTGCTGGCGCCATAACCGGGATCCCAGGTCTCGACCCGCCAACGCATACGCACCGCAGTCGGCGCCGCGGTCGTCATCGCTTGCTCACGTTCCCTCCCGCGCAATCGAGGCGGTGCGTTGGTCACGGCTGACCACAAACCGTACCGGGACACGTTCGGCCAACGCCGCCACGTGGGTGACCACCCCGACGGTTCGGTCGCCGCAGGAGGCCAGGTTTTCCAGCGTGCTGGCGACGATCTCCAGGTTGGCCTCGTCGAGAGTGCCGAAACCCTCGTCCAGGAAGATGGAATCCAACCGGGCCGCCCCGGCCGAAGCTAGCGTGGACAGCTGCTCAGACAGCGCTAACGCCAGCGCCAGACTGGCTTGGAACGTCTCTCCACCGGAGAGCGTCTTCACCGGACGGCGGGCGTCGGCGTCGGCGTGATCAACAACCAGGAACTCGCCATCAGCGTGCGTCAGCTCGAACTGGCCACCAGACAGCTCGGCAAGGCTGCGCGAGGCATCCACCACGAGTATGTCCAGCGCGGAGGCCACCAACCAGCGCGGGAACGCGTCCGACCGCAGCAACGCGGCCAGCATCTTCGCCACCTCGTGGGCGGTGCGAGCCGCGTCCCGGTCTGCCAGCAACCGCTCGGCGGCGGCGCGCCGCTCGCGCAGTCGAGTCGCCGCCGCCCGCGCCCGTTCCCGCGCCGCCGCGACAGCCGACGACGCGACCGTGGCCAGCGGCTGGCCGGGCTGGATCGGCACGTCGTGCGCTCGAAGCTCATCGGCGAGGGCTGCCTGGGCTTGGTCATAAGCGGCACGCGCGTGAGTCAACGCGTCGGTGGCCGCTGGATACGCCTGGTCTCGCCGCTCCACCTCTCGTAGCGCCCACGAGATCAGTTCTTGCCACGCCGCCACCAGATCGTCACCAACATGGGACGGAGCACCGAGCGCGACCACCGGATCACGGGCCGCCCGCAGGTACCGCCACGCCTGCCGCTGCTCCTCGGCGACCGCGTCGGTCTCAGCCTGAGCGTGAACGAGGGTGGCCCGAGCGGCACGCAGGCCGGAGTCGGCGGCCCTGGCCCGGGCGTCTAGGTCATCCAAAGCGCTGAGCCGCGCGGCCGCCTCGGCGTCAGTGGGCGCGGTGGCCAGCGCCTGGTCCAGCTCAGCGACGCGTCGCAGCGCCCGGTCCAGCTCGCCGTGCGCGTCGTGCTCGGCGCGCAACGCCTCGGTCTCGACTTGTCTCACCCGCTTGGCGCGGTCTCCCGCGGACCGCAACGCACATTCAGCCTCAGTGTGAGCGGCTTCGGCTTCAGCTAACGAGCGGTTTGCCTCGGCGAGCTGCGTGGCGCGCTCAGTAGCGGCGCGGGCGGCCCACCGCGACAGCGTTGCCCAGGAGCCGGCCAGATCGGCTGGATCGGGTGTTGGCGCACCCAGCGCCACCAGCGGATCGCGGGCGGCACGCAGCTCGGCCTCGGCCTCGGCGACCCAGCGGGCCACTCGGCGGCCAAGGGCCTCGCATTGGTCCCGCAACCGGCGGACTTTGCGAGCGGTCTCACTGACTTCCTCGGCGGCGTCGACCAACTCGTCGAGCCTCGCCAATGCCACCTCGGCGTCGCTGGCCGAGCCGGGCGCCTCAGCCAGCCCGACGCGGAGGGTGGCGATTCGGGTGTCCACCGCGTCCAGCTCGGCGGCCACCCGATGCTCAGACTCGGCGGCGGCTCGCTCACATGCCCTGGCCTTGTCCACCTCGTCAGCGGCGTCCCGCAGCCGCTGGTCAGCGGCGGGCAACCCGCCCGCATCGACCGGCGGTGGCAGGGTGACCACCGGCCGCTCGCACACCGGGCAGGGCTGGTGAACTCGTAACCCTGGTCGCAGGGCAGCGACGTGATCGGTACGGGCCAGCTTTTCGTGGTCACCCCGGGCGGCGGCGAGCTCGCGCTCGGCGGCGGCCAGCGCCGCGGCGGCCTCAGCGTGTCGGGTGGCGGCGCGCGCTTTGCGCTCCCGCGCCGCGTCCTGCTCTCCCTCGGCGACTGACAGCGCGGCGCAGTCACGGCGAGCCTGCTCCAGCGGCGCCCGCTTCGGCGCGGCGTCCACCGTGGCCCGAATCCGGGACTCGGCGGCCTCGATTTGGGCCACCAAGAATCGGGCGTTAGCCAGTCCGTCGGCGGAAAGTTTCTGCGCCTCAGCCAGCTGAGACACCCTGTCCGGGACCCGCAACCCCACCAACAGGTCACGCTCGGCGCTCAATCGCTCGACGTCATCCCGCGCCGCGGCACACGCGGCCGCCGTGCCGTGCACAGCGGCCCGCGCCGCATCGCAGGCCTCAGCGGCGTCAGCCGCTTCGGCGGTAGCTGTTTCGGCCAGCCCGCGCGCGTTGGACAGCGCACCGCGCAATCCAGGCTGCGCCGTCCTCAGCCGGGCCAGCTCAGCGTGGTCGTGACGCAGCCGCTCCAGCAGCGCCCGCTCGGGCGCGGCGGCCAGGGCGTCCCGGGCCGCGGTGTCCTCGTCCTCGGCGGCAGCCAACCCCGCTCGCGCGGCGGCCACTTGGCCGGCCGCCCCGGCAACCCGGCCGGCCAGCTCCGACACACCGGGTGGACACCGGACACCGCCCAACAGCACCCGTTCGGCGTCCAACCGCTCGACCGCCCGCCGCGCATCGGCCACAGCCGCATCGGCCGCGTTGAGCGAGGATAACGCGGCGGCCACCCGCTCGACCAGAACGGCCAGCCTCGCATCCTGTTCTTCCGCCACGCGAAGCGTCGCTTCGTCCACGTCGAGGTACTGTTCGAGCTGCTCGGTTAGCAGCTCGGCCCGTTGGCGCTGCGCGTTCGCCTCGGCGCCGGCTTGCTTGGCGATCGTCTCGTACACGCCGAGCCCGAGGATGCGGGTCAGCGTCTTCTGCCGGTCCGCCGGTTTGGCGTGCAAGAACTGGGCAAAGTCGCCCTGCGGCAGCACCACGCACACGCAGAACTGCTCGAACGGCAGCCCGAGCAGCTCCTCCACCGCCTTACTCACCCCCGAGTCGGCGGCTAGCACCTCGGTCTCGCCGTCTGGGCCGGCCGCCGGGTTGAGCAGCCGCTCCAACCGAGCGTTGCGCACGGTCACGGCGCCGGCGGCCGAGCGCCGCAGCTCCCGGGCCACCACATATCGGCGCGACCCGACGTCAAACAGCAACCGCACCGTGCCTCGGTTCGCCGTCGGCGACAGCGCCAGCGCCACCGTCCGCCGGTCATCCCAGCGCGGCACCGAACCGTAGAGCGCGAACGTCATCGCGTCGATCACCGTTGACTTGCCCGCCCCGGTCGGGCCGACCAGGGCGAAGTACTCAGCGCCCGCGAAGTCCACGCACGTCGACTCGCGGAACGCGGCGAAGTTTGCCATGTCCAGCCGGATCGGGCGCATCAGCCGGTCACCTCGTCATGCAACCGGGCAAACAACGCCTCCACCCGCGCATCCGCCACCCCGCGCTCGGCGCAATACTCGCCGAACAGCTCGCTCGGCGTCCTCGGCACACCCACGCCGGGGCTCGATCGGGAACCAGCGACGGGCACGGCGAACTCCGGGTCGATCCGGACCTCCAGGGCGTTGGGCAACAGCGCGAGCACCTCGTCGCGCAGGCCGGCTCTGGCCGGCTCGCGCACCCACACCCGCAGGTGGTCCTCCCCCGTGCTCGACGCCAGCTCGGCCAGTTCGGTGACACTGCCGCGCACGGTGCGCAGCCGCCGCCCAGAGGTGATCGGGATGTCGGTGACCTTCGCCGGGGTGCCGGGTGAGGCCTCTACCAAGCAGACCACGCCGGTGTTGTCCTGCTCGCCGAAGTCGACCGCGAGTGGCGCGCCGCAGTAGTGCACCGGACACGGCGCCGGCAAGCACTGTCTGCGATGCAGGTGCCCGAGCGCGACATAGTGAGCGTCGGCCGGAAACGCGGTCGCCGGCACGTGGTACTCAAAGATCGACTGAGCGGCGCGCTCCCCACCGCCGAACGCGCCGCCGGTCACCGTCAGGTGCGCCATCACCAGATTCACCGCGTCATCGGCGAACCCCTCGGTGAGGTTGGCCAGCACGTCACGCATCAGTTGGTCGTACTTTCCGGCGTTCTCCGCTGGCCCGCCGGCCATCAGCTCGGCGGCCCGCACCACGTAGCGCTGGGACAGGAACGGCAGCGCCGCCAGCCGCACCGGCTCACCGGTGGAGCGGGCAGCGAAACTCACCAGTCCGCCCTGCTCAGCCGGCCGGAACGCACCGATCAGAGTGATCCCCGCGGCATCGGCCAGCGGCCGGTAGGCGTCCAGGGTGGCCGCGTGGTCATGGTTACCGGCGATCGCCACCACCTGCGCGCCGGTACTGGCCAATGCCAGTAACGCCTGCACCACCAGCCGCTGGGCGGCCGCGCTCGGGGCGGCGCTGTCGTACAGATCACCGGCGACCAACACCGCGTCCACTCGCTCGGCGCGGGCGATCGCCACGATCTCGCGCAGCACATCGCGCTGCTCATCGAGACGGCTGTGGCCCTTGAGCGTCTTGCCGACATGCCAGTCGGCGGTGTGCAGCAACCGCATGCTCGACAACGTAGGTGCCACCCCCGACAAGAACGTGACCGGCCACCCGCGCCATCTGGTGTCAGCCTCGTGGTGTTCACCCTCGTGGTGTTCACCGCTGCACGCGGTCGCCGCGTGGCGCGACCGGATCGAGACCTCCTTCGGCGAATCGCCCGACCCGAAACCCACGGAACGTGCCTCAAGCGGACATCCTCGGTGATCCGCGCAGATACCGGGTCGAAATCGAAAGTGACGGGTTTTTTCGCTCAATGAAGCGGGCGGGGAAAGACATATGTTCGGCGTCACAAGCTCATAACAGTGCGCTCTTACAGTGTCGCACACGCCTTAAACTTCACTCCATCGAGCGTCATCGCGAGCATTCATCGCCCTACCGTGAGGAGAACTCGCCCGTGGAGGGCTCCATGACCATCACGCATCCCGCCGTCGACCAGGCTTCCCTCGCCGTGCGGGACCCGGAGAGCAAGCTGTACAACGCCGACCCACGGCCGGCCGATCCCAGCGAGCGCAAGTGGAATAGCCACAGCCTGTTCCGCCTGCTTCTCCGACTTCGCCCGGTTCTCCCCGTCCCGGGAGAACGTGGTTCGGGGCAACGCGCTCGGATTGCCGTTCAACTAGACGGCGTTCGCGCTGACCTCGGTGATCGTCTCAGCCGCCTTGGCGCGGGTGTACGGCAAGGCCGTGCTGGACCCAGCCGATCCGCCGCGGAATGTGGACAATGCGCGTTTCTTCTCGCCGCGTCACGCTAGCCGCATGGTGGCGCCTTTCGTGAGACAGTGACTCACAAATCCATCGTAGACCAGTCTCACAACGTGGCAAAAAATCGATCCTTCAGGGAAGATCTTGAACTTAGATCACGAGGTTCCGTTGACTCCAAGCAAGAGAGCAAGCTGCATAACCCAGCGGTTCTGGTCCCAGATCATCTTTCCCGCGAGAGTCAGTCCCGACATTCCTCAGGCGCACACCGACCCGCCGGAGGTCCCGCATGGTCTACCGGAACTCCATGACCGCGCTAAGCCGTGGCTAATACGCGGTTTGGACCGTTCGAAGTTGCCCCGGCATATCGGATTCATACCAGATGGCAACCGGCGCTGGGCCGATCGTCACGGTTTAGAACTCACCCAAGGCCACAGTCGAGGCCGGGCAAAGGCTCAGGAGGTCGTGGGATGGTGCGCTGATCTGGGCATCGAAGTGGTCACCCTCTTCACACTGTCCACCGGCAATCTCACCCGCGGGCGGCACGAGAGACTGACCGACTTTGTTGAAGAATTGGTTACCGGACTCGCGGCCTCCCGCCGTTTCCGTCTCCGCCTCATCGGCGACCTCCAGTTGCTGCCCGCTTCCACCCAGGAAATTCTCGCCGCCGCCATGGACCAGCCCACAGGCCCCAGCAGCACCATGGTCAATCTGTTGATTTGTTACACCGGACGGCAAGATATCGTCGCCGCCGTGCGGAATTTTTTGCTCCAGCCCGAATTGAGAACCGCGGACGCCGAAAGACTAGCTCACGTGCTCAACGCCCACGAAATCGATCGGCATCTGTCCACCGCCGGCCAACCTGAGATCGATCTGATCATCCGCACGTCTGGGGAACAGCGTCTATCCGGCTTCCTGACCTGGCAAGCGGCTCAGGCAGAACTGTACTTCACCCGCCGCTATTGGCCTGACTTCCGCAGGAAGGACCTACAGCGCGCTCTGCGTGATTACGGCCAACGGGAACGGCGCTTTGGAGCGTAATACACATCCCAATGCTCGGCAGCCTGCCGAACCAGGTCCGCTCACCCGTTGCGACGCGGGGGTTTGCACGCGAACAGTGCGCGATCAGACCGGGCGCAGGGCCGGCACGATCTCGTCGGCCATGGGAGCATCAGCGCTCGGGTGCTCGACCAGCGCGAGCACTCGGTTGGCCAGAAACCGCGCGGTACGCACGACGGTGCCGCCCCGAGTGATCTCGGAGACCTCGATGACGCCGCGCGAGTGCGTGATGCCGACCTTCCGACCGGCCCTGGTCGCCACAATTTCGTACGTCCGAGTGGTGCCGCTTCCGGCATCGATCACAACTTCTACCCGATCACCCTTCATGACTTTCTTCGCCGCCTCCGCCTCGGGAACCACCCAGAATAACCGTTCTGACCTGCGTTTTGTTCCCGAGACGCGATGACCGCCCTCACCGTCGCGGCCGCCCAGCTGACCAGCGGCCCCGACGCCGATGCCAACCTCAAGCTAGTGCGGGACGCCATCGAGGCAGCCGCCGAGCGCGGAGCTCGCCTGGTCGTCACCCCTGAGGCGAGCATGGCCTGCTTCGACAGCCCGCTACGAGCGGTGGCCCAGCCGCTGGACGGTCCCTGGGCAACCGCCGTGCAAGAGGCGGCCGCGGCGCGGCGCATCACGGCGGTGGTGGGCATGTTCGAACCGGCACCGGACGGTCGGGTGTTCAACACCCTGCTGGTAGCCGGCGCGGACGGGTCCACCGCGCGGTACCGCAAGATGCACTTGTACGACGCGTTCGGTACCCAGGAGTCCAGCCTGGTGGCGCCGGGCGACGAGCTGGTCAGCGTGCTGGTCGACGATGTGCGCGTTGGCCTGACCACCTGTTACGACGTGCGTTTCGCCGACCAGTTCAGCGCGCTCGGGCGGTTGGGAGCCCAACTCATCGTGGTGCCGGCCAGCTGGGGTGACGGCCCCGGCAAGGCCGAGCAGTGGGACCTGCTCACCAGGGCTCGCGCCGCCGACGCGCAGGCCTGGCTGCTGGCCTGCGACCAAGCCTGGACGCCGGCCCGGGGCCGAGCCCCGTTGGGCATCGGGCGCAGCGCGCTGGTCGATCCCTACGGCGCGGTGCGGGTACGGCTCGGCGCCCGAGCCGAGCTGTTGGTCGCCGAGATCGACACCGAGCTGGTGCGCGAGACCCGCGAACAGATCCCGTTGCTCGCCTCGGGCTGACGCTTGTCACGAAAAGCGGCGGACGGGCGGGTGTCCTTTCCAAAACCGACGCACAGACTGGGTGCACCACATGAACCCATTACAAGACACTAGAGCTCCTCGAGAACCTCCTTGACGACACAGCCGACAGGGCAACCGCACCAACCCCCGCCACAACCGGGCCTGCGCGCCCATCCGAACATTGACCAGCCGACACGACTCGACCAACACCGTCGAAGGCAGCAACAACAGACCAGGCGGAGGATCAGCGAAGAACTTCGCACACCGAGCGTGATCCTTGTCGGGTGCGTGTGTAGGGCGGCATTGACCGATCTCCAACAAGCCACCGGTGAACCGACCAGTAGCTGACCCCGCCCAATGTTCGGGCCCGAATCGGAATGTCGAGGTTGGGGTTTCCGGGACGTTGCAGCGCCGGTGGCAGGTAATGCACAACCCGCGTGACTGGGTGCGGCCGACCACATCCCACGACGCCGCATGTCCGATTCACCGTCGGCTCCGATGCTGCGCCCGGTCGCACCGCTCGACCTCCGCCAACTGGGTCTGAGGCTTGTGCGTAGGTCGGGTCGTCTGGACAGCGAAACCGTGCTGTGCGCCCTCGATCTCAAGCAGCTTGGTCCTCGCCACCAATCTGGGTCCTCGCCCAGCGCGAGGAGCCCACGGGAATGAAAGTGTCCTTGGTGCCATGGACGATGAGCGTCGGTGCTCTACCGCATTGTCGCCCATAAGGGGCAGCATCCCCAATGGCCCGACAAACGGTCGATACAAATATACCGCCAACGAGATCGACATCGGCTGGGACACCAGCACCTCAAGCGGAGTCGTCGGATACGAAGTGGATCGAGAAGTGGTTGGCGTGGAACAGTTTCCAGTAGCGCTAGGGAAATTTGAAAACACCGGCATACGGGATACGAACTCTGTCGCGCTGGCTCATGCGGGAACGGCTACGGGGGTTTTATATTACGTTTACGCGATAGGATCAGACGGCGTGGAGAGTCCAAACGACGCAGTAATCTACGTCAGCCACATAGGATGACTGACTATCGGGTCGCGACAGCGCGTCGGAATTTACGCTGGACGAGTTCTGTCGACTCCGAACGCTAGCGCGCGATCGCCGAGCGAGCCTGGCCGTTTGCCCAGACCGAGCAGTGCGAACGGCCCAACGGTGCGGCTGGTCGGGCGGGACAGGGGCTCGGCATAGTCGATGAGTGGGCGCTGAGCTGCGACGACATGCGAGCGTAGACGATGGTGAGCACTTTGAGAGTGCGATTTCGCGGCGGCCCGAACTACTTAGGATATGAACATTGGCATGCGATCGAACTAACAGGGATTATTACGCGGGTCGCAAGCGTAGCGACAGGTACGAACACCTATGCCTGCGGAACGCGCGGGGCTGACAGTTACAACAGCTCGTGTTCACAAACGAGTACGGGAGTATGAGCAGCGTTCGCGCTGGTAATCGTCGGCCTCGCGCTGTGGTTCTTGCTGGCGAAGCGCCGAAAGCGCAAGGACGACTCTCAGTGGCCGCCTGCCCCGCCGCAAGGGCCTCAGCCGCCAGTGCAATGGCCACCGAATCAATCAACACCGATGTAGCGCGTCGGACTGGCGAGGAACCGCGTTTCCTCACGCCAGACGCTTGATCGCATGCCCGCACGGCGTCACCGTTGACGGACGCGCGCGCCTCCGCCACCATGGATGACGGGAATGCTTCACTAAATTTCTCGCAAGCATGCCAGATGCGCGCCCGGTTCCTTGGCAAGGACCCAGACTCACAGGTAGACAACTCGCCCACCCTGTTCACCACCGACCGCACCGACCGCGTGACGTACATCGCCCAGGGCTGGAAGGTCACCAACCCCCAGGCCCTCGCGGACATCGGCCCGGTGCCCGACCACGAGACCCTGATCGAGATCCCGGAAGACGTGCTCAAACGTACGTGCGCCGTTACCAGGAGCAGGATGGCGAACGCTGACTCCTCTCATTCCACCCGGCCCGGAATTCCGGCGGCTCTTCCACTCCTTCGCGCACACGGCCTACTGGCTGGAAGCCCGCGACAGCTACGACGCCAGCTACGAGAACGAGTCGCTGCGCAAGTTCCTCGCGGGTGAGCCGGATGACTTGCCGTGGATGCAGAGCTGGCTGGACATGCTGCGCGAGGCGTCATCCAAGGGGCGGCGCTTCGCCCGTATCCGCGTGGTGACACTGCCGCTCACCGACTACAGCCGCTTCGGCGTGTGGTGCGCGCGGTTCACCAACGGCGCGGGCGAAGACATCCGCTACCTGCCAAGGGACAAGGCCGAAGCCGCGGGACTGCCTAACCACGACTACTGATTGTTCTGATTGTTCGACTCACGCAAGCTGGTACGGATGCACTTCGACGACAACGACGCTTTCCTGGGCGGCGAGGTCATCGAGGACGCCGACGAGATCGTGAAGCACAACTACTGGTGTGATGCCGCCTGGCACCACACCGTGCGACGGGATGACTTTGCCACCGCACAACACCTCGGGCGCGTCTAACGTCCACGAGGCCCGCAACGCGCTCGGCAAACGACTCCGCGAGCTACGCCAAGCCACCAGCATGAGCGGCAGGCAGCTCGCGGAGTTGTTGTCATGGCCAGCTTCCAAGATGTCGAAACTGGAGAACGGCCGTCAGAACACCACGCGATGACGACATTCGAGACTGGACACGCGCAACCAACGCCGAGGGCGAGACGAAAGCGTTGCTCGCCTCGCTGCACACGCTGGAGGTTCAGCACGCCGAGTGGCAATGCATCCCGCGCACCGGCCTGAAGCCTCGTCAGCAAGAGCACACCGAGTGGGATCAGAAGACGCGGCTCTTCCGGGCGTTCGAGGCGACGGTGATTCCCGGTCTCCTGCAAACCGCAGAGTACGCCCGCACCCGCTTCGCCGGGGGCATCCGCCCGCTGAAGTTGCCCAACGACATCAACGAGGCGGTAGCCGCGAGGATGCAGCGCCAAGAGATTCTGCACCGGCCGGATAAACGGTTCCACTTCGTGCTGACCGAGGCGGCGCTCCGGTTCCGGCTGTGCCCGACAGAGGTCATGCCTGGGCAGCTCGACCGCTTGGTCTCCTTTCTCCCAACCGCCGAACGTGCGGCTTGGGATCATCAGCTTTGAGACGCGGTACGCCACCTCGCCATGGCATGGCTTCTGGATGTACGACAACGAGCGGGCGTTGGCCGAGACCTTCAGCGCGGCCCTCGACCCACGTCAGCCAGAGGAAATCGAACTGTATGGCAACGCCTTCGAGCAGTTTGCCGCCGTCGCCAGCTATGGCCGGAGCGCGCGGGCGATCATCAATCGCGCCATCGACGACCTGGTGCCAAATGCACCATGAGGATGGCGGGTAATTTCCGGGGCACTGCGTCTATCTGGGTCTATCTGGCTCTTCTGCCGTTTCCGTGGGTGGTGTCCGGGTGCGCCGAGCAGTGCGCAGGGCCGCCCCTCGCAGGTCAAGGGCGCCTTCGGCGTCCCGGTGGGATGGCGCTGCGCGCCACCTTTGACCTGTGAGCCTCCGCCCGCGTCAGCATGGTGCGGACGCCGCCGCCCCGGCAGCCAAAGGACGTAGACGACAGACTTCCCGCCGCTTAGAACCTGCCGGCCCTAGGCTCGTAATCATGGCCGCTGAGCACGTCATCGTCACCTCGACCACTGATAGCGAAGATGCCGCCCGCGCACTGGCGGCCGGTGTCGTGGACGCCAACCTCGGGGCCTGTGCCCAGGTTGTGGGGCCGATCACCAGCGTGTACCGCTGGAAGGGCGAAGTCCAGAACGATCAAGAGTGGCGAGTGGAGATCAAGACGGCGGCTGACCGGGTGGCTGAGCTGGTCGATCACATCAAGGCGAACCACAGCTACGACGTTCCGGAGATCGTGGCAACCCCAATCACGGGTGGTAGTGCTGAGTACCTGAAGTGGTTGATTGACGAGACCCGGAGCTAAGACCGGCTCGCGGCTCGTCTTGCCCCAGTGCAGGGTTGGCCCAGACCCGGCGCAAGCCGGGGTCACCACGCAGCTCGGCGTGGATCTGGCGGATCACCTCGGTGAGCTCGGCGTCGGTGCGCTCGCGCTGGCGGGACCTCTGGGCTCGCCACCGGTAGAAGCCCTACCAGCACACCCCGAGTTGAGCGCACATGAAAGTAACCGTGAACTCCCTCTCCTCGGCCCAGTCCGCGATCGCCGCATACTTCACGGCTGTTCTTTCGCCAACCAGGCCACTACTTTTTCGCGAAACCACGCTCCATTCTCAGGGTCGCGTTCTCCTTGCGGAGTCGTTCCAGCTCGGCACAGTCGGTCTCCGGCAGATCCGGCTCCGGGACCTGATCGCTCTCTTTCGCTTTCCTCACCCACTGAGCTAACGTTATCTCATGGACGTCGATACTCCTCGCCATATCGACGATGGTCCGACCTGAATCGGGCACGAGGCTAACGGCTTGGTCCTTGTATTCCTGGGTGAAGCGTTGGCGTGTCACCAAAAATTTTCCCTCCGCCTGTCTCAGCGGCGGCCCATGATCGCCTGTCTACAAGATCGGGAACGGTCTACTTTTGCATCGTTGAGGGTTGCCCTGGTTGGGTGGTTTTTACGGTATTTATTGGCAACGGGTATCCGCGCGCCGTCGCACTGGTCTGATGCTCGAAGTGTGCCGGGGTTGGCGCGAGAAGACGGGGCGAGACCTGCCGTCGGGATGACAACTGTCACAGATCACCACGCCGAACGTTAGGCACATGGCCCCATAGCTTCGGTATCCATGTCCGATGACTGGCGACCAACGCCGCAAGACTGGCAGCGTGTCCTGGCCGTCAACCTGCTCGACGTGGTGCGCGGAATCCAGGCCTTCACGCCGCGTCTGGTGACGGCTGGCACCGAGCACGTGGTCAACATCGCCTCGCTAGCCGGGCTGACCGCATCACCATTCGGCGCTGCCTACTGCGCCAGTAAGCACACCGTGATGGCCGTGTCGGAGACCTTGCACCGCGAGCTGGACATTCTGGGCCTGCCCATCGGAGTGGCCGTCGTGTGCCCCGGTGCGCACCCCCCTCGGCAAGCGCCTGATCACCTTGGTTCAAGCCGACGACGAGGACTGGGCCCACCAGGCGCCGGCAGACGTGCCTGCGGACCAGGCGCACCACTTGCGTGCGGCCCTGCAGCGTCTCCTGGCCACCCTCCAGGAACCAGAGGTCGCCGCCGAGCGCATCCCCGCCGCGGTCGAAGCCATCTACGAACTGACCCACGGCGACCTGGACAACCGCGCCCGCCACCGGGTCGAGGACATCCTCGCCCCACTCGGTGACGCCGTTGTTGAGTAACGGGCACCACCCTGGACGGACCAAATTACGTGTAGCAGACTTGACCAAGATCGACGCCGGAACCCACGCCAAGCCCTCAGCTGATCTTGCCTGTTTGGGTGTTCCTGAGGGGTCCCGGCTCATCTCGGTGATCAAGCTCGGTATGAGGAGGTGTAATTGGTGGTGGACAGAACGCGATATGAGCAGGCCGCCGATCGTGGTGTGAGGTGGCTAACGGAGTGGCTGTTTGACGATGGCTCGTATGGTGTTCACTCGGAGATCGATGACCTGGCCTGTTATTACAAGTCTCCGTACCTGTTTCAACTGTCTGGGCGGGCTCGGCAGGCTATGCAGCTGTTGGAGTTCATTCGACGCAGGTTCATGTGCCCCGACCACGACTTTGTCACCGCGGCCCACCACAAGAGTGACAACGCGGCGTTTAACGAGTATTGGGTCTACCCCAACGGTTGGCTTACGATGGGCGCGCAGCGCATGGGTCGCTTCGATATCGCCTATCCGGCGTTCGAGTACCTAAGATCAGCTCACGAACCAGGCCAGGGTGGGTTCCTGACCAGTGGGCCCTGCGGCTCCGGTGACGGCGAAACGGATGCGTTGACCACGGCGCACCTAGGACTGGTCTGCCTGCATTTGGGTGACCTGCCACGAGCCGAAGGCGCCGGCCGTTGGCTAGCTCGGCTTTTGACACTGCAACCGGACTCGCGCACCGGGCTGTTTTTGCGTCGTGACCGCTCCGGCCATCTTATTCGCGATATCCCGCGGGACAAAGCCGCCTTCTATCTGGTGAGCGCCCGTGAGCCCAACCAAGCCTATTTCATGATCGGCTACCCCATCGCCTTCCTGGTCAAGCTCTATGAAGCCACCGCTGACGAGGTGTACCTGACCGCAGCCCGCGACTACTTCGAGTTCGCTTTCTCCTGCGAAGGCAACCTTCGGTCTAGCCCCACGAGCCACAAGGTGGCCTGGGGAGCGGCCGTCCTGGCCAGAATCAGCAATGACCACCGCTGCACCGAGTTGGCCGTAACCATCGCTGATCATCTGGTTACGATACAAGATCCCAGCGGTGCCTGGCTCGTCGACCAGCCAGCGCATACTACCTTCGACCAAACCGCCGAAATCTCAATCTGGCTACAAGAGATCAGCGCCGAACTGTCTAGGCTCCAATAATCCAAAAGCGTTCGAGGGGCAGATGACCGCTACTACCCGTCACGTCTTGCCGCTATACCTTAATGCATGAGTACCAATTTTTATCGTCCTTAATCACGCTAACACGAGCATGCATCGCCTGAAACTTTTCACCATCCGCAGCGGTCACAACTACAATTTTTCTATCAACCATTAACGCAAGCCGAGACGACAAGCTGTAACACCAATGCCGCTAAGTTAAGGCAGACACTGGGCAGATCCAGCAACTGATTCTGGCCCGCGTCGTCTGCGGCCTGCCGATCGGGTAGTTCACGGGCACGGGGACCGGTACGCCAGACCGGGCAGGTACTGATCCCACTCACTCCTGGTGATGGTGGGGGTGATGCTACAGATTCTGGCGGCGACTCGATTAACGTTAGTTTCCCACAGCCGTGCGGTGTGGTCGTGGCTGGCGGTGGCTAGGGTGTGCCCGTTGGGGCTGAACGCCACCGAGGAGACCCAGTTGGTGTGGCCGGTGAGGGTGCTCAGGGGTGTGGGGTGCTGTGGGTCGCTGATGTCCCAGAGTCGTGCGGTGTGGTCGTAGCTGGCGGTGGCCAGGGTGTGCCCGTCCGAGCTGAATGCCACGGAGTGGACGGTACCGGTGTGGCCGGTGAGGGTGCTCAGGGGTGTGGGGTGCTGTGGGTCGCTGATGTCCCATAGTCGTGCGGTGTTGTCGCCGCTGGTGGTGGCCAGGGTGCGCCCGTCGGGGCTGAACGCCACCGAGGAGACCCAGTTGGTGTGACCGGTGAGGGTGCTCAGGAGCGTAGGCTGGTGGAGGTCGCGGACATTCCACATCCGCGCGGTGCCATCGGCACTGGTGGCGGCCAGGGTGTGTCCGTCGGGGCTGAACGCCACCGAGAAGATGCCGTTGGTGTGGCCGGTGAGGGTGCTCAGGGGTGTGGGGTGCTGTGGGTCGCTGATGTCCCAGAGTCGTGCGGTGTTGTCGTAGCTGGCGGTGGCCAGGGTGCGCCCGTCCGGGCTGAACGCCACCGAGAAGACGTCGTTGGTGTGGCCGGTGAGGGTGCTCAGCGGGCGGGGCTGGCGGGAGTCCCTGACGTCCCACAGCCGCGCGGTGCTGTCGTCGCTGGCGGTGGCCAGGGTGTGCCCGTCGGGGCTGAACGCCACCGAGCGCACAATGTCGGTGTGGCCGGCCACGATGGGCCCAGGAAGGTCCCACAGCCGCGCGGTATTGTCGTAGCTGGCGGTGGCCAGGGTGTGCCCGTCGGGGCTGAACGCCACCGAGAAGGCGTTGTCGGTGTGGCCGGTGAGGGTTTCCAGCGGGCGGGGCTGGCGGGAGTCCCTGACGTCCCACAGCCGCGCGGTGCTGTCGTAGCTGGCGGTGGCCAGGGTGTGCCCGTCCGGGCTGAACACCACCGAGGAGACCCAGTTGGTGTGGCCGGTGAGGGTAGCTAGTGTTGTGGGATGGTGGGGGTCGCTAATGTCCCAGAGTCGTGCGGTGTGGTCGTAGCTGGCGGTGGCCAGGGTGTGCCCATCCGGGCTGAACGCCACCGAGAAGACGCTGTTGGTGTGGCCGGTGAGGGTTTCCAGCGGGCGGGGCTGGCGGGAGTCCCTGACGTCCCACAGCCGCGCGGTGCTGTCGTCGCTGGCGGTGGCCAGGGTGTGCCCGTCGGGACTGAATGCCACCGAGAAGACGACGCCGGTGTGGCCGGTGAGGGTGCTCAGGGGTGTGGGATGTTGGGGGTCGCTGATGTCCCAGAGTCGTGCGGTGTGGTCGTCGCTGGCGGTGGCCACGGTGTGCCCATCGGGACTAAACGCCACAGAAGGGATGAAGCTGGTGTGGCCGGTGAGGGTGCTCAGGGGTGTGGGATGGTGAGGGTCGCTGATGTCCCAGAGTCGTGCGGTGTTGTCGTCGCTGGCGGTGGCCAGGGTGTGCCCGTCGGGACTAAACGCCACCCCTTTGACATGGCCGGTGTGACCGGTCAGCTGGGTGGCGTAGGGGTTGGCGAGCACGCTGAGCAGACTGCTGCGGGCTTCAGTGGTGGGGACAAGCTGGTAGGCGGCCAGGGCGAGTTGGGCGGCCAGGCCGGGGTTGGTGGCACGTACTTCCAGGGCTTGTCCGGCGACTTGCCGGGATATAGCGATATCCCGTTGGTGCGCTGCGGCGCGCTGTTGGATCAGGGCGATTCCCGCCGCGGCCACGGCAAGCGCGAGTAGCACGGACAACACGGTGAGCGCCCGCCGCCGCCTCACCCGGTCCCGGCGGATGCTGGTCCGCAGGAAGACCCGGGCCGTGGGGCTGAGCTCCACACGCTCAGTGATCAGATCGCCGGCGTGGATGCGGGCGCCGGTGTCGGCCACTGCGGCGGCCAGTCGCCCGCGTTCCCACAACCGGGCCGGTAAGCGACCCTCATCGTCCCATTCGGCGGCGGCTTGCTCGACCACCCGGCGGGCCCGCAGTGCCATGGCGTTCTCCTCGATCGCCTGAGCCAACGGCGGCCAGGCGGACAAAAACGCCTCGTGGGCCACCCCGAAGACCACGCTGCCCTGATCAGTGTCGGTGGTGAGCAGCCGCCGCCGAACAAAGGCCTCCAGTTCCCGGATCACGATCTCCGGTAACTCATCGCGGGATACCCGCCACCGGGTGGGACGACCCTGCTCATCCATGGTGACCACCCACAACAACCCCGCAATCACCTCCCCACGACCCCGACCACCAGCCGCGCTCGCCTCAGTCAGCGCAGCATCGGCCTGGCGGGTCAGGGCACCCCGCACCTCCCCGAGCTGGTCATAGCATCGCGAGGAGAGTCGCCCACCGCGGCTGATTCCCTCCGCCAGCTGAGCCAAGGTGAACGCCAACAGCGGCAGCGCTTCCCCGCTGCCGGTATCACTCACCAATCGCGCCACCAGCTCCTCATCCACCCCGATTCCGGCGAGCTGGGCCGGGCCCTGGATCACCGTCGCCAGCGCCTCGCGACGCAATGGGCGCAACGGATACGGGCGGGTCGGCAACACCGCCAGCTCAGCATCGACCAGCAGCGGGTCGAAAAACTCCGGCCGGAGCGTGGCCACCACCTGTATTGGACCGCCCAGCGCCGGGTGAAGCAGCTGGGCGAACCGGGCCCGGGCCACCGGACTGGCCTGGGTGAGCAGCTCCTCGAACTGATCCACCACCACCAGCAACCGCCGCGCCCGGACGGCCAGCAGCAACTCATCTACCAGCCCCTCCATGCCACCGCCCTCAAGCCGCTGCCCTACCTCTGCCACCGTCCAGCCCAACCCCAACTCGCGGGCCGCGAGGGCCAGTTCCCGGACTAAGGCCGCCACCGGGTCAGCACCGGGCAGCACAGGAGCCAGCGCCCACCATCCCGGCTCTCCAGCCATCGTGTGCAGCAGTCCGGCGCGGACCAGCGAGGACTTGCCGCACCCGGAGGGGCCCACTACCAGGAGCACCGTGCCCTCGGCGTGCTCGGCCGGGGAGCGCAGCAGCCCGGCTAGCTGCTCTACCTCAGCGTTGCGGCCGAAGAACACCTGATGGTCGGTGACGTCCAACGGCCGGAGCCCGGGAAACGGTGAGCGGTCATCGGGCCACCCCCAACCTCCCACAGCGTCTATCCGACGCAATTCCTCCGCCAGCGCCGCACGTGCCGCTGAGGGATCGATGGTCAGGTCGGCGTACTGGAGGGAGGTCAACAGCGAGTGCACCACCCCCGACTCAGCGAGCACCGGCAGCACCCGACTACCCCGCGAGAGCGCAATACTCACCTCGGCCGCACACCACGTAGATGCCAGATAAGCGCGGGTGACCACACAGACCACCGCATCAGCCCACCGCAGCCGTTCATGTAGCCGCTGCTGCCACTGCTCACCGACCCGGATCCCATTCTGCGGATCCCGATCCCAAAACACCTCGTGACCCTCACCTACCAGCCACCCATGTAGTCCAGCGGCACACTCACCATCTTCGCTGGCATGACTGACAAAAACTCTGGCCACCACCACTCCCCACGGGGATCAGAGTGAAATAGCATCCCACTATGCACTGACGGCTTGTTGGGGCCTGTACGGGCCTGTAATCTCAACGGTGTTACTCCTGGGACTGGAGGAGCATCTGTGACTGTTGTAGCGATGGATGTGTCGGTCGAGGGGCCGAGTTGGCGGATGAGGTGGACGGGCAGCTGGTCTGTGACCTGGTCGATCGGGCCCGGGCGGACGGAGTGAAGCTGACCGGTGAGGGCGGGCTGCTGAGCCGGTTGACCAAGATTGTGCTCGAGTCCGCTGTGGACGGAGAGATGGTTGGGTGGCCGGAGGGGATTTCACCCTCCGGCTCCCACGGAGTGAACTAGGCCGCCGGCGAGGTGCCGCTGGGTCCGGTCCTTTTCTGTCGGCCTGTTCCCGAACGGGGCATGCGAGCTTTCCCCGCAGTCGGGTAGCGCCGACGCATTACTGCGTCGGCGCTACCTCAGAACCGTTTATGTCGATCTTCACATAAACGGTTGTATGTCGAGTGGCTGGTTATGTTGAGGACGCTGCCGGTGGGTCGAGATTCCCCTGGTGTGACGGGAGTTCGCCGATGACCCGCTCAACATAATCAGAGCTGTTCGAGGAAGGC
>JAFASX010000099.1 GCA_019244295.1 Pseudonocardia sp.
ATGACAGGCGGCGGGCACCTTGGCCGACCTCCTTGGTCGGGCGTTGAGAAACGGATGCCATACCTGGACCGTACCGGAAGTTGTCTCAGGACTCATCTTTCGGAACACAAGATGTGGAACGACGTCAAACCAGGTCGGTCCGGCCGAGTTCGCGTGCGCTGGGCAGGAACCGCGCGGGGATGCCCAGCTCGTGTAGGAAGGCGCGTTCCGCCTCGAACCGAGCCAGCGTCGAACAAGCGAAGGTCAGCATGCGCGGCAACTGGTGGGCCGCGGCGCGGTCGGTGCGGGCCTGGTTGATCGCCGCCTCGGCCATGGCGTTCAGGTCTGGGGGTGGCCGGTCACCTTCGTGAACCGGCTGATACGGAAGCGGTGCCAACGCCGGGCCGTGGACGGGTAGGACCCGAACGCGGTACCGCCTCGACCCCGGAACACGATTCAATGTCCTGGTAGCTCCTCGATGAGCAACCTCGGGGTCGATGGCCCTCAGCGGTGCTGGGTCCAGGGTCAGGATGGCGTTGTTGTGGTGGCGGGCGAGGTCGACAGTGTGCGCGACGCCGGCATCAAAAAGGGTGTCGCCGGCGTCCTCGAACCGGCCGTGGTAGGAACCGGTGCCGGCACGGGCGGCGGTGGTCGCGTCGAGCGTGGCGACCTCGACCGCTGGAGCGGCCAGGAACAGCTCCAACAGAGCCCAGTCCGATTGGGGTATCGCCGCCCAGGTATCGAGCAGCGAGCAGAGCCGCAGCCGGTACCCGAAGGCTGATCCTCAGGTCGACGGCGGTCAGCAGAAACGCGCTGGAGTACACCGAGCCGCCGCTGCGAGCCATGTCGATTATCGCGCCGCGGTCGAGAACCCGCCCGCTCACGACGCCCGCGCGCGTGGGGACACGGCATGGCTGAGCAGCGAACGCCGGGCGTATGCCATGGCCTCGGGGTCGGGCTGGCCGGTGCGCTCGATCCAGGCGGCCATCCACGCGTCGCGGGCGAGCCGGTCGGCCAGCAGGGTTTGGACGTACTCGCTCAAGCTCGCCGCCCCGCTGCGTTGCGCGGCGAGCTTGAGCCCCGTCGCGATCTCAGCATCCAGGCTGACCGTGATCCGGTGCTTGCCACCGACACCAGGCGTCCCCTCGGAATTCGTCACACCGTGATGCTATATCAGCATACGCGAGCGGCTCCCGGTTCCCGGCGCGCTGATGACGCCGGGTCGACTCCCACGACGAGATCCGCTCAGTGCGTGACCTTGCGCTGGACAAGCCACGCGCCGCGTTGACTCCTCGCTCTGTGTAGCCGCGTTGACTCCTCGCTCTGTGTAGGAGTGCAGCACGTCCACATGCAACTGCCGGTCAGGTGCCCCGGTACGGCGGACCAAACCCGCAGCCTCACACCTGCGCTGGTGACGAGTCAGCGCATCGCGCATCGTCTCCAGCCGTGTGCACCGGGTGATTCAAGCCCGGTAGCGTGCGTTTGCGCAGCTCACGGCCTTGTTGGGTTACGCATATGGCAGAAGCGCCCGTCATGCTCCAAGTCGGACAACACGCCATTGACCAGCAAAAACAGGCTCTGGCGCCGGATCTCGGTCCAAAACTCTCTGCACCCCGAAAACTGACCCGAAAAAAGTTAGGCACTTCTGGGGCTGGTGGTACCGATGATGCGGTGAGTGCCGGTTTTCCCGCCCCGACGGCGGCCCGCGCAGCGAGCCCTGGTTCCTGAGACGTAAATAGGTGCCATTAAGGCTAAAGTGACCAGCGTAACCCGGAGTGGCACCTACTTTCACCCGCTTGCGAGTCCCGCGAGGGGGCATCCACATCTGCTCCCGGAATACACCACTGACACAAGCTGTCAATGCCAATCTGTCATAAGGTTGCGGCAGAGCATACGCCGCATTGACATCGTGCTGTGGGGGTCGCATCCGTTCATCATTCCACTCATGACACAGCGCGCGCTACCACTCACGGATCATCACCGGCCTACCTGCGCCGATGCGAGTACCCCGCCGTCCCTCCTTCCGCGACGGCGCTGCTGACATCGCGGCACCGCCCGTAGGCCGGCTTAGCGCCAGTCCGCTGAGGCCGCGTCCCTGGCTAAGATAGCGTTAGTCGCACTCTCGGGGGTTGAGATAGATGAGCATCACGTCAAACAGCGGGGCGTCTTCCCAAGTCGGCTGGAGCTGACCTATCGTGAACCATCCCCATCGCTCATAGGCACGGTGGGCTGGAATGTTGTCCGGTTCCACAAAGAGCGTGCCACGCTCCTCACGACGTGCCGACAGCAGAAAGTCATGTAGCGCGTGCGCCACTCCTTTGCGCTTCCACTGATCTATCACCATGATTTCAGCGATCGCAAAGGTACGCGTGCCGTCCTCACGGGTGAATTGTTCGTCGGGTTCTGGAATGAGGCCATCCCATTCTCTGGTTCCTTCGTGTAGTGGCCAACCCCAGATCTGACCAATTGGTTCGTCGACGTGGTAGGCGATCACTAGATCGAGGTCCGCTATGGCGCTGTGTCTTTCGAACCTGCCCATGAAAGATTCCACAGTTTCACAGGAGCGACCACGTGCTATCGCCTCCGTATACGAGGCTCGATATACCATCTCAATCGTTGGCTTGAGTTGTCGAGCTTGAGACATATCGTATCGTTGGAACGTGATGCCGCGTCGTTGAGCAGCGTGGATCGAGTTCATATGGTCCGGTCCTCGTTCAGCAGTTGGTCATACTGTTCGCGGAATTGACCTCCTGCCGGATGATGAGCCGCGAGTTGTCGTACGGTTCGGAGTCGACTTAGGGTTCTGGCTGAGCGGATCTTTCCGACGCTAAGTGCAGGCAACACCGCCGCCCCTTCGTCGAATGCGCCGGCTAAATCTCCGTTGGCGGCCAGCGCGGTCGCCAATACGGCCCGCTGTGAAGCCTCATTTCGTGGCGACAAGTCAGGTCGCAGGGTCATCTCTTGGAACTGGTTGATCGAGCGAGCGCGTTCGCCGAGATTCCAGCGTCCGCAGGCCTCGTGATAGGCGACTTCTGAATCGTTGACGAACTTTAGCCATCCCGGGATCTCTTCATTTGCGCCGTTCTCTATTTCGCGCCAAGCACGAGCAACAGCACGTTCGAACGCGGCGTTATCGCCAATCATTGACTGGGCCATTGCTTCACGGCTGGCAAGCAAGGCATGCATCTGGGGGTGCGGTTCGAATCTGGCAAGTTCCGCTGCGCGCTTGCTTACCGCCACGGCCTGACGCGCGTACCCGGGCCGTTGCTGCTCACGTGACTCTTCGATCAACTGAAGCGCTATCTTCTCCATCGCCTTAATGGCAAGCTGATTATTGCCCGCTTGGTTGGCGAGCAAGTGAGCTTCAGAGTACAGATTGCGGGCACTGTCACGATCGTCGGCGTCGTAGCAAAGCCAGCCCACACAGACCGCGATTTCTCCCGCGACGCTCATTAGCTGACGCCCGATGGCCTCGGTATAGTTGGCCTCATTCAACATTCGACGTGCCCAAAAGTACAGCCGTAGTCCATCGCGCGCCACAGACCCGCTGCCTACATTGAGATCCTGAGCATAAAGCCTCTCGATCGAAGCCGAGAAGTAACGAATGTGCGCAGCGTCAGCCTTCACTGGAACCTGAATGCTACCAAGTCCAGCGGCGGCGGCGAGACCGAGCAGGGTGCCGCCCAGCTCTCGCCGATTTATACTCATGTCGAATTCCTCTTCTTGCTGACGGTCCGTTCCGTGGGGGCCGCCACCCATAATTATCGGTATCAGTGTGGTACGTGGGATATCGAGGGCGTCGGCAACTTCAATCAAGACTCTTATGTCATATAGAGTATCTCGCTGTCCACTTTCGGCGCGCGCCACCGCTGATTGGCTCCATCCAAGGACAGTAGCGAGTTCAAGCTGACTCAATCCTGTGGCAATCCGGATGATGGCGAGTGCGGCACCCAAATCGTGACGCACGAACGCCTGTCGAAGTGGCTCAGAATCCCACAACCAAGCGGGAGCGCGCGGCGTCTTCACGATCTTGCCGGTACAGCACGCACAGACCGGGTCGGCGTTGTACCGGCTCAAGGCAGCCCCGCAGCGCTGGCAGGCCCTTGTCTTGCTCACAACGCCTCCATCCCACCTGACCGAAAAATAGGTACTCCTGGGGCTGGTGGTACCGATGCGGTGAGTGCCGGTTTTCCCGCCCCGACGGCGGCCCGCGCAGCGAGCCCTGGTTCCTGAGACGTAAATAGGCGCCATTAAGGCTAAAGTGGCCAGTGTAACCCGGAGTGGCACCTACTTTCACCCGCTTGCGAGTCCCGCGAGGGGGCATCCACATCTGCTCCCGGAATACACCACTGACACAAGCTGTCAATGCCAATCTGTCATAAGGTTGCGGCAGAGTATACGCCGCATTGACATCGTGCTGTGGGGTCGCATCCGTTCATCATTCCACTCATGACACAGCGCGCGCTACCACTCACGGATCATCACCGGCCTACCTGCGCCGATGCGAGTACCCCGCCGTCCCTCGTTCCGCGACGGCGCTGCTGACATCGCGGCACCGCCCGTAGGCCGCGTAGGCCCGGGTACTGACTTGGAAGTACTGCTGGCGGCGGCACAACTCGGGATCAGTGTCTGGATCAGATGCTCACGTAACGGTTGGTGGCACGCGGTTACTGATGAAGCGTTTGCCGCAGGGGGCACCGCGCTCCTCAGACTTGCCCACCAGTTCCGGCCTCTCTTCGTCGCGGTGAGCAGCTCGCGCATGAAGTCGATGCGGTCGGCCATTCCGTAGAGGCCGAGCAGGATTTCCAGGTCGCCAGCCGATGGCAGATTCCTTGCGCTCTCTAGGTAGCCAACGTGCTGCTGTGAGCGGCCGATGCGCGTCGCTGCGTCCTTCTGCGTGAGCCCCGCTTCCTTGCGTAACCGTTTGAGCTCCTGCGCGATCCAACGCTTGAGCACGGCCGGGCTCGATGAGGTAACCACGCCTTCTCCCAGGTCGGTGGAGTGGCCAGTGCGCTTGCGTGCACTGGCCACCCGAACGACCGAACATCAAACCAACTTTGGAGTTCACTTCGTGTGGGGTAACGAGTCTCCTTCGCGGGGCGGGTCAACGTCGCTTGGGGGGCGTGGTGATCCGTTTGCCACAGCGCGTCTTCGTCGGCGACCTGGCAAGGCCGGAGGAGGAAAGATCACTGCCTGCGTCCGCCGCACGGTGCCTCGATACGCGAAGTCGAGGAGGGGGCAGGCGTGTTGAGCGTGATCGAGTCGGCGGCGGCGGTGCTGGTGCAATTTTCTGACCGGGGTTGGTGTGCGTTGTTGGATCAGCACGTCGCGGACCGTGGTGGACATTGCCGGGCGTGTCGGGATGGGTCGGGGGCGGCGCCGGTGTGGCCGTGTCGGTTATGG
>JAFASX010000010.1 GCA_019244295.1 Pseudonocardia sp.
AGACCCGCAGCGGTGTCGTAGTCGGCGACCTCGTAGGGGGTGTCCGGCGCGATGTTCGCGTCGGTAAACGCGCGGTCGGTGTGGTGGCGGATGCCCCAGCCGGCGGCGAACAGGATCACGGTCTGCTGGGCGAGGTTGGTGAGGCGAATTTGTGAGCGGGTGGCCAAGGGGTGGCCAAGGGGTGGTCAGGGTGGCACAGCAGGATTAGTGGTTCCGAGGCGATCGGTCGAAGCCGCACGCCGGGGAGGCCTTGCGGCTGGTGGCCACGAGGGCGAGGTCAAGTGCTCCGTCGGTCACGGCGGCGAGGTGTCCCGCCGCGCCCACGGTGCTCTGGCGCAGTCGCACTGAGACCAGTGGATGGCGAGCGTGGAAGTGGCCGAGCGCGGCGGGGAGATCCAGCGGGGCCTAAGCAGCGGGCCTAAGGACATCAGAATGCCGACATCGACGGTGCCGCTGAGTTTGCCGTGGTAGGTGGTAACGACGTCGCGGGCCCGGCGTGCCGCGTTGAGTGTGTTGCACGCTTCTGCCAGGAGCGCTTCGCCTGCCGGGGTCAGCGTGGTCTGGTGTTTGGGGGGGTTGAACAGCTGCACGTCGAGTTCTCGTTCCAGCTTCGCCACTGCGGTGGACACCGCGGACTGAACGGCGTGCATGCGCTGGGCGCCGCGGGAGAAGTTGCGCTCTTCGGCTATGGCGACGAAGTACTCCAGCTGTTGTAGCTCCACACGACGGATTATCTCATGTTGAGATAGCAGCTATCGCAATGTTTCGTTGGACGAGATCATTGCACGGCGAGACACTCGAAGAGCAGCGAGCACCATCCCGACCGGACCCAGGAGCACGACGATGTCCCTCGACCTGACCGAGACAACGATCACTGAGACAGTGCAGAAGACCTTCGACAAAGCCAAGGACGAGCGCATTCGGGAGATTTTCGTCAGCCTCGTCCAACACCTGCACGACTTCACCCGCGAGGTGCGATTGACCGATGAGGAGTGGTTTACCGCCGTGGACTTCCTCGAACGGGTCGGAAAGATCAGCAGTCCGACGAGGCAGGAATTTGTACTGTTATCCGACATTCTCGGGTTAAGTGTATTGGTCGACCAGATCAACCATCACCACGGATCCTCAGCGACCGATTCCACCCTGCTGGGTCCCTTTTATGTGGAGGGCCGCCCGACCGCGCAGAACGGTGCGGATATCTCCGGTGGCGTTGGGGGCATGCCGATGTTTTTCAGCGGCACGGTGCTCGACACCGATGGCACGCCTGTCGCGGGGGCCCACGTCGACACCTGGCACAGCGACGGCGACGGCTTCTACGACGTGCAGCAGGCGGACAAGCTGGACCACAAGCTGGCGATGCGCGCGCTGTTGATCACCGACGACAACGGTCGCTTCTGGTACCGCTCGATCACCCCGCGGTGCTACCCGGTGCCCACCGACGGGCCGTGCGGGGAGATTCTGCGCGCCGCGCACCGCTCGCCGACGCGCCCGGAGCACATCCACTTCTGGTTTCACGCCGAGGGCCACGAGCCGCTGATCACCACGCTGTTCCGCGGCGGCGACCCCTACCTGGACTCTGACGCGGTGTTCGGCGCTAAGCGCTCGCTGGTCGCTGACTTCGTCCAGCACGATGCCGGCGACACCGCTCCTGACGGCACTGTGATGACCGAGCCGTTCCAGACCGTCAAATGGACGTTCATCTTAACCGGAAAATAAGTCGGGTACGAGCGAACGGAACCGCCGGCTGACCGAGGGGTTGGTGGGCAGCCGGGGACGGGGGAACTGTGAGCGCGGGTTTTTAAGCCGCCGTGGGTTCGAGGATGACGTTGTAGCCGAGGGCGGTGAGTTGGCGGATGTGGTTGTGGACTTTGCGGCCGCGGTCGGTGCGGGTGGTGTGGTAGTCGGAGCCGAGGTCGTGGAACCGAGCGGTGGGGTCGGACAGCAGGTGCCAGACAACGACCAGGATGGAGCGGGCGAGGGCGACGAGGGCTTTGAGCCTGCCGCGTCGTTTCACGACACGCCGGTAGCGTTCCCCGAGGAAGGTGTCCGTTCTGGCCGCCGCCGCGGCCGCTTCGCCGAGCACACCCTTGAGGTAGGGGTTGCCCTTGCCGGTGGCCCCGCCCCGCTGGGTGGCCCCGGACTGCACGGTGCGCGGGCTGAGCTTGGCCCAGGACACTAGATGGTCGGCGGTGGCGAACCGGCTCATGTCCAGCCCCACCTCGGCGATGATGACCTGCGCGGACAGCGGACCGATCCCGGTGATCTCATCCAGGCGCTCCCAGGCAGACAGCCCCCGTGGAACCTCAGTGTTC
>JAFASX010000092.1 GCA_019244295.1 Pseudonocardia sp.
TTAGTTCTGGTAGCAGCTTTCAAGCATAAGTGTGATCGGCATGCCTCAGCCAGGGCCATGCGGCAGCCACGTTTGCCGATCGACAGAAGACTCTCTCGCCCGAAAGGGCGAGTGGACGCAGTTTGGACCACAGCGCAACGACATAAACGCAAGACAAGTCGACGCAGTCGACCCAACGCAAAGGAGCGGATATGACCGCAGCTGACGTGATCAAACGGTGGAGCAACGAACTCGCCGGCGAAGGTACAACGATGGACGCAATCGCCACCGCCATCCAACCTGGCAATCCGAGCGTCAGGTCTGGGAACATTGCTGCTTATTGCATAATGGGTCTTCGCCGCATACCTGATGGTAGCCTTTCTGATCCGGAAGTGATTCTATTTCTTAGTGATCGGGAAGAGCGGGAACCAGACGATTCAATACCCCAACCGTTTGACGCTCACCAGACTGACAGCAGCGAATTTATACTTAAGCTCAATGGTGATCTCGTCACATTGAGCCACACCTGGGGAGGCGGCGATACGATACTTTTGAACGACCTGGGCGAGGATATCCTCGGCGGATGGGGTGAGTCCATCGGAAACAAGCAAGTACGGGCCTTCTGGACCATTGCCGTCGATGGCCAAGTCCGTAACGCATAACCTGGGCGATCTTCGATATTACGCAAGTTGCACTCACCAGATGGCTTTGCTATTCGCCCGACAACACTATTTGGGCATCTCCAAGAGGCGACATACGCCGTTGAATTGAGACGAACATAGAAAGGTTCAACCGATGAGTACTGTAACGGCCCCTACCGTCGCGGCAGACAGTCTCGCGACCTTCGACGTCGCGGCAGCGACAGCGTCAGGTCTCGAGGTTAGCAGTAAGGTCAGCGATGACGGTGTGATCCAGGTCGTCACCTTTAACGGTGGCAGATACTACCTTCACTATCGGGCTGGTAAACCGGGAGTGAATGTTCCTCACGACTATCTCCTGCTTAACGAAGGACAGCTCAGCGCCTTGCTTGACTCACTTGAGGACGTTGGCGACTATGGTACGCCGCCGACGTTGGATAAGGCCGCGCTGGAGGCATTCGTTGCTGTACTCGAACGGGACATTAGTGCGGATGCATCTAACCGTTTCAAGCAAGCGAAGTTTGGCGCCATCGTGCAGGACAAACTCAGCGGCATTATTGGGCATCTGAGTTTCGGCACAGACTTGGCGGGCAGCATACACGATAAGGATGGTTCAATCACCTTTGAGCAGCACGCCCTACCATTGCCGCCAGGGCGTTATCGCCCTTTGGCGCTGGTAGACACTGACTCGCTCGCCGCCGCGCTAAATGCGTACCTCGATGAAACTAACAACCCCGATCCACTTTGGCGCACGGTACTAACCGATCTACAAGCGAGGAGGTAACCGGTACTGTACCTGCATGCAATGGAAAATCGGCTCTTCTGCGGTTTCCGTGGGGTGGTGTTCGGGTGCGCCGCGCAGTGTGCGGGACCGCCCCTCACAGGTCAAGGGCGCCTTCGGCGTCCCGAGGGATGGCGCTGCGCGCCACCCTTGACCTGTGAGCCTCTGCGGCCCCTTATCGGGCAGGATTAAGGGGCAGGCCCGGGGCCTGCCCTGGTGGCGCGCGGCGCACCCGGACGTATGTGCCGGGCCGGCGGTGATCGAGTAGGGCATAACCTGGTGTTCCGGCGGGGTTCTTGGCTGTCTGAGGGTCAAGATCCCGGCTGGGAGGAACGGCGTTGCGCGGTGGCAGGGTGTGGCGGTCGGTGTTGAGTGTCGAGCACACGGTGATCGAAAAGATAGAGTTAGAGACGGTCAAGGGCGAGGACGTGCTGGTGGCCTCGGTGCGGCCGCACTGGTCTCGGCGGGGTCGCTGCGGACGCTGCGGGCGGCGGGCAGCTGGTTATGACACCGGTGGGGGTCCGCGTCGCTGGCGTGGCATGGACGCCGGCACCACCCGGGTGTATCTGCAGGCCCCGGCTCCTCGGGTGCGCTGCGCCGAGCATGGGGTGACTGTCGCCGCGGTGCCGTGGGCGCGGCATGGCTCGCGGTTCACCACCGCGTTCGAGGACACGTGCGCGTGGTTGGCCTGCCACACCGCGTTGTCAACGCTGACGGTGTTGTTGCGGGTCACGTGGCGCTCGGTGGCCGCTATCGTGACCAGAGTGGTCGCCGAACGCGCCGCGAGCGTGGACCGGCTGGCCGGGCTGCGCCGGATCGGGATCGATGAGATCTCCTACCGCCGTGGCTACCGTTACTTGTTGTGTGTCGTCGACCACGACACCGGGCGGCTGGTGTGGGCGGCCAAGGGCCGCAACGCCGACACCCTACGCCGGTTCTTCGATCTTCTGGGTGTCCAGCGCGCCGCGGGGTTGACTCATGTCAGTGCCGATGGCGCGGAGTGGATCCACCAGGTCGTCGCCGAGCGCGCCCCACAAGCAGTGTTGTGTCTGGACAGCTTCCATGTCGTGGCTGGGGGTGTCAGATGGTGTGTGTAAGTGGATCTCCTGTAAAAAGATCATCTGGACTTGAGGAGTGCACACATGACCATGACTGAAGATCGACGGCGGGAGCGCCCGCTAGGTGTGGATATGACCGAGCGGCAACCGGTTTCGGCGCGTGAGACGATCAACGAAATGCTGGATGCCGGGCTGCTGGATACGTTGATGGAGCAGATTGATTCCGGTGGTTTACAGCTGACCGGGCCGGGTGGGTTTCTCCCGGAAATGATCAAAGCCGTGTTGGAGCGTGGCCTGGAGATCGAGCGGACCGAGCATCTGGGTTACCAGCGTGGTGAGTGGGCCGGGCGCGGTAGCGGTAATTCCCGTAATGGCAGCACGCCCAAGACGCTG
>JAFASX010000060.1 GCA_019244295.1 Pseudonocardia sp.
TGACGGGACGCTGGGCAACTGGGTCAACGCGGAGCGGCGCCGCCGTGAGGGCGGTGGTGGCACGCTGGGTGAGGATGAGCGGGCGGAACTGGTGCGGCTGCGCAAGCAGTGCGCGGAGCTGCGGATGCGGTGTGATTGATGTCCTCAAGCGCGGTGTGGCCCTGTGGGTGCAAGAGGCGATGGGCCGGTAGCTGTGGTCGCGTTCATCGCTGCCCAGAGGGAGGATCACGGTATCCCGCACGCTACTGCGTGTCGGGTGTTGGGCGTGTCGCAGTCGTGGTTTTATAAGTGGAGGGCGGGGGTGGTGCCGCCGCGGGCGGCGCGTCGGGAACGGCTGAAAGCCGAGATCAGCCGGCTATTCCGCCAGCACGAGGGCACCTACGGCGCGCCCAGGATCACCCGTGGATCTGCGTGATGCGGGCTGGAGGGTCAGCGAGAACACCGTGGCGGCGTTGCTGCGCGAGCAGAGTCTTGCCGCCCGGCGCGGGAGGGGCCGCGGGGGCACCACTCGGCCCGGGAAGGGCCGCTGGCGTGCCCCGGATTTGGTGAACCGGAACTTCGCCGCCCAGGCCATCACCCAGAAATGGTACGGCGACGGCACCGAAATCCCCACTCGTGAGGGCACGCTGCACCTGGCTTCGGTGCTGAATGTGGGCTCCCGGCGGATAGTGGGGTTCGCCCTGTCCGAGCACCACAACGCCCAGCTGGCCTACGGGGCACTGGCGATGGCGGTGGGGCGTACGCGGCGGCCAGGTACCCGGCGTGATCATGCACACCGACTGTGGCAGCGAATACACCGCGAACCTCTTCCGCGCCGCCTGTGGGCGCCTGCACATCCGCCAATCGATGGGCCGGCCCGGATCAGCCCTGGACAACGCCGTAATCGAGGCATGGCACTCCACGCTGACCTTCGAGTTACGCTCGCGGGAAACCTTCGTCACCAAAACGGCCGCCCGGGCCCGGGTACCCGCCTGGATCGACCACTACAACCGGGAGCGCAGACATTCCCCGTGCGGCATGCTCACCCCCCATTGACTACGAACTCACCCAGGCACAGCAGGCCGCGTGACCAGCCAGCCCACGACAAGCCAAACAAACGGAGGCGGCCGCGCCGCCGCTGATCGTGTGGAGCCCGCGAAGGATACGGGGCCGCCCCTCGGGCCTCCAGGGTGCTTCGCATCGCGCTGCGCGCGACGCGCCTACCGGCGCGCCCTGGACCCCCGAGCCTCCGCGACCCCTCAGGCAGGGAAACGCGGGCAGGCCCAGCCTGCCCCCGCCCCAGCACGCGGGCTCCACACGATCAGCCACCCCATTTCAACATCACTACAACCGACGTCTCCACGGTTCGAGGGGATTGACGCTAGGACAAGAGAGGCAGGGCAATCAGGATGGACACCGATACCGACGACCACCGGTGGATGCGCTACGCCATCGAGCTGGCTCACAAGTGCCCACCAGCTGAGGCCGCCTACTCTGTGGGCGCGGTCATCGTGGACGCCAACGGATCTGAGATCGCCACAGGCTACTCCCGAGAGACCGACCCCCAGGTCCACGCCGAGGAAAGCGCACTGGCCAAACTCGACTCACACGACCCTCGTTTGGCCGGGGCCACGATCTACAGCACCCTCGAGCCCTGTTCCCAGCGGGCCAGCCGACCGAAGCCGTGCACCCAGCTCATCCTCGACGCCGGCATCCCCCGCGTCGTCATCGCCTGGCGCGAACCAGCGCTGTTCGTCGCCAACTGCGTCGGCGTGGAGCTGCTCCAGGAACGCGGCGTGGCCGTCACCGAACTACCGGACCTAGCCGACGACGCCATGGCACCCAACGCGCACCTCAAACTCGACTAGCGCGGCGTGGCTGCCGCAAGTACGACGGCGCGCGTGTAAGGCCACTTGCCAGCCACGCCGGCAGCCGGTTAAGGCCATGGAAGCGATTTGCCCGGTGTGCAACGAAGCGGTCTCGATGCTGCCTATCGCCCGATCCGTCGGGAAGAATTCCCCCACCCGATCACCGTGGCGCTCAACGAGGAGGAGTCGGGATGCACCGTGACCAGACGACATCGCCGAGCGCGGAGACGACCAGATGACCGCCGCCGCGCAAGCGAACGACATCCTGCGGCTGCATCCCGACGTGGTGGACTACCTGCTCGTCGCGTTCTATTTCGCGCTGGTGCTGGGTATCGGGTTCGCCGCAAGGCGGTCAGTGTCCTCCAGCCTGGACTTCCTGCTGTCGGGGCGCGCCATGCCGGCCTGGATCACCGGCCTGGCGTTCATCTCGGCCAACCTGGGCGCGATCGAGCTGATCGGGTTCGTGGCCAACGGCGCCCGCTATGGCATCGCGTCAGCACACTACTACTGGATCGGCGCCATCCCAGCGATGGTGTTTCTCGGCCTTGTCATGATGCCCTTCTACTACGGTTCGCGGGCGCGCAGCGTGCCGGAATTCCTGCGCAAGCGGTTCGACCGCACCACCCAGCGGGTGCAAGCAGTGATTTTCGCGCTGTCGTCGGTGCTGATAGCCGGGGTGAACTTGTTCTCGCTAGCCCTGGTGCTGGAGGCGCTGCTCGGGTGGCCGCTCCTTGCCGCGATCCCGATCGCGGCGGTCGTGGTGCTGCTGTATATCTCCTTCGGTGGGCTGTCGGCGGCCATCTACTCCGAAGTGCTGCAGTTTTTCCTGATCCTGGGCCTGCTGATCCCGATCACCATCGCCGGGTTGAGCCGAGTCGGCGGCTGGTCAGGGCTGAAGGCCGCCGTCACCGCCGGACCGGGTGGCGCCGCACAGCTGTCAGCCTGGCCTGGCACCCCCCTGACCGAGATCGCTGACCCGGTGCTGTCGGTAATAGGGATCGTGTTCGGCCTCGGCTTCGTACTCAGCTTCGGCTACTGGACGACGAACTTCGCCGAAGTACAGCGCGCGCTGTCAGCGAAAAGCATGTCCGCGGCTTGCCGCACGCCGCTCATCGGTGCTTATCCGAAGGCGCTAATTCCCCTGGTCATCATCATCCCCGGCATGCTGGCCGCGGTGCTGATCCCCGCGCTGAAAACCCTCAAGGCCGGCGGGGATTCCGGGGTCACCTACAACAACGCGCTGTCGCTTCTGATAAAAGAAGTGTTGCCCAACGGGATCCTGGGCGTGGCTATCGCCGGGTTGCTAGCCGCGTTCATGGCCGGTATGGCCGCCAACATCAGCTCGCTGAACACCGTGTTCACCTACGACATTTGGCAGGATTGGCTCAAACCCGACCAGCCGGACAGCTATTACCTGAAGGTCGGCCGGACGGTGACGGTGATCGGCTGTTTTCTGGCGATCGGTACAGCGTTCATCGCCTCCGGTTCATCGAACCTCATGGACTACCTGCAGGCGCTGTTCAGCTTCTTCAACGCTCCGCTGTTCGCCATCTTTATCCTCGGATTGTTCTGGAAACGGATGACCGGCACCTCGGCCTGGGTCGGGCTGCTCTGCGGGACCGCGGCCGCGGTGATTATCGACACCCTGGTACGGACCAACGTAATCGTGCTGTCCAGCCAGGCAGGAAGCTTCGTCGGCGCCTCAGCCGCGTTCGTGGTCGGTGTCGGTGTGGCCATAGCGGTATCGCTGGTGACCACACCCAAACCGGACCGCGAGCTCGTCGGATTGGTCTGGAGCCTCACCCCGAAGTCCTCGCGCGAACACCCTATTGAACGTGACGACGCCGGCTGGTACCGCTCGCCAAGCCTGCTCGGTGCCGGCGTACTGGTCATCACCGTAATCCTCTACATCATCTTCGCCTGAGCCCGCTGGGAGCCCCACATGCCACGCAGCCGAGACAACGCCCGACCGCAGCCAATCCCAACCAGCGGTCCGGCCGCACAAACGCCACCCAGCAGGTCGTCCTCGCTATTCGACCTTCGATCAGTGATCGCGCTGTTGTTCGGCGTGTACGGCCTGGTACTGCTGATCATGGGCATCATCTCCGGTGACGCGCCGGCCAACCTGGCCAAAACCGGCGGAATGAATCTGAACCTTGACGTCGGCATTGCCATGCTGATCACTGCGGCGCTGTTCGCGCTCTGGGTACGATTGCGCCCGCTGCGGATCATCACCCCGCCGCCCCCTGACCAGCGATAGCGGCTCCTCACCGCCTACCAGGCACACGGCCGACGAGTTGGTCACCTGCGCCACAACGACCGACGGTCACCACACGAGTGGGTACTACCCATTCACCCACTACCGCTGTCAGGGTGGAGACTAATCGGCAGAGACAGGAGGCCGTCATGTCCGCCATGCCAGAAGAACTACCCGTCCCCTTCGAGATCGTCACCGAGACCGAAGTAGACAGCCGTGGCCGGGTCAGCCTAGGCCGCGCCGGCGCTGAACCAGGAAAGCGCTATCGGGTAGCCCGCAACATCGACGGTGTACTGCTGCTCACCCCCGTGGTCTCCATCCCCGAGCGCGAGATGATCGTCTGGGAAAACCCGGGCCTCGCCGCGCGCATCCGGACCGGGATTGCCGAAACTCAGGCCGGACACACGGTCGATCTGGGCGATTTCACTGACTACGCTACCGACACCGATGAAAAGTAGCCGGGTGAGCTCCTCTCAGCTACGTTTCGCCGCCCCGGCCCGGGAAACGCTAGATTTGCTAAGCGGCAGCACCCAGTACGCCACCAAACTATGGAAAGTGCGCCGAGCGCTGGGATTATTGCAAATCAACCCTCGTCACCCAGGGTTACACTCCCATCGGTACGAGAATTTTCCCGGCGCTCCGAAGACGAAGGTGTGGGACTCCTATGTGGAAAATCGCGCCCCCGGGGCATGGCGGATCTGGTGGACGTACGGGCCCGATGAGATCCGCGACAACCAAACCGTAGCGCTGATCAGCGTGCTCGACATCGGCCCTTGTCCCTGATCCTCCGCGAAGTCATCCGCGGAGGCCAGAACTTCAGAAGGTGAAGTATCGAACCCAATGCTCGAACAAACCGACATCACCGAAGACCCGCAGCCGCTCATCGTCGGTGGGTATCCGGCCGAGCAAGGCGAGTAACAGGTCGCCGGCCAGGCCACGCACCGCCACGTCGGCCTTGCGATGGCCGTGCTCCCAGCTCAGGCCTTCTGGACCACGCAGGATCAGCCACTCGCCCGACTCACCAAGGCTGGGCGAGTCGGTAGCGTGCAGGTGCAGCGTCTGGCCATCGCCGCGCAACTGCTCGACCCACTCCGGACGGTACGCGGTCGCATCCGGGGAGCCGAGTATCGAGAGCCATTCAGAGATCCCGTCGGCGGCCAGGTCAGGGTCGAGCCGCCACGGCGCGTGCACGGTGAGCGCGGCATCCACCCGGTGCACAGTGGTCTCATGCGCCATTCGGCGTAACCAGAACCCGGCCTGAAGGTCGACCCCCAGGTAATTCCATGTCGGCTGATCGGCCCCGGCACTGCGCACCGCGTCAACCAGCTCACCGGCACCATCGACCAACCAGCCGCTGAGCGCGGCTGAAGCGTCCGGAACCGGGAACGTGCTCAGACCAGCGACATCGCTCGAGTTCATCACCTGTCGCCGTACGACGTCGGCCCCGAATCGGTGCGCCCGGCCAAGGTGCACCACAAGCTGGCGCAGGTCCCACTCCGGGCAGGTCGGCACCTGCCGGCCCAGGTCCGCGTCGTGCAGCAACGTCGCCAGCTGATCTGCTTGCTCGATCAGGGCAGCGGCGTAACGCTCCATCGGTAACTCGCCCATGACCGCAAACCTACCGGGTTGACGTCCAGCGTCCGCTCGTCCACCACATCGCGGATCTGGCCCTCAGCGCGTCAGCGGCCAGCGAGTTCTCGCACCGTCGGCGTCGACCCTTCCGTGGCCGCCGCGGCTAGCGCGGCACCGAGGGCCGGCGCGAACTTCATGAGGTTTTCCCCATAGATTGCCAGGACCAGCCCATTACGTCGGAATTCAACGCCGTCGCCCATGTCAGGAACATGGGTGCAATAGAGACTGTCGACAATGGTCGGCTTTACGCTTAGCCGTTCACGCACGTAGTCGAGTATTGCCTCCCGGGAAGCCGCGGTTGCCGCTTCTCGACCCACCTCCCATGCGGTCAACTCAGCATCGATCTGCCCGCCAACCGACCACTGCCCTGGGCCACTCCGGTGTTGGTAGGTGCTCAGTCTCTCCGCCGGGTTGTCGATCCACGCTGGCCACTTCGACGAATCGTCGATCGGGAACGTGAACCGGACGTGGTGGGCAAGCAGCGGCGGAGTGTAAATGTCGACCTGAGCGGCCAGCGCGGACGTCCCAGATCCGGCCGCGATGATGACCGAGTCATAGTGGCTCCCGCCGCTCGAGCTCCATACGGTCACTTCTGCTTCGGCGGAACAATCGAGGGCATAAACCGGCTCGTGAACTAGAATGTTCCGCGTACGAGCGAGTAGGTAAGCCCGGACAGCGTCAACATCGATGACGCCTCCCGCCGGGTCGATCAGCGCCGGAGAAGGCGGCACGACGACTGGCAACCGCACGATGTCGGATGGCGACTCGATCATGTCGTACTTCGCTCCCGCTGTGCTCATGGCCGACGCTCGATCAATCACATCAGTACCGCTGATCACACACCCGCTGCTATCGACCATCGGAGTTCCAGCGTCATCCGCCCACCGAGCGAAGCCATCCCGCGCGGACATGGCTAGGCGGACGAGATTGGGTTCTGAGTGCGCGAGGCGGAAGATCCGCGACGAGCCGGCCGAGCGTTCACCCATCGCGGCGGCGAACCGCTCGAAACAGGTGACGTCCACGCCACCGATCACAAGGCTGGCTGAGGCGGACAGGCCGATCACCCCGGCACCAATCACGGCGATCCTCATCCCGCGAGGATAGCCGCGGCGCGGCCCGCCAACCAACAGTGTAAGGTCTGAGTGGGAAATCCCGCATACCGCCCAGGGATTTCCCACAACCAGGATCAGGTTTCTATTCGGCTGGATCGCAAGCAGAGCTCCAGCGACCAGTCACGAACTCGGCACCAATAATGAGATCAGGGGGTCGCCCAGCAAGTCGAGCACGCCTGGAACGGTTTCGTACCGGAACCACTCAGTGCCATAGACCGCCGCGAATTCACTGGTCGGCACATCCGCCGGCTCGATCTGACTGGCGTGCGCGGTGATGGCCGCATATTTGCTGACAAGATGTTCAGTTTCCCCAGTCACCGCAAGCGGGATCTCACTGCGCATCCGACCGTAGCTCACCTCCGCGGCGGCGGCCGCGGTATGCACGAGGTGCCTGCCGCGCGCGTTGTCGCGGTCAACCGTGATCCGGTAACCCACTGCCCCAGTTAGGCGGCTGGCCATCGCGCCAATCCGATGCGCAATGCGGTGGTCTGGGTGGCCATAGATCCCCTGCTCGTCGTCGTAGATCATGGTCCCGGCCCGCTCAGCGATAGCGAGGTCCGCGATACGACGGGCCAACGCGGCGGTATCGGAGCAGGCGAGAGCTCGGGGGTGAGCCGAGCTAGCCCAGCCGGGCAGACCGGAGTCTCTCCTGCCCAGGAGCACCAGCCGGGATATCCCCAGCAACTCTGCTGATCGCTCCAACTCGGCAACGCGTCGCTGGCCAATCGTCTCGCCAGACAGCAGCGGCACTCGGGACTCGCCAAGCTCCCCCGCGGTGGCCACGACCAGCACGGTGCGCGCGCCGGCCTCAGCCAGCCTGCGCAGCGTGATTCCGGTGAAGATGGCCTCGTCGTCGGGGTGTGCGTGTAGTACTAGAACGGTGTGATCGCGAAGATCGGGACTGCTGAGCATGATGTAATCACAGACGTCTTAAGGGCCGCGGTGCGGCCGGGGTTTTTTGAGAGCCGCGGTGCGGCGAGATTTCCGGGCGGTCAGATGCAGCGGCAGCTGCGACAACACTCCGGACAGTCACAACACAGACAGCCACAGCACAGACGGGAGCGACCCGGCAGTGCGGTAGCGGCTGTATCGATCATGGCGAGGAGTATGCCAGACCGTCGACCCCCGCCGACCCCGACGCGCCGCAACAAAGCATCACCTGAATGGAGTACTCGAGTGAGGGCGTGAGGCCGCGGAATTGTCGGTGGTCGAACATACGATCGATGCTGTGATCATGGATGGCGGTGCCGAGGAGCTGGGTGTTTAGCGCCCGGTGCGGGGTTGGCCGCTGCCCTGGAAGCGCCGCACCGCCCCATCAGCGGGTTCCGGTGTGCTGGAGGGCTGTGCGCGGGCCGCCGGGGAGACGCTGGACACCAACGGGACGAACCACCATTCCGAAAGAGAGATAAATGGTGCCATGCATCGGGCGAGCGCCTCGCGCGGCTCAGCCACATCAGGAAACGCTTTGCTCTGACTTGCCGCTCGAACTAAATGACTAAATGACAGAGCATACGCGGGGCTCCGCCCGCCTGGCGAAAACCACCCAGCGCATCGCGCAGTATATAAACAATCCTTCACAGATTCCAGCGATAATGCGAGCAAAATGATATTCCAAGCCAGCGACCGCGAGACCCCCGCCGATGCCCAGGATAATCGCCACATAGTTGATTGCTACCACCCCCGCGAACATCCCAGCTTGTCGCCCGACTGGTGCATGCGAGCGGAAATTGAACGCGCGGTTGAGGACAAAGCTGAGAGCAAATGCGCTCGCATAGCTTAGGCTGATCGCCAGCCAAACCGCCAAACCTAGCACGCCATGCAGCAACGTCAGGAGTAACATGTCCACACTAAATGTGAAACCATTGATCAACGCAAAGCCGACGAAGCTCGGCGCAACCAACGACGAAAGACCAAAGGGTAAACCTCGGACGGCGGCAACACAAAGTTGCGCGAACAGGTCCGCAGCGGATCTTCGGCTAGGCCCGTCGCTAAGATCAGTCACGGCTCCAGGATGCCAGCTCAGCTTCTCCACGAAGCCCCCTCCCTCGCTTCAACCATCCGCGAGGGTGGCAGGTATACTCCCTAGTTTCCATTTATTAATTCATGCGCGTCGCCTAAGGCTTCGCCTGAGATATAACGCAAAATACTTGACAAATCCGGCGCCGCGTACGACGGGGCGACCATCTCGATCGGCAACCGGTCAGCGGCACCGTTCCCCGCGCCAGGCCTCCCGGCCTTCTTTGATCGCCACCGCGGCGATGACGAGCGCGGTCAACGGATCGGCCCACGACCAGCCGAAGAGGCTGTTGAGCAGCAACCCGGCCAGGAGAATGCCAGACAGATACGTGCACAGCAGGGTCTGCTTGGAGTCGGCGACCGCGCTTGCCGAGCCGAGCTCACGCCCAACTATGCGTTGAGCGGCCGAAAGAACCGGCATGACCAGCAGAGACAACGCGGCGAGCGCGATCCCCACCGTCGAGGGGCGTGGCTCGGCAGTTCCGGACAGGGTCCGGATGGACTCAACAAGGACGTAACCAGCCAACGCGAAGAAGGAGACCGCGATCGCCCTGAGCGTGATCCGCTCTCGAGCCTCGGGGTCATGGCCGGAGAACTGCCAAGCGACTGCCGCCGCGGAACTGGCTTCGATAGCCGAGTCGAGCCCAAACCCGATAAGCGCGGTAGATGACGCGAAGCGCCCGGCCGTAATGGCGACGGCGGCCTCGCACACGTTATAGGTGATGGTGGTGGCGACGAGCACTCGAATACGACGCGTAAGTACCGCGCGACGATCCAGTGAGATCTCCGGCTTCGTCGCCGCCCTAACCTCCCGCTCGGCACCGCGGCAGCCCTTTGCGTGACTATCAGCCTCAGCGGCCTCGGCATGGCCTGGCTGACCACTTGGCGACATCACGATCGAAACTCCGAGGCGACGCCGTAGGTGGGGCACAATGCCACCGCGCCACCAGTGGCGGCGAGCAGCCGCTCCGCCGCCGCCAGCACATTGATCACAGCGGGTTCGGCGAGCGCGAACAGCGAAGCCCGGCCGGATGGGGCGGACGAGACCAAACCGCAGTCACGCAGACACGCCAGATGCCTGGACACGGTCGATTGGGCGAGGCCGACCTCGCTGACAAGGTCGACCACCCGAGCGGGGCCACCTTCGGTGAGCCGGCGCAGGATCGCCAATCGGGCAGGGTCACCAAGCGACCGGAACAACGCGGCAGCGCGTGCTAGTTCCGTCCTGCCGTGAGCGCGACCGTCGCGGCTGGCTTCGACATTGGGGGCTGACATCGCCATGCAGCGATGTTAACACCCAATCGCCGCTTCGCTACCGAGTCGCGGCGATCAAGATAACGGTGGATCAGCGGCCCGAGCGACAGCGCCAGCACCGTGCCCAACGCAAGCGAACGCAAGCGCCAGGCCAAGATCTCGTACGCCTGGTCGAGGTCATGCCGAGGCCGGATCAGGATGGCGACACGGCCGCCACATCCAGCCGTGTCGCCAGCACCGTAAAACCACGATCACTGTGCGGACTGGAAACCTGGAGATGCCCGGCACACTCCGCCGGAACGTGCCGGCATCGCGCTTACGACGCCGAGCATCTCAGGCTCGACAAACATCACCCGCACCGGCCGATCGACCCCAGGCCAGCTCAGTTCTCAATCCATCCGTGACCGTGCGCCATCCTGACTAGGTGTTGACGAACGTTCATGATCTCGCTCGCCTGCATGGTCGGCGCGGCGGTCAGCAGACATTCCGTTACTTCTTCGGTGAACTCTTTCGCCGTCAACACGTCGCACAGGCCGTCATCCACCGCCCTGACGTGCGGCTCCATCGGTAATGAAGCGCGCGGAACCGAAGCCGGAGCCCGCTCGACCAGCTGAATGTTTGACGCCTTCAGCCCGCGTCCACTTTCTTCAATTTCGAATTCCAGTCGAGCACCGGGGCCGACCAGTGCTTTATCGAACTCGAAATCATTGACGTGGATAAATACGTCGTCGCCACCTATCTCAGGCGCGACAAATCCGTATCCCCGCGCATGATCGTACCGTAGTACCTTACCCGTGACCATGAAATCCCTCCGTTCACCCGCCGCCACGCGCCTCTTACCACATCCATTACCCCACCTATCACGGCAAGGCCGGCCCATCCGCACGTGAGGCACCACCGTACCGCGCCGAGCTAGAACCCCGCACGGGAACACGGCGTGATCCAACAGCTGAGAACGCCGGACCACGCCAATCGGTGAACAGCACCCGCGCGCTTCGGTAGGCCACCAACACGTCCCATCGCCGACCGGTGACGTAGGTGGGGTACGGGTCCTGGCGCAGTACCAGAGCGGCCAGCGCGGGGTCCAGTTCCTCCGGTGGTGACCCCGGTATACGTCGTGGAGATACCGGCCAGCGCGGCCACCTCTTCCCTGCGCGGCCCCGGTGTCCGCCGGCGCGCGCCGGTCGGCGGACCGACGTCGCCGGGACGCAACCGGCCTCGGCGGGAACGCAACGGGTCGGCCAGCTCGTGCCGGAAACTCACATTCCGCTCGTTGGACACCGCCATCTTCTCGGAGGGGAGGCCAGCCTGACAATCTCAGTACCAGTACCAGCGTGCTGTGGATACCGTTGCGCGGCAGGTAGAGGGTGGATGGCGCAGGAACGACTCCACGGTGGGAAAGGAAAATCGTGCAACAGCGGAAACTGGGTTCGCAGGGGTTGGCCGTCTCGGCGCTCGGCTTGGGCTGCATGGGCATGTCGCAGGCGTACGGCCCGGGTGACGACGCCGAGTCCGAGGCGACCCTGCACCGAGCGCTCGACCTCGGCGTGACGTTGATCGACACCGCGATCAGCTATGGGGCCGGCCACAACGAGCGGCTGATCGGCCGCCTCGGCGAAGAGCGTGACCCCGGGCCAGCTAGCGCTGGCCTGGTTACTCGCCCAAGGCCCTGACGTGGTACCGATCCCAGGCACCAAGCGGCGCGACCGGCTGGCGGAGAACCTCGGGGCGGTGGATGTGACGCTGGACGAGACCGAGCTGGCCAGGCTGGAGGCGGTGCTGCCGGCGCGGGCGTGGTCGGGTCAGCGGCCGAAATTCCTGGTCGCCGGACCCAGCCGACCGAGGATTTAGCCGCCGAAAAGCAGCCGGCCAACGCTAGATCGACGACATCCGGTTGACCTATATCGCGCTGGTCACGAGTGGGTCCGAAGTAGGTATAGTCATGACGGTTACCCGCTGGCGAGGTACCGTTCACCCGGTCGACAACCACGCGGATCGCACAGGGCGTGTATCGGATCATGGAGGTGCTGGCAGACCATGGTCGATAGCCTCCGATGACGGTCCAGATGCGGGGTAGCCAGTGGGCGCGGGCGGTGGCCGCGCTACTGTCGGTCGCCGTCCTGGTGGTGACCGGGTACGGATACAGCGAGTATCGCGACCTGTCCAACGGCCTGACCCGATCGAGCGCGTTGGACGGCCTGGCCGACGGTCGCTCGGACGGGGCGGTAAACATTCTGATCATGGGCCTGGACAGCCGGCTAGACCAGGATGGCAATCCGCTTCCCAAAGCGGTGCTCGACCAGCTACACGCCGGAGACGGCAGGAACGGCGGTTACAACGCCAACGTACTCATGGTGCTGCACATACCCACCGACGGCGGCAAAGTCTCGGCGATCTCGATACCCCGCGACGACTACGTCGAGCTTGCTGGACGGCCTGATCGAGTAACCAAGGATAAGATCAAACAGGTCTACGGCCTGGCCAAGGACGAGACCGAACGAAAGCTGAGCGCCCAAGGTGTCACCGATCGCCAGAGCTTGGAGCGGCAAGGACGCGACGCCGGGCGTCGACAAACCGTCCAGACGGTGCAAGACCTGCTCGGGCTGCGGATCGACCACTTCGTAGAGATCACCCTGGTCGGCTTCTACGATGTGGCGCAGGCCCTCGGCTCGGTCACCGTATGTCTGGCGGGCCCGACACAGGACAGCTACTCGGGGGCCCGGTTCGTGGCGGGCTACCAGCAGCTGAACGCGGCGCAGGCGTTGGCGTTCGTGCGGCAGCGCCGTGACTACGTCCATCCTGAGCTGCACTTCACCGATCTCGATCGGGCCCGACGCCAGCAAGCGTTCATCGCGGCGGTGGGGCATCAGCTCCAAAGTGCCGGCACGCTGACCGATCCCGCTCAGGTGCACCGGCTCATCGACGTCGTAAAGAAGGACGTGGTCATCGACAGCCACCTCGACTTGCTGGCTCTGATGGGTCGCGCTCCTGGGCTGCTCAGCGGTGGCCTCACGTTGACCACACTGCCGGTCAAGGCGTTCCAGAACGTCGATGGCGAGGACGTCAACATCGTGGACCCGGCCCAGATCAAATCTGTGGTGCGTTCGCTCATCGGACCTGACGACCGGGCGGCGGTCACGCCCGCCGCGCTGCCGCCGGCCACCCTGGATGTGATCAACGCCTCCGGCCGTGACGGACTCGCCACATCGTTGCTGAACGCGCTGTCAAGCCGGGGCCTCACCCCAGGAGAAGCCAGCACCCAACGGCGGATCAGCTCACGCAGCACACTGCGGTACGCGCCAGACACCTTCGACACCGCCACCGCCTTGAGCGCATTGCTTGGCGACACCGTGCGCACTCAAGAAGATCCGACCATCCCACGAGGTCACACCGTCCTGATTCTGGGCACCGACTTCGTAACGCCCACCGAGCTCACCGCCATTACCACGCAGACAGTGGCGTCCTCCGGGTCTCCGCACGCCGCGGGATCGACACCAACCGCCGCCGGCGGCACCCCAACCAGCACCATCCACGCCGACGGCATTTTGTGCGTCAAGTAGATTGGCGTCAAGTAGGTTGGCATTGTGATGCACAACACTGTATTGAGCTCTGCGTTGGCGCTGGGCGGTCCGCCACCGTTGACGTGGCTACGGGTACTGACGTCCTGGCGCGCCCAACCGGGCATGTTGGCAATGGTTGTCGTGCTGATCGGCGGGTATGCACTCGGCGTGCGTCGCCAACGAGTCGAGGGCCAGCCGTGGCCGTGGTCACGTACCGCATGCTTTGTCGCCGGTATGGCGCTGATCGCGTTAGTGGAACTGTCATTCCTCGGGGTCTACGACGACGTTTTGTTCTGGCCAAGAGCGGTCCAGAACGTGATGCTGTTGATGGTCGTCCCGATGTTGCTGGCATTGGGCATGCCGATCACGCTGATCCGAGATCTGATGCCGGCGCGTTGGCGCGCCCGGCTGTCCCGGGTGTTGCATAGCCAACCCGCGCGAGCGCTGACCTTCCCGCTGGTTGTGACGGTGCTGTTGGTAGTGCCATTGCCGCTGCTGTACTTCAGCCCGCTTTACGAACTCACCCTGCGCGACCCGGTAGCCAGTGGGCTCTCCGGCCTGGTCGTGACTTTGACCGGGTTCGGGTACTTCTGGAGCCGGTTCCGGCTTGATCCAACCCCGCGCCAGGACTCATACGGAGTCACCCTGGTGATCACGATTGTGGAGATGATCGGTGACGCCGTGCTCGGTGTGGTGTTGTGGCTGGGTCCATTGGTAGCGGCCGCGTATTACTCAGGGTTAGCCCGCGACTGGGGCCCGAGTTTACGGACCGACCAGGTTATCGGCGCTGGCGTGCTCTGGATCGGCGGCGACGTGATCGCGTTGCCGTTCATCGCGGTCATTTTCAGCCGGATGGCGCGGGAGGACGAACGCCACGCCGCCCGCATCGACGCTGATCTGGACGCCGCGGCGCTGCCCAGCGCGCCCGTGCGGTCCGAATCCGCCGGTGAAGCCCCCCGGTTGTGGTGGGAGGACGACCCTCAGCTCTCCCAACGCTTTCGCCGCCGCTGACCGTGACCGCCGGAACCTGTGACCACTCAGCAAGCAAAATCCCCCACGATCAACAGCACGCGAATGCCAGAATGTGAGCGGACCCTCGGTTATGTCGAACCGTCGGTACACCGGCGCCAGGCGAACCCCGGGAACACGCCCGGCCATCTCGCGTCCGATCACCGGCTTTCTGGTTGTATCGGTAACAGCGATAAATACATTCACACAACGTAGTGTATTTTTCAGCCATAAGAATGACCGGCAGAATGACTGGCGGTCTCGGCCGCGGCGCCACGCCGCCAAAGATCACCGTCTCGGCTTCGGGATGAATTCCCACCGTGAATTTCGGCTTGGTCCACGAACACAGCCTGATCCTCACACCGACCCAAAACAGGGTGGTGAGTGCTTCGTTCAGGTTGTGCGCCACGCGCCGCCGACCTCGCGGCCGAGAAGCCGCCCCTGGGCCTCCGAAGCCAGGCCACGCTGGCATTTGCTGAGAGATACACAGCCGGACGGGCCGCCACCCTGAGAACCCCAAAACCATACCGCTCGTTGAGCACCGCGACCGAGGCGAGCGGCTGGAACGCGGGCCTGGCGGGCCAGCTCAACCCTGGCGGCAAAGCGGCCGAGGCGATGGACCGCCACTGAGCGGTATCACGGTATCGCCAGGAGACTAGCCAAAGCGCGCGTATCCTACCTCGACGGAGTTAGGAAAATCGCAACTGGACTTCAGGCAAAAACCACTTTTTGTTCGCCGAGGTTAGCCCCTGACACCGAGGGGTTAGCCTGCCGGTGTCTCGGCATGTATGGCAGGATCATTTTCGTACCGATGAGCTACTGAGCGTCAATGCAGATGAGGGGGTCATCGTGCCTGTCATATCCGCTCCCCAGGACTTCAATGAGGAGCAGCTCTACATCGACCTTCAGTCGATCTTCGGGCATGCGCTCTTCCTGAAGTGCGAAGGTTTTAACTTCGCCGGTTCAATCAAACTGAAGGCCGCCGCCGCGATGGTCAAGGCCGCCGAGCGGGACGGAATCCTGACACCGAGCTCGGTTGTGGTGGAGTCGTCTTCTGGCAACCTTGGCGTCGCGCTGAGCATGCTCACCGCGAACAAGGGCTACCAGTTCATCTGTGTCACCGACTCTCGCTGCAACCTGTCGACCAGGCGGCTGATGGAGGCGCTGGGCGCTCAGGTGCACATCATCACCGAGTCTGACGCTGAGGGTGGTTTCCTCGGCGCGCGGATCGGCTACGTCCGGGCGCTGTGTGCCTCCGACGAGCGCTACGTCTGGCTCAACCAATACGCCAACCCGAACAACTGGCGGGCCCACTACGGCACGACAGCGCCGGCGATCGCGCGCCAGTTCCCTCGGCTGGACGTGCTGTTCGTTGGGGCGGGGACCACCGGAACCTTGATGGGC
>JAFASX010000096.1 GCA_019244295.1 Pseudonocardia sp.
GGCTGGGTGAGCACCGGCTCCCTGATCGGCAACCAGGGATTCGAGTATCTCGACCTGCCGAGACTCTGGCAGATCTTGCTCACCGCCGGCATGGTGCTGTGGGCGGTGATCCTGGTCCGAGGGATGCGCCACCGGCTACGCCGCGAGCATCCGGGCAACATGCCGTGGCTGTTCCTGCTTTCCGGCCTGGCGATCCCCGCCGTGTACGCGGTTGGCCTGCTGGCCCGCTCCAACGACACCTTCACCACCGCCGAGTTCTGGCGGTTCTGGGTGGTGCACCTGTGGGTGGAGGACTTCCTAGAGCTGTTCACCACGGTCATGGTCGCCTACATGTTCGTGCTGCTCGGCGTCGTGCGCGAGCGGATCGCGCTCACCGTCATCTACCTCGACATCGTGCTCTACTCGGTGGGCGGCGTGATCGGGACCATGCACCACATGTACTTCAACGGAGAACCCGCCGAGCACCTCGCCCTCAGTGCGTTCTTCTCCGCCGCCGAGGTCATCCCGCTGACCTTCCTCACCGTGGAGGCGTGGAGCTTTCTGCAGCTCGGCGCCCGCCAGGAGGCTGCCTCGCGTACCCCGTTCCCACATCGCTGGGCGGTCATGTTCCTGGTCGCCGTTGGCTTCTGGAACTTCCTCGGCGCCGGCGTGTTCGGGTTCCTGATCAACCTGCCGATCGTGTCGTATTACGAGATCGGCACCGCGCTGACCGCCAACCACGCGCACGCGGCCATGATGGGGGTCTACGGCATGCTCGCGGTCGGACTCGGCCTGTTCTGCCTGCGTTACCTCATCCCCGCCCAGCGCTGGTCGGAACGGCTGGCGAAGATCTCCTTCTGGTCGCTGAACATCGGGCTGGCCTGGATGTGCTTCGCCACCATGCTGCCGCTGGGCGTGCTCCAGCTTTATCACTCGGTGAACACCGGTTACTTCGACGCCCGCCAGCTCACGTTCATCACTGACCCCACCAACAGCCTGCTCGAATGGCTGCGGTTGCCCGGGGACGTGCTGTTCATCGTCGGCGGCGCGCTGCCGTTCGCCTGGATCGCCTGGCTCGGCCTGCGCCACACCATCGGCCACACCCTCGGCACGGTCATCAGCGAGGAACCCGAGCATCCGCTCTACACCGAGCTCACCGAGCTCACCGCGCGGACCGACGAACCGATAGGGCCGGGCCGATGACCGGCGTGCATGTCGAGCCGATGCTGGCCGCCGGCTACGCGGTGTTCCTGCTCGCCGCCTCGGCCGGCCTGGACGCGCTGGCCCGCCACACCCACAACCGCTCCGAGCGATACCGCACCGCCGGGTTCACCTACAGCGCTGAGCACGACCACTGGGTGTGCCCGGAGGACCAGATGCTGTGGCCACACTCCTATGACGCCGAACGGCGCCTCGTCCGCTACCGTGCCACACCACACATCTGCAACGCCTGCCCCACTAAACACCGCTGCACAAGCTCGCGCCTGGGCCGTGAGGTGGTGCGCCCGATCGACCCGTGGCCGCACTCCGAAGCCGGCCGCTTCCACCGCGTCGTGGCGCTGGTGCTGGTGGCGCTCGCCGGCCTGCTGACCGCCGTCGAACTGGTCCGCTGGCACGACCCGGCCGACCTTCTGGTGCTCGCCGGCGTCGCCGCGCTGACCGCAGCCGCCGCCTGGTGGCTCACCGGCCACCTGCGCGCCACCCCGGCCAACTTCCCGGCGCCTAGCCCGTCGACCGGCCCGCGCTTCGCCACGTGGGCACACGCGAGCGGGCACCACGATTCGAACACCACGACCGGGAGGAACCCATGATCTGGATCCTGCTGGCCGCCGCTGTGGCGGTGACCGTGGCGAGCCTGCGCGTGCTGCGGGAGTACCAGCGCGCCGTGGTGTTCCGGCTCGGCCGGCTGCTGCCCCTGCGGGGCCCCGGCCCGATCTGGCTGGTCCCACTGGCCGAGCGCATGGTCCGGGTCGACCTGCGCACCGTCACCCTGACCATCCCCCCACAGGAACTCATCAGCCGCGACAACGTGCCGGTGCGGGTCAACGCGGTCGCCTACTTCCGGGTCGTCGACCCACTAAAGGCCATCACCGAGGTGGAGAACTACCCCATCGCCACCTCCCAAATAGCCCAGACCACGCTGCGCTCCGTCCTCGGCCGCGCCGACCTGGACACCCTGCTGGCCGAACGCGAGCGGCTCAATGACGACCTCCGCAAGATTATTGATGAACAGACCGAACCCTGGGGCATCAAGGTCACCACCGTCGAGATCAAGGACGTCGAGATCCCCGAGCCCATGCAACGCGCCATCGCCCGCCAAGCCGAGGCCGAACGAGAACGCCGCGCCAAGGTCATCAACGCCCAGGGCGAAGCCCAAGCCGCGGAGAACCTCTACGATGCCGCGCAAACCCTCGGCCGCAGCCCCACCGCCATCCAACTGCGCTACCTACAGACCCTGGTCGAGATCGGCGGCGACCAACGCTCCACCGTCGTCTTCCCCATGCCACTCGACCTGGTCCAACCCATCCTCGGCGCCCTCGGCGCCCAACGAGCCAACGCACCCGTCGGGCCCCAGACCCCGCTCGACGGCGACTCGCCAGCCCGAAAATCACCGTGACCAGGCGGGCGGTGACAAAGATTTGAGACCGTGTGGTGCGCCCCGAGTCCGACAACGACGCATCTGCCAATCGCAGCAACTCGCCGTTCCGGTCGACCGGTCATCGGCAGATGCCTACGTTGAGCCGAACTACCGGCCAGCGACACGGGCAGGCGCGTCCGCCACACCTCTACCCCGAGTCGTGTACTCATTCGGCTCTGCATTTGCTGATCCTTTCAGTCCTAGCGTCCACGGCCGTGTGTAGTCAGACGAGCATGGACAGTGGCGATACGACGCTGAGAACGCACCAGCGGAGCCGGGCCGGCTGACCATACGCGGCCACCACAGGGTTCCCTCTCCGATCGCGACGCTGATGATGACCAGTTGGGTCGCCTCGCCCATCGCCACCCCGCGCTCTGCTGGACCGGACACGCCTATCGCGGCGCGCCCGCCGGGCATAGTGGTTGGCGGTCAGCCGCTACCTGTATGTCCGAGCTGAACAGTTCCGACCAGCTCCCAGTCCCACAGACGCTCGGAGCCCCACTGGATGACAAGGCTCATCGAGTCGACCACCACGGTTCGTGGAGTCAACGCCTTGCCTAACGCCGAGATGATCGGCCCTGCTGGCTGCTGAGCCGTGCTGTAAGAAACCGTCACGTGCGGAACCCGGGATGAAGCCTCGCCGATGATCATGCCGCTTTTCCCGGTTACGGACTGGGTTGCAACCCGCGCAGCCCTAAGGATCGGCAACAAGGCGTCTTTTGGATCAACGCGAAGCATTATCGCCTCTGGGTGATAGAGAATCTTACCGATCGTGACAGGTATAGGCGATGTGGAGCGAAGTTGCCGCTGTGCTTCAGCGAGCATTGAATTCATTTGCGAACGACTAATCTCGTCAGTGGAGCCCGTGATCAAAGTGGTGATATGCAGCCACTTGACGGGGGTTAAGTGCATGCCGTCGAACTGCCGCAAGACGCTCTGAGCTTCCTCGGCTGCTTCGCGCACAGCTGGATAGGAACGCATGAGCATGTGCCAGTAGATCGTTCCTTGATCCGGACCCGACTCGTCACGGCTCAACCAACGATCTCTGAGCGTGGCGGGTAGCGGACTCACATTGCCTCTGCGGGTAGTGCCTGCTGGTTGAACACTCCGATCCGTTCGCGGAGCTCAGAAGCGGACCGGTTATTACGTAGGCGAGGATGCCGTAACCGCGTGTCGAGGTTGTCCATATACCCGTTACCCGGTCACGGTAGACACCCTCAGGTCAGGAGCCAGGTCCAGAACGGGTGTCACCTCCTCGACTACGCCGTCGAGCGAGTCCTTAAGCAGATAGGCAATTCCGGCGCCCACACGGATCTGCGCCCAGTTGGCAGCCACCATCGGTTCTCCGGACGCCCATCCCGCATCAGCCGTTGCAGCCGCTCTCAGCGCGGCATCTGGATCGCCGGTGTACGTCGCTACCGAGAGCGCGAAGATCGCTTGTCGTCCGGTGGGGAACGACCAGGCGGAAGTTCCGGAGTCTGGATCGACTTCTTGAGCCGCGCGCTCGGCACGCCGTAATGCCACATGCGCTTGACTCTTGTCGCCTAGCAGTGCGGCGGCGTTCGCTTCTTGGCTCGCTAACTGAACTCGAATCGGCGTAGCGGGACTCGCCTGATAACCAAGCTTGGCCATATCGGCCGACTCGGCAAGCCTCTCAGCCCATCGGAGTGTCTTAGCTAGGGCACTGCGCGCCACGGCGGAACAGGAGCCGGCCTCGTTGGCGAAGGTGAGAGCAAGAAGACCGTACCTCTCAGCAACATCATTCTTCTTTACGTCCCCCAGCAGAAGACACGCATGGGCGAGCAGGGCCGACTCTACTCGGAACAGCTCCCGTTTCTGGCTTAGCCGTTGCCGCCCTTGGAGAAGTTCGCGTGCCTGGCCGTGGAGACGAAGCACCTCACTCAGGACGCGTCTGGCCGGCGCTTGGGTATGTGCCTCAGCTAAGGTGACAGTGGCCCGGTGAAGACGATCAACGGCCTCATCCGTCGTGTCGGACCCGACCTTACTTACCTGCGCCTGGGTAAGACCTAACCATCGCCTAAGGGTTTCCTGATTGAGTGCCTTTCCGAACGACTTCAAGTGGCGAGGATGATTACGGTAAGCGGCAAAGACGCGGCCCATGTCCCTGCTCTGGAACGCCGCCCGGAATTGATCCGTTTCAAAGAATTCACGATTATATCGAGCGGGCGCGTTTCGCGGTCGGTCATGTTGCTCACGATGGCATTTGCTGCACAGCCGGGCAGTGTTGTCAGCGGCGAGCGGGACACCACAGGATTGGCAACGGCGTCCCGTTTCCGCGCCGGCACGTCGAGCCGAGCCGTGCCGTGCGGTCGAGGTTGCCGTGAACCCGCAGCGTCCATTCGATCTCCCGCCGAGGTTGTGCGTGACCGCTCTGACCAGCCTACATAGCCGTAACCGCTGCCACCGCCAGGTGACTGCACGGCCAGCCATACGGGCCATGACCAGCAGTTATTCCCGGACTGACATACCGTACGTCCATCTTGACATAGTTCGCCGGCCTGGACGCTGGGAATGTCGTTATTGGCACCCGGGCTCAGTTGGCCCCGGCCAGAAACCGGGCGTGGCTGTAACCCCCGGCGGCTCGCGAGCGCCGCTGAGCCTGGGCGCCGTCCAAATCCATGTTAGGCGCGAGCGATCCAGAAATATGTAAAAGGATCATGGACTGTTCACGGATAACGACACAGCCCCACGCGGGACCGAGGTTGAGGAACCACGCACAGCAAACTGGCTCGCCTTCGAGGCCGACCGTGACGTGATTGCGCGATCAGAACCCCTGAGAGTCGGAGTCACGGCGTTGAACTACACGGATAACGACGTCGAGGAGTCGATGATGAACTCGTTCAATCCCGCGCGCCCTTTACCTGAAGTTGATCTGATCTTCAGTGGCTCGACCGGTGGCGTCTTTCCTCGCACTGCGGCAATACCCATTAAAGATGCCCGCGAAACGCTGATCGAATGGATAGGAACCTGGCGTAGCTACCTGTATCCAGTGGCGCCCTTACGATTCGTGCTAGTCTGACGCGCTAAGTCATGTTTACACGTTTGACCACGACGGCCGTGAATAAATTCACGAACCGGACTAGCGGCGAAAGGATCGCCATCGAATGATCAGAACATATGATGTCCCGGAGCGCCGCCGTGGCTGACACACCCTCGCGCCTGTGCGTCGCCTGTGCGACGGGCGCGGCCAGGCGATCCGCATTTCTAGAGATTTCTCGAAATAGTTGCCGAGTGCCAGGAGGCGAATCAGGAGCTATCGGCGGTGCTCTCCTCCGCAAGGTCGTCCATCACCTTGGTAAGGATCGCTCTGGCCGAGCCACCGTAACTGGCCACGGCCGCAAGCTGCTCAAAAATCACGCGGTACAACTCGATCTCGTGCTGTTGCCTTAGGTTGAGTTCAGCTGTTGCCTTAGGTTGAGTTCAGCGGAGAAGGTCTCAACGCGTACGCGATCATCGTCTAGTAACCAAAACCCATGCCGGGGATCAGCTACGTAAGGTGTTTTGAAGCTGATAACACCTAGTCGGATATTCCGAAGGTTGGAAAGGGAGACTAGGCGGTCGAGCTGGGCGAGCATGGTGTCTATAGGGCATAGGCGATAACGGAGAGCTGCTTCAGTCAGCACGAAATGGAAGCGCTTATCCGGGCGATATAGCATCTCTTGCCGTTGCATTCGCGCTTGAACGGCTTCATTAACGTCATTGGGCGCCTTGTGTACAGTGACGGCCTGCGCGAACCGGGCCCGTGCATATTCGGGGGTCTGGAGGAGGCCAGGGATAAACGTGGACTCGAAAACGCGATAGAGCCTAGTTTTCTCGTCCTGCTCGATGAGTTCCTTTTGGTGCGAACGCAAGCCAGTCTTGGTTAGCCTTTTCCACTCTGCATGCTGGATTTCCAGGGTATGCAGCGAGGTAAGCAGGTTCTCTGTTTCGGCTTCCGCATTCGTCGCGCGAGTCCAGGATCGGATATCGTCATCGGTGGGCGTCTGGCGCCCAAGCTCAAGTTTGGAAATTTTGGATGGCGGCCACGACAAAGACTCCGCAAGCTGCTTGCCGTTCAATCTGGCTTGCTGCCGCAGCTCGCGGAGTCGCTTGCCAAGGGCTTTTCGAGCCTCATCGACACTGGTCACGCTAATTGCTCTATTCGCTGACAAACTCGTCTCGCCGAACGGCGTAGTGCCAGGCCGCATCACGCCAGTAATTGTGTCGCACTATCGTTGCTGGATCTTCGACCACCTCCCCGCCAAAAAATCGGTCATCCTCGCCGAAGTGCATTCGCACCAGCTTTCGGGAGTCGAAGAGCCAGTAATCATGATAGGGGAGTTCCAGGGACTTAGCCTTGTCACGAGTCAGATAACGTATGTCATCCCCGGCCTCGCTGGCGAACTGAGAAATCCAGAGACCAAAACGGCTGTAGTTACTCAGCGGTAGGCTAACCACTCGCGCACGACAAAACCTGCGCCCTTGAGTTGATGATTCTCGGAGCATGGCCAGCCACTTTTGGTGCCAAGCGAGATCACCCGGTTCACCCGCAAGGAACCTCTCAAATGACTCGGTTTCGCGGGGCGAGTTGTAACGGTCCCGCGCCTCCAAGCGAAAAGCTGTGTGCTCGAACGTGCGGAACAGCCGAGAGAAACCTTCCCCAACTAGCAAAACTCAGCGCTCCTCCTGGTTACGTTGGTAGAACTTCAACACGTCTTCGGGGATCTCGATAATCGTTTCTCCTTCAGGAATCGGCCCGATCTCGACAAGCGCCCGCAGGTCAGTCACAACCCAGCCTTGAGCGATGTAGGTCTTACGGTCGGCGCGATCCGTCGCGTACAGCGTCGGCGAGTCACCCTCGGCGGAGTCAGGGTCTTTTCCGAGAAATCGCACGTATATGGTGCCTCCTGTCTCACAGTTAGAGAAATTTCTCTACATCGTGACGTACCGTGCCTGACACGTCAACAGGAGTCAGCGATCACGCACAGTGGTTGCCAACCGACCCTCCCTGACACGCGACAGCCCCGGTTGGTGTTGGCTGATCGAGGCTGTGGAACTTGAGAGTGTGGCGGACCGTCAGTCCCTCTCGTCGCCTTGGGTCAAGATCACCGAGACCTTGCGGAGCTGTTCTAGCAGGTCACTTAGGAGGTCGATGGTTGTGAAGTAGGCAGGTTGACTGGGTGAAGCCCAGCTCAGCGGGCTTTTCTTATGTTCGTAACGATCAGATGTTGATTTTTGTCGGCAGCGAGTACGGGATTTCGCCCAACTCCTCAACTTCCATTTCCATCACGCCGCGGCACTGGTTCTCGAGGATGGACGAGTCGTCAGTTGAGCACGTCGCTATCAGCTCATTTGCGTCAGGGCACAACGAATATTGGCCGGTGGGCCCGCGCGGGCGACGCGATGGGGAACCGCCCGAAGGCGAACGGCTCCAGAATTTCCGGCCGTTTCCCCGAGCAGAGCCAGTCGGTCAATGACTCGATCACGGCGGGAAACAAAGCGAAGCCGTGGGCGGACCAGTTGGCGGCCAGGTAGAGGTTTTTGCTGCCCGGTAGGAGGTCGACGATCGGGATTCCGTCCGGGGAGCACGCCTCGTCGCGCGAGGCATCGACGGTTAGGACCTGCGCGTCGGCGAGGGATGGGTACACGGCGACGGCTTGGTCCAGCGCCTGGCTGACGACGGCCGGGTCGACCTCCCCGCGTCCGGTCACATCGTTCCACCGGCCTCGCCAGCCACCCGAGATTTGCACTGTTCCGTCCCGACCCGACTTCAGCGAGAGCGACCGGGAGTCGTGCCCGACCAAGTGCTCGATGGACATGCTTCGTGTGGGCCGCACGACGATGACCTGGGGGACAACTCGCCACGTCGGAATTGCGTGGCCGACGACGGCGGCGCTGCCAGTGTTGGCGGTGACAACGACGGCGCGACTCGGGTCGAATGGGCCGCGCGCGGTGATCACTGTGGCGACGCGGTCGCCGTCCCACGTCATACTGATCACCTCGGTCTCCTCGAGGATCCTCGCGCCCGCCGTCCTGGCCGCGGAGGCGAGCGCCCGCGTCGTGGCCTCCTGGGTCGCGACGCCGTCGTTGGGGCAGTAGAGGGCATGCGTCACGTCCGTGCTGACGTGCGGTTCCAGCTCGCGGAGCTCCTGGGCGGTGAGGACATGAGTCTCCACCCCCGCCCGGTTCTGCACCCAGGCGCGCGCTGACATGCTGACGCGGCCGCCGCGCACGCCGACCACCTCCCGCTCCACGAGAGTGAGACCGCCGGTTTTGCGATACCCGGTGGAGCCGTCGAGGAGGCCGTCCAGACTTGGCCACAACTCCTGGGCGTGACGGGCGAGCGGAAGCTCCCGCGGATCGCGGCCGCCCGCTCGCACGCCGCGTGCGCCGGGTCCACCCGAGCTACCCGACGCGACGCTGTCGCGTTCCAACACAACGACGTCGTGTCCGCGTGATGTCAACTGCCAGGCGAGGCCGCATCCGTAGACCCCGCCTCCGACGATCAGGTACTCGCACTTCACAGGACACGCGCCAGGAACGCTCGTGTCCGCTCTTGCGTCGGATTCGACAGGATGCTCTTGGGTGGTCCTTGTTCCACGATCCGTCCCTCGGACATGAAGACGACCATGTCGGCGGCCGCCCGCGCGAACCCCATCTCATGGGTCACGACGATCATGGTTATGCCCGTCCGGGCCAGGTCCTCCATCACGCCGAGGACGTCGCCGACGAGCTCGGGATCGAGCGCAGAGGTAGGTTCGTCGAATAGCATGAGCTTTGGTTCCATCGCCAGCGCGCGGGCGATTGCTACCCGCTGCTGCTGTCCCCCGGAAAGTTGGCGTGGGAAGGCTTCGCCCTTGTCGGCGAGGCCGACCCGGTTCAGCAGCTCGCGCGCGCGATCATGGGCGGCCGCGGGCTTCTCCTTCTTGACCCGCACCGGCGCCTCGACGAGGTTCTCAAGGACGGTCATGTGCGGGAAGAGGTTGAAGTGCTGGAAGACCATGCCTATCTCGGCGCGACGGCGGGCTGCCTCCCGGTCGGGGATCTCCCGCAATACGTCGCCGCGTCGCTCGTAGCCCACGTGCAGGCCATCAACGGTCAGCTCACCGCCGTCGATGGTCTCAAGGTGGTTGATGCATCGCAGCATCGTGCTCTTCCCCGAACCTGAGGGGCCGATCAAGCACAGCACCTGGCCTGCCTCGACGGACAGGTCGACCCCCTTCAGCACCTCGTGCAACCCAAACGCCTTCCGGACGCCGACCGCGTGGACCAGGGGCCTCATCGTTTGACCCGCGGGGTCCGACTCTCGTCCGCGACGGAGCGGGGTGGAGCAGACGTCGTGCGCGCCCGTACCTGCGGCAGCGCCCGCAGGGGGCAACGCTCGGACCGCTCCAGCCCCCTTCCGAAGCGGTGCTCCACGCTGGACTGGAGAACGGTGAGCGTGGCCGTCAACACGAGGTACCAGATCGTCGCGACGATCAGAAGCGGGATGGTCTCGTAAGTCCTGGCGTAGATGGTCTGCGCGGTGTTCAGCAGCTCTGGGACGGCGATGATGCTGACCAGTGAGGTCGTCTTCATCATCCTGATCACTTCGTTGCCTATCGGAGGGACGATCGCCCGCATCGCCTGGGGGAGGACGATCCTCCGAAGCGTCAGCGTCCGGGGCATCCCGAGTGCGGTCGCGGCCTCGCGTTGACCCGGGTCGACGGAGAGGATTCCGGCGCGCACGATCTCGGCTATGTACGCCGCTTGGTGCAGCGACAGGCCTAGCAGGGCCGCCGTCCAGACGCTCACGAGCTGCTCGGCCGGAAACTTCACCAGCACCGGGCCACCGAAGGGCACCCGCAGTGTGATCGACGGGTAGAGCGCGGCGAGGTTGTACCAGAACAGCAGCTGCACCAGCAGCGGCGCAGCCCGGAAGACCCACACGTAGACACCGACCATGCCGGAGACGACCGGGTTCGGCGACAGCCGAAGCACGGCGAGCCCGGTCCCGAGCACCGTTCCGAGCACCATGGCGACGACGGTCAGCTGAAGGGTGTTGGCGAGCCCGACGAGTATCGCCCGGCTGAACAGATACTCGCTGACCACGTCCCACTCGAACCGGGGATTAGTGGCTGTGGATCGAATCAACTCGGCCGTCAGGAGCAGGACGACGGCGCCGCCGATCCAGCGACCCGGATGGCGCAGCGGACGCACCGTGAGTGGCGCCGTTTCATCATGGGACGCAGCGCTAGACTGCGCCATGCCGGCGCTCATGAGGCGCCCGCGCTGTTGATGCGGGCGGTCTTTACCGCGCTGTCCATGAGGCCCCACTTGTCGAGCAGACGCCCGTATGTCCCGTCGTCGATCAACCGCTGAATCGCCTGCCGCACGAGCGGGGTCAGCGGAGAGTCTTTTGCCAGCGCCGCACCGACCATTGCTCGCCGATACCGGCCCGCCACCCGAAAGTCGTCGTTCTGGGCGGCGGTGTAGCCGACGATGGAGATGCTGGCGTAGAGGACGTCCACGCGATTCCCCCGGATCGCCAGGACGGCCGCGTTGGTGCCGGGGAAGGCCTGCAGGTCGTAGGGCGGAAGTCCTGCGTCCGGACAGATCCGCCGGGAGTCCTCGAGGGTGGACTGCTGTGTGGATCCGGTCTGCACGGCTACCCGCCGCCCGCACAGGTCCTCCAGCCTCTCTACCCTGAAGTCGGTGGACCGGGATGCGAGGAAGCCCTCCCCGCCGTAGTAGTAGTCGACGAAGTCCACGACCTTCTGGCGCTCAGCGGTCACGCCCATCGAGGACATCACCATCGCGAAGCGGCCGGACTGCAGGCCGGGGATGAGGGTGTCGAACCCGGCTGTGCTGATGTTTGCGCGCAATCCCAGAACGTCCGCGACGACCGTCGCCATGTCGACGTCGAAGCCGACGAGCGTCACGTTGTCGCCGGCGACGTACGTCATTGGTGGCAGCGATGAGCTCGTCGCGACCCTCAGGACCCCCGTCGCCCGCACGTCATCGGGCAACTGGGCGGCGAGTGCGGGATCCGTTCTGACGTGGGGCCTCCAGGTGAGGTCGGGGTGCGACGGGTCCGATGACGGGAGGGCGTTGACGCCGGGGTTGAGCGAGCATGCAGACACGCCCGCGAGGAGCACAATGAGTGCGCTCGCTATGAGCGTGTGGGTTGCGCGGGACACTGGCGTTCGTCCTTCCTGGAGGAGCGCTTGCGTCGATGAGCGAGACGTCTGGTACGGCGAGCGGCAACTAACGTAGCTTATGCTACAGCGTGATGGCAATAGAGGTAGTGGAGGTTGCACCTTGGTCGCTTCCCTGGCTGAACGCCTGGAGGCACACCGCTCCCGCCTGAGCCCGGCCGCCCTGCGCGTGGTCGAGTTCCTGGTTCAGCACCCCGCCGTGGCGGCGACCGCCGCCGCCGCCGAGATCGCGCAAAAAGTCGGCACCAGCGACGCAACGGTCGTCCGAGCAGCGCAGATCCTCGGCTACACCGGGCTGCCCGAGCTGCGGCGCAGCCTCGGCGAGGAATGGGCGGTCAAGCAGAACCCGCGCGAAACCCTGAGGCGACGGGTCGCCCTCGTCGACGGCGACCCGGGCTCCGTCCTCGACGCGGTGCTCGCCGATGGCATTGACCTGCTGGCAGAGACGCGTGCGATCGCCGACCACGCGGTCTTCCTCGACGCGGTCGCGTCGCTAGCCCAGGCGCGCCGTGTGATCGTGCTGGGCTTCGGCCCGCCCGGGGCGTTGGCGGAATACATGGCGCTTAACCTGAGCCGGATCGGTAAACCGGCACGGGCCGAGACGCAATCGGGGTTCCGGCTGGCCGATGGTCTGGCAGGACTCACCGGCCACGACGCCCTGCTAGTGCTTGCACCGCTGCGGCACTTCCGCGAGATCGACGTCGCCCTGGACCGGGCGAGGGCGGTCGGTGCTAAGACCGTGCTGGTCTCGGAGCTGCTGGCCGAGAAGCTCCGAGGCCATGTCGACCAGGCCCTCGTCATAGCGAACTCGCGCGGCCGGGCCGCGAAAGAGTCACTGGCACTGATGGCGATGCTCGATGCGATGTTGCTTGGCGTGTCCACGAGCCAACCCGACGAGAGCCTATCGTCGTGGGAAAGGATCAACGAACTGCGTGCGGCGCTCACGGGCCAGGACACCGACCTACCACCAGTTTGGCGTGGCGAGACTCCGACCGGCGCCTCGCCGCGCGACAAGTAGGCATCGCTCCTTCGGGCCGGTCAGCCTGGCCGGTATCAACGCGACCAGGTCGACCAGGTCATCGCCTCGCTCCAGCACGGTGACCAGGTGGAACTGGCCGTGATCCAGCAGGCCGGGGACAGCGGCACGTAGTTGATCTTCTCGGACTCGTTCCCGCCCCGGAACGTGCCCTTGCGCGGACCCCACTCGAAGGCCGGGCGCTCACTGATGTCCCGCGGCGAGGTCTGTCTCAATAGCGGCTTGAGTGCCTCGCTGGCAGAACCCGCGCCATTCGACTCGGCTGGTCCGGGGTGAGGGCGTAGATGGTGGCCGGTGATCCTGAGCCGTGTTCGGTGATGAAGCCTCCGACGACGATGATGAAGTCGCGGGTGGGCAGGTCGGCGAGGTTGGCTAGGATCTCGAGGCTGAGCCGGTGTTCGCGGTAGAGCAGCTTGGATACGGCGATGGTGTCGTCGACGCCGATGTCCGGGCTGAAGGTGTCAGTGCCGAGCGCACCGCGGTGGCCGAGTGTGCCGTGGTCGATCAGCCACTGGACAGCTTCGATCGAGAAGCCGGGGTGGTGTAGTCGTCCGGCGTCGTTGCAGCAGGCGAAGTCGTCGGTTCCCCAGCGCGTGTCCCATCCGGTGTGTAGCAACACGGCGGCCTCGATCGGGAAGGGTCCGTGACGGTTCTGCCAGTCCAGCAGGTCAGCGACTGTCACCGCGTAATCGTGGTCGTGGGCCGCGTGGTTGGTGATGTCGATCTTCACGCCGGGTAGGACGAAGTCCTCGCCGGTAAGTTGGTCCGCGGCGGCTTCACCTTCGTTGAAGTGGGCCGGGGCTCCCCAATGGGTGCCGGTGTGTTCGCCCACTGCGACGGTTTGCAGATAGTAGCCGTCCTCGGCGAGGGTGCGGATGGTGTCCAGGCGTGGGGCGGGGTCGCCGGGGAACACCGACACCCTGGTCGCCGACAAGGGGTGCGACAGAATGTGGACCGACGAAAACGTCATGCCCGCCCGATCTTCCGAGCGAGCAACCCCATCGTGAGCACCGCCGTGACCAGGGCCGATCCCGTCATGGTTCTTCCCGCCTCTCTTACCGTCAACGTGTACGCCAGCACCGCGGCACAGGCTGCCACACCTCCGACCGCCGCGACCGTATTGGCGGCCGCGGCACGTCGTGGCCGCGTCGCCGAGTCGGCGGTCGACGGGTTGCGGCGCATGGGAGGCGACGGCGGCGACGAGCAGAAGCATTGGGCCGGCGATGTAGCCGAGGTCGACTCCTGGGGGACGGACGCCAGGTGATCGTCGTTCTGCATCACTTGCCGATCTCCGTGGAGAACATCGCCCGAGCCACCAGTGGCCGCTGCATCAGGAGCATTTCGCGGCCGTCGACGGCTGACCGGTTCGCCTCAGGCTAGCCCAGGCGGAAGGGCAGGGTGGCGACGACGGCGTCCGTTCGGGCCCGCAGCGCGGTGGCGAGCACCAGGCCGCGTTGGTTGTGGAGCAGCTGGTAGCGCCGCTTCCTCGGCTCCACCTCCGGGAGCAGGACGGTGACGTGGTGCCCGGCGCGCAGGTTCTTGTTGACGAAGCCGACGATGGGCGCGACCAGGCTGCGGTGTGGGCTCGGCAGCACCCTGAGCTCGACGCCCGGGTCCCATTCCCGCCACCAGGCGCACAGTGACCGGGTGGCCTCATGCTCGAGGTCGACCGTGACCGGGACAACCTGGCCGCCCATCCCCAGCGCGGTGCTCAACGCGACCTCGGCGAGCCGGCTGACGTCGGTCACCGGCACGATCACCATCACATCGGCGCGGTGGCTGGCCGGCCGGTCGGGCAGCCGGCCGAGGCCCAGTACCTCGGCGACGGCGCGGTAGTACCGTTCGATGTGGTCGAACAGCATGATCAACAGCGGCAGGATGATGAGCAACAGCCAGGCGCCCTCGGTGAACTTGCTGGCCATGAAGATCACTGCGGCGGCCGCGGTGAGCACCGCGCCGGTGCCATTGAGCAGGGCTCTCGGCACCCAGCCTCGGTCTCGGGCGCCGCACCAGTGGTGCATCAGCCCGGCTTGGCTGATGGTGAAGCCGACGAACACGCCGATGGCGAACAGCGGCAGTAGCCGGTTAGTGTTGGCGTCGGTGACCACCAGGAGGACCGCGGCACAGAGCGCGAGCGCGCCCACGCCGTACCGGAACACCGGGCGCTCCGCGCGCAGCCCGAACAGGTGGGGCATGCGGTTGTCCTTGGAGAGCAGGCTCAGCAGCACCGGGAGCCCACCGAAACTGGTGTTCGCGGCGAATCCCAGCACCAGCGTGACGGACAGGTTGGTGAGGTAGAAGGGCCACCCGGTGCCGAACGCGCCGGCGGACAGCTGCGCCAGCACGGTGACGTTGGCGCGCGGCACCACATGGTGCAGCCTGATCAGCAAGGCGAGCCCGATCAGCATGAGCCCCAGCAGGATACCCAGCCCCAGTTCGGTGTGCTGGGCGCGCTTGATCGCCGGGGCGCGGAAGGCCGGGACGCTGTTCGCGATCGCCTCGACTCCGGTGAGCGCCGAGCATCCGGCGGCGAATGCCTTGAGCACGATCAGGACGCCGAACGCCTCGACCGGCTGGATCGGGACGGGGGCACCGATGACGGCAATCGGGTGCGGGTGGGTGAGCCCGAGCACGATCGTGCCGAAGATGCACACGACGAACACCACCGTGGGCAGCATGAGCGCCTTGGCGGACTCGGCGATCCCGACCATGTTGAGCACCGTCAGAATGGCGAGCCCGGCCAGGCACAGCGCGAGTAGATGGCTGGACAGCGCCGGAAACACGCTTGCCAGGCTGGCCGCTCCGGCGGCGAGGCTGACCGCGACCGTCAGCACGTAGTCCACTACCAGGCTCGCCGCCGCCAGCAGACTTGCCCAGCGTCCCAGGTCCTTCTTGGCCACCGCGTAGGCGCCGCCACCGTCCGGGTGCACCGCGATGACCTGCTGGTAGGAGATCACCAGCACGATCAACAGCGCGGTGATCGCGGCGGCGATCGGCAGCACGTAGGAGACGGCCGCCGCGCCGGCGCCGACCAGGGCGATCACGATCGCCTCCGGCCCGTACGCCACGCTGGACAGCGCATCCAGCGAGAGCGCGGCCAAGCCGCCCATCGCGGTCAGCTTGTGGCGATCCTCGGCACGCTCGCGCCGGACTCTGGGATCCGCGATCCGCGGCACTTCGTTCATGGTTGCCAGTCTGGTCCTGGACCTGATTCCGGGCGTGGACGTGGATCCGAACGGGCCAGTGCTGGCTTGGTCTGCCGCCGCCCGGTCCACCTTGAGCGTGCCGGCGGATACCAGGTCCGACTGGCGGGCCTGGATCACTCCTGGACCGAAGGCACGCCGGGCTGCTTGCCCTGTCGGCGCAACCGGCCGGGTCAGCGGCTGCTGTGCGGGCAGTTCGGGCGCGTCCGAATCGAGGGGCACCGCGCCGGAGCGGACCAGGCCCGGCTGGACACACTGCCGGGGCAGCACCGCCTCCACTGCCCAGCCGACGGCGGTGCGCGGCCGGTCGGCCGGATCGCGGCCAGGTGGTAGCCGTCGACGATCACGATCCGGGTGCGTGGGGCATCGGCGTCAACCGGTCACTCGCCGACTCCCCTGGACTGGTCGACGATGGCCTGCTGCCGCGGAGTGATCCACAACATGACGCGCTCCGATTTGATGTTCTCCGCCGGGTAGGGTCCGCCGGTGTACTTCTGGGCGAGCTTGTCGATGTGCTCCCGAGCCCTCGGCCCGGTGGTGGTCTCGGTGACCTCGCCGCGCACTTCCGCGTAGCGGTAGGGATCCGCTTCGTCGCGGATCAGCACGGTGATCCGGGGGTCCCGGCGGATGTTCCGGTACTTCGCGCGGTGTGTCTCGGTGTTCAGCACGATCTTCCCGTCGATGGCGTCCACCCAGATCAACTGGGTCTGGATCCGGCCGCTTGGCAACAGGGTGGAGACCGCCGCGAAGTTCTTCCCGGTTGCCAACTCCACCGCCTGCGGGTGCAGCGTCGTGTCGTTTGCCGTACTGGTCATGGCGTGCGCCTCCCGGGTTGGGTCAGTTTTTGTGGATGTGCACGGTGACATTCATACCGGGAAGGAGCTCGCGCCCGCCGGTGTGGTGAGCGCGATCCGGACCGGGATGACCTGGGTGACCTTCTGGAAGTTGCCGGAACTGTTGGATTCGGGGAACATCGAGACCACGCCTGGGGCCGCGGCGCTGGCCCGGCGATCTCCGGCGCGGAGCTGGCCGAGCGGGCGTTGATCCAGGCCGACAAGTTCGCGCGCACCCAGGTGCCGAAGGCCCATCCTGCTCCAGGACAGCTATCTGATCGAGCAGATGACTCAGTTCAACCGCGAGCGCATCCCTGAGCGACAACCTCATGCCAAAGGAAGCGGGGCATTCGGCAGGTTCAAGGTCACCGGAGATGTGTCCGGATTCACCAAGGCGGCGGTGTTCCGACTGGGCGCCTCAACGGAGGTGGCGGCCCGGTTTTCCACAGTGGCCGGCGAGCGCATTTCGCCAAGCCTGGCCAGGGCTCGTAGCCGCACCAGCCGCTGGCCCACCTCGCGGAGGGCGGCGTTCACGGTGTCCTTCTTCGTCTTGGTTCGGAGGACTTCGGCGGCTAGCGCCAATGCCTCCTGGTCGATCTCGATCGGGGTCTTCACCATAGCCATGGATTAACCTCCTTCCGCTGACCATCACACCGAGGGTATCAAGAGTATCTTTCTCGGATATCCGTGATATCTCCTAGCGAGTGTCGTCGCTCGCGGCCTCGCGCGGGTGCGCGGTGCGCGGGACCCGATTCTTCTAATTTTTATAGAATATTCGTGGTAGGGTGACGGGGTCGAAGGCTTCGAGGTGGGTTGTCATACTGATTCGGATCGACACCAGTTCGGCTGAGCCGCTGTACGAACAGATCGCCGCGCAGGTGCGCGCGGCCATTGCCGACGGGGGGATCGAGCCGGGGGTTCGGTTGCCCGCCGCGCAGGAGCTTGCCTCGGCGATCGGGGTGAACCTGCATACTGTGCTGCGGGCCTATGCGCGGCTGCGTGATGCCGGGTTGATTGAGTTGCGGCCCCGCCGGGGTGCTGTGGTGTGTGACATAGCACCGGCCCGGGCAGGCCTGGTCGAACAGGTTCGTTTGCTGGTGGAGGCCGCGCGCGGCCAGGGTTTGAGCGGTGCGGAGATCCTCGAGCTCGTTGGCGGTGAGCTGTGACTCCCCGTTCCCGCGCGCTGGTACCGCACTTGCTCGGCTGGGGCGTTCCGTTGGGCTTGTTGCTGCTCACCGTTGGGCCGCCGGTGCTGCTGTGGGGGCGTCTTCCGGCCCGAGTCGCTGACCACTGGGGGCTGGCCAGTGACGTTCCGAATGGTTCGCACCCGAAAACGATCGCGGTGGGTATCGCCGCCGGCCTGAGTCTGGTCGGCGTTGCCTTGGTCGTCTACTGGGCGCGCCGGCAGCACCGGGGGGCCTATCCCACCGTGGCGCTGTTTCTCGGCCTGCTGCTGGCTGGTCTCGGCGCGGCCCTGGCGTTGAACATCACCTATACCAACCTCGACCTGATGAGCTGGCACAACGCGCGCCTCGGTGTCGCGCAACTCAGTCTGCTCAAGATCGGTCCGCTCACGTTAGCGATCGCGGGTACCGCGCTGGCCCGGCGGGTCGGGCTCGGTGGGGTCACTTCGTCAGCGGTTAGCAGCGAGCTGGCCCCGCGGCTCGGCTTGGCTGACAGCGAGCGTGCCTTGTGGCTGGGCGGCGCGCGCAGCAGGTGGGCGCCGCCGGTCGCCGGTGTTGGGTTGAGCGTTGGTCTTGTGTTGTGGCTGGGCCTCGGTTGGCTGCCCGCGATCGGCCTGTGCTGTGTGGCGATCGCTATCGGGTGGTTCAGCTCGGTGTTGGTGAGCGCCAGCGCGGACGGCGTCGCGGTACGCTACGGCCCGCTTCGCTGGCCGGTCACTCGCATCCCGCTGCGTCGGATCGTCCGTGCGCAGGCTACGGATGTGCGGACAACGAGCTGGGGTTACCGAGGCAGCCTTGCCCTGTTCGGCGCGGCGGCCGTAATCGTCCGGAGTGGCACCGCCTTGCGGCTGCAGCTCATGGGCGACAAAGGTTTCGTGGTCACGGTCGACGACGCGGCCACCGGTGCCGCGCTCGTCAACGACGAGCTGGCCAGGCAACGGCGCTAGTCTTTCGTCAGTTTCACCTCGATTCCAATGCCGTTGGGTCGGATCTCGTAGGTCCTGAAAGGACTGGCGGCGGCAAGGCGCTTGAACCGATCCCGTGAGTAGGCACGCCGCCGTAACCAGGTGAGCGTCAGCTTGGTCATCATTGAGTTGACCTTGCTGAGACCCATGGCGGCCACGGCCTCGGCAATGTCGGTTTGTGAGATCTCCGCGCGCAAGTCTTGGATGATCGCGGTGCCTCCGGCACACAGAACCCGGTGCATCTCGGCGAGGGCGTCTGCCGGGCGGGTGAAGTTTTTGAACGCCGCCTGGCAGATGATCAGGTCGAAGCTCTCGGCGGCGAACGGCATTCTGGCCACATCGCCGTGCCGGAAGTCGACGCTGACGACCGCCTTCCGGGCGTTCTCGCTGGCGATCTCGACGAACGTCCGGCCGATGTCAAGGCCGGTCACCGTGAACCGTCCGAGTCGGGCCAGCTCGATCGCCAGGAACCCGGGCCCAGGCGCCACCTCCAGGATGTGTGCACCGTCCGGCAAGCCCTCGGTGAGCTCCGCCGCCTGCGCGTGATACACTCGCAGCTGCGGTTTCGAGCTGCGGATTCGCGCGTACCACCGCGCCACGGGGCCTTCTATCTCCGGCACCAACTTCAGCCGCCGCTGGCCGGTGACGTTTGTCTTGGTCATGTTTCCTCCCGTTTCGGATCGTGCGGGGCCTGGCCCGTCCGGTGCCACTCCCGCCATTGCCCGCTATCGCGCCAGTCCGGGGAACGACCCCGTGACGAGTTCATCGAGTAGCGAGCGGACCAGTCGCCTTCGCCTCTCGGACGGCGAGGTCATACTCCGCTTCGATCAAGAACAGCTGAAAAATCCCTTGAGCTCCGCGCTCCAGCGCCCGGCGTTGGTCGGCGAGTTGGGCTTCGAGCTGGTCCAGGCGCCGCCGGAGAAGGCGGGTTGCATCCTCCGGCGGCAGGACCGACAGCATGGATAGCCCGCATTCTCCCCCGCTCCTCGCCGGTTATTCGTTAGCGAGTATATGGACGGCCACCAGCCATTTCCGGAGGTCGTCCATCGGGTCACGCGGCGAGATGCCGGGGTATGAGCGGCGCGGGCGCGGGTAGCCAGGGGCCATGAACATGCCGGTCAACGGATACAGAGGTACCTGGACGGCACGGTAAACGGCCCGAACAGAGTGATGAAAACAGAGTGATGAAACAGAAACAGCTCAAGGAACACCTAGGCGGCGGCTCTGGGTGAGTGACGGTTCGACCCCACGCCAAGACACCGGGCTGGCCCATTCATGTGGGCCAGCCCGGTGTCTTGGCGCGCCGCTTATTTGATCGTGGTCGTCTATTTGGTTGTGGTCGTCCGGCCGGTCAGCTTGTCTCGAGCGCGATCCACCAGTCCCACACCGGGGCCGACGATCTTGTGGAACAGCTCGGAGTTAGGCGAATCCGGGTGCGGCCGGGTGGGCGCTCGCCGCTTGGCCTGGTCAACCTTTCGCCGTAGCTCGACAAGCTGCTCATGAGACACCCGTTCGCGCAGCCGAGGGAACTGGTTGGCTTCCTCGTCCTGGGCGTGATGGCGCAGCGCGTCACTCATCTTGTGCACCAGGCCGGCGAAGGCTGGGTCAGACGCGTCGGTCTTCTCCAGTTCCTTCATGATCTTCTCGAGTTCGTCATGTTCCTCGATGTCATGGTTGACTAGGTCCTCGCCGTCCGGCAGGTACTCGCGCATCGCTGGGTAGACGTACGTCTCCTCGGCCACCGAATGCCGTACCACCTCGGCAATCGCGATGTCGGCCAACTCTCGCTGTTCGTCGGGTTTCACACTTACCGGTATGCGGGCCAACAGCTGAAGCGCTTCACGATGGTCGGTAATCAGTTCGTCGACGATGTCACGCTGGTCACGCTGGTCGGTTTGTGTTTGTGCCGTCATGTCTCTCCTCGAGGCGGATCGGGAACGACTCATGACTACCCGCGTCACCCGGCTTCACACCCGCCTTCGCATGACAGGGTGGGGATTGGCGTACCGGTGGTGCTGTGCTTGTCGGCCCACCGCCAACGTCGCGCCCGCCGACGCAGCGGCGCCCCGGAACGTGCGGGTCCCGGGGACCGCCGGACTCGGCGCCCTCATCCGATGCTCCTCTCCGAGACGGAGAACGTGGTTCTCCCCGCGCGTCGATGGCCTAAAAACAAGCTTGCGGGGGGCCCGAGTATGCATGCGGGCGCGCATGGCGGGTACCCGAGCGGCCATGACACACGATGCGACACCACCGGCCCAACAACAGCCATCGCCGGGCACCACCGGTCCCATGGCTCCTAAGCCGAGGGACGAAATGGCCGACTATGTGGGTAGCGGCCTGCTAGAGGACAAGGTCGCTCTGGTCACCGGCGGGGATTCGGGCATCGGGCGGGCGGTGGCGATCGCGTTCGCTAAAGAGGGCGCGGACGTGGCCATCGCCTACCTGAACGAGCACGAGGACGCTGAGCACACCGAGCGCCGGATCCGGGAAACCGGCCGGCGATGCGTGCGGGTGCCCGCCGACCTGACCCGGTTGGAGGAGTGCGAGCGGGTGGTCGCCGACACGGTGAGACTCCTCGGCGGACTGAACATCTTGGTCAACAATCAGGCCACCCAGGTGGAGGAGCACACGCCGGAGGACATCTCCGATGAGCAGTGGCTGCGCACCTTCGACACCAACACGCACAGCTTCTTCCGGGTGACCAGGGCGGCGTTGGCACACCTAAGGGACGGCGACTCGGTGATCAACACCGGTTCGATCAACGGGTTGCGCGGCAACAAAGCGCTGATCGACTACTCCGCGACCAAGGGCGCGATCCACGCACTGACCTATTCGCTGGCGCAGGCGCTCGTAGACCGGGGGATCCGGGTCAACTGTGTGGCACCCGGACCGGTGTGGACGCCGCTCATCCCTGCCACCCTGGAAGCCGATCACGTGGACTCGTTCGGGAGCAACACGCCGATGGGGCGCCCGGCCGATCCCGACGAGATCGCCCCTTCCTATGTGTTCTTCGCCGCCAATCGGCTCTCCTCGTATTACACCGGCGAGGTGCTCGCGCCGGTCGGTGGGGAAACCCTGCCCGGTTGATCGCGTTCAGTGTGTGCCGGTGGCGTTCAGTGTGTGCCGGTGGTCAGTCGAAGAAGCGAGCCATCCGCTGCGGCTGAGGTGGCGGCGCGCCGAGCGGCAGGGGAGTCAGGTCGGCGAACACGGTGGCCTCATCGCGCGCCACGTGCAGCGGGTACCAACACCGGTCCGAGCCGGCTCGCGCGCAGATGCCCTTGATCGTCTGGGTATCGAACAAGCGTAGGTGGGTCGGGTCGGCGACCGCGTTCACGTGTCGCCACCAGGGAGTGAGGATGTGGAGGATGCCGCCGGGGCGCAGCGTTCGGTGGCATTCGTCTATTAGTGGTAGGTAGTCGGGTAGGTGTTCGAGGATGTGCACCGCGAAGATCCGGTCGATTGAGGTGTCTCGTATCGGCAGCGGTGTTCGTAGGTCGGCTAGGGCGGCTACTGGGTCGGCGCGGCGTTGGTCGATGCCGATGTTGTGTGGGTATTGGGGGGTGTTACCGCAGCCGAGGTCCAGCGTCACCGGCGCGGTACCGGCCACCCGGACCCGGTCCCATACCGCGAGCACGCCGGCGAGCCGGCCGAGCAGCTCCCGCGCTTGGGCTAGTTCGGCGGGGGTGTCCACCGCGCCGGTTAGGTGCAGCACCCGCCCATCGGCGTGCACCGCCAGGTCCAGGTCGGGGAACCGGGAGTCGTGGCGCAGCAGACCGATCGCCGCTTCGGCGAGATCGGCGTCTCGGAGTTCGACGCGGGTCATAGGGCGGGTTTCCCGAGTAGATCGAGCGCTTCGGTGATGACTTCAGCGGCGGGTATGTCGGTGAGGTAGGAGGGGGTGTGGTGGCAGCCGGTGCCCAGGCCGCGTAGGGGGTAGAGGTCGCTGTGGCAGGGCGCGCCGCATTCTGGGCAGTTCATTGTCCAGCTGAGCACGGCACGGTGCCGGGCGCGCTGGGCCGGGCCCGCGTTGAGGGCGTTGCCGCACCAGAACAGAGTGACCGTGGCCGCGTCGACCGCGCGGGCCAGGTGCAGTGGCCCGGTGTCCACCCCGACCACTGCGGCGCACCTCCGATAGACCGCGCCCAGCCCACCCAATCCGGTGCGCCCGGTGAGGTCGAGCACCGGAACGCGCGCGGAATCGGCGATCTCGGCGGTCAACGGGCTGTCGACGGGTGCCCCGGTCAGCACCACCCTCGCCCCGGCGGCATGCAGTGCGCGGGCGACTTGGGCGAACGCCCCGCCCGGCCAGCGCCGGCGCGGGTCGCTCACCCCGGGGTGCAGCGCCACCAGCGGCGCCCCGCTGGGCCTGTCGGTCGGCAGCAGTGCCTCGGCCTCGCGGTGGTCGGCCTCGGTAAGCGCCAGCGAAGGCTCGTGGTTGACCGGTTCGGCGCCGACTAGGCCGACTACCTCTAGGTACCGCTCGATCTCCGGTTGGTAGTAGCGGTAGGGGATCTCGCGGTCGAGCCGTGCGGCGCCTGGCGCGCGCAACCCGGCGGTGCGACGGGCACCGAGGCTGTTGACCAGCGGGTTCGAGGTGGCGCCGCCGCCATGCAGCTGGATCGCCAGGTCTGGTCGCGTTCGGCGGATCCCGTCCAGCACGGCGGGCAGCTCCTCGGCCGGCGGTGCGCCGGGTGGTTGCCCGGCCAGGCCGGCCACCGAGGGTAACACCCGCACCTCGTCCACCGGGCTGGGCCGCTCGGTCAGGAACAGTCGCTGCCAGGGCGCGCCGAGCAGGGTGATCCAGGCGCCCGGGTAACACGCGCGCAGTGCCCGCAGCGCCGGCTCGGCCAGCAGGTAGTCACCGAGCGCGTTCGCCCGCAACACCACGATCCGCCGCACCCGAGGCAGCACCGCCGTCACCGGGCACGCACCAATTCGCGGGCCTCGTACCAGCGGTCCGGCACGGTGGTGGGCGCTTCGAGGTGGTAGGCGCCGGTGGGTAGGATGCCGGCGCCGCCGTAGCGGGCCATTACCCGCTGCTGGGCCAACACGTCCTCGCCCACGTGCTCGGTGGGCAGCTGCCGCCAGAAGTCGAAGCCGCCGCTGTCCAACAGCGCCGCCCGGTCGTAGAGCACACAGCCGCCCACCCAAGCCACCTTGTAGGCGATCCACTCCTCGTTGCCGAGGTGGCGCTGGGCCAGGTGGGTTGGATTGGCCGCGTTGTGCAATGTCCAGCGCCGCCACGCCGGGCTGTTCGGATCCACCTGCTCTGGTTCGGGCCGGCCGGACCACCGCTCGAACGGCGCCAGCTCGGCGGGGCGAACGTCGTCCAGATAGGAAAGGCCCTGCACGGCGGCGCCCACGAACCCGCAGCGCAGCGCGGCCATCGCGGCGACCAGCCTGGCCAGTGCCCCCGCTTCCAGCCAGACGTCGTCGTCCAGGTACAGCACGTACCGCGCGGTGGCGCGCGACAGCAACGCGGCCCGGTGCTCGGCTAGCCCCCGGCGCGGCAGGCGCCGCCCGGTCCACACTGGCCGACCCTGGACCGATAGCACCCGCAGCAGGGTGGTCGCCGCCGGTGTGTCGAAGCTGGCGGCGTGGTCGGACTGGTCGGACACCAGCACGCGGAACGCCACAGCCTCCTGTGCGGCCAGCCCAGCCAGTGTGGTGGCCAGCTCCACCGGCCGGTTGCGGGTGGGTACCAAGACGTCCACCTCGGGTTCCCGGCTCATGAGACGGCCCGGTCCCGGATGCGCCGGACGATTGCGCTGGTGGAGTGGTCGGAAAGGTAGTCGAGCACCCGGACTTCCCCGCCCAGCCGGCGCACCACCGGGGTTTCCGGCAGCATCGCCGCGGTGTAGTCGCCACCCTTGGCGTAGACCTCCGGGCGTACCAACTCGAGCAGCCGGACGGGGGTGTCCTCCTCGAACACCACCACGTGGTCCACACAGCGCAGCGCGGCGATCACCGAGGCGCGATCGGCCACCGGGTTCACCGGCCGCTCCGGCCCCTTCAGGCGAGTGACGCTGCCGTCGCTGTTCAGCGCCACGATGAGCACGTCACCCAGCTGCTTGGCCCGCTCCAGGTAGGCCACATGGCCCCGGTGTAGCACGTCGAAACAGCCGTTGGTGAACACGATCCGCCGGCCGGCCCGGCGGTGCTCGGCCACTGCAGCGATAAGCGCGTCGGTATCCAGCGGTGTGCGCCTGGCCGGGGCCAGCCGGGCCGCCATGGCCTCGGCGGTGAGCGCGGCGGTGCCGGGGCGTTCGGCCGCCGCGCGGATCGCGGCCTCGGCGGCGGCTTGGGCGAACCGCACCACCGCCAGTGGGATGGCCGAGGGACGGCCTCCGGCGCCCAGAGCGGCGGCCAACGCGGCCGCGAACACATCGCCGGTGCCGCAGGTCTGCTCCTCAGGAGCCGGGTTGGTGGCGACGCGGTGGATTGGCGCGGCTGGGTCGGCGGGCAGCAGCAGGGCGCCATCCCGGTCCAGGGTCACCACCGCCGCGGTGGCCGAGGCCCGCCGGAGGAGTTCCGCGCGGCGGGCACACAGCCGGTCCGCTCGGTCTGGAGCGGTGTCCACCGGTTCGCCCAGCAGCGCTGTGGCCTCAGCGGCGTTAGGGGTGACCAGGTCCGGATCGAGTGGCGCCCAACGGGCCAGCCAGTGCGCGTCGACCACCAGTTGACCGATCCGGTCGCGCTGTCCGCGCAGCACCGCCAGCACCTGATCCGGCACGCCGCCGGCGTCGTAGTCGCAGACCAACACCGCGTCCGGCCGTTCGTCCAGCGCGGACGCCACGCGCGCGGCGAGCGTGGTGGCGTCGGGGCCGGACGGCGCGGTGCGCGGTGCGCGGTCCCAGCGAGCCAGCACGGTGCCCGAGCCGAGCACCCGCTGCTTGCTCGCCGTGGCCCGGGCACCAACCACTAGGGTGGCGGTGTCGACGCCGCGCTCGTTGAGGGCGGTGCACAGCTCGGCGCCCTCCGGGTCGTCGCCGATCAGAGCGCACAGCGTGGTCCGCGCGCCGAGCGCCGCGAGCGCGACCGCCGCGTTCGCCGCGCCCCCAGGCACAGCGCGGCGCTCGGTCACCTCGACCACTGGTACGGGGGCTTCGCGGCTGATCCGGTTGGCCGCCCCGGTGAGCCAGGTGTCCAGGATCGCGTCGCCGATCACCAGGATTTTGGGGGCACGGTCGCGAATGTGGGTGGCCAGCTGGGTCAGCTGGTCGTCGTCTCTGGTGGTGTTCATGGCTGTGTTGTTTATGGCTGTGGTGTTTATGGCCAGGATGGTTCGGTCGACGGGCAAACCACCAGCTCGCGTAATTCGACCCCGGGTGGTCGGGTGAGTGCGTATAACACCGCGTCGGCCACCTCGGCGGGGTCGGTGAGTTGCGCGTCTTTGGCGGGTTTGAATTGTTCGGGGCGGCCGTCGAAGAACGCGGTGCGCATACCGCCGGGGATTAGTGTGGTGACTCCGATTTGGCCGGCTAGTTCGCTGGCTAGTGCTCGGCTGAATCCGATTACGCCGAATTTGCTGGCGCAGTAGGCGGTGGCGGCGGGTAGCGCGCGTAGTCCGAGGGTGGAGGCGATGGTGACGATTCGGCCGTGTGTGGCGCGTAGCGCGGGTAGGGCGGCGCGTATGACCGCGGCGGTGCCGAGCAGGTTCACCGCGATGACTCGGTCCCAGTCCTCGCCGGGGACCTTGCCCAGCTCGCCGCAGGCGTCGATACCGGCGGCGGTGACCACCGCGTTCAGCCCACCGGCCCGTTCGACGGCCAGCGCCACGTGCGCCTCGGCGGACCTGGGCTCGGCCAAATCACAGACGATCGGCGGATCCAGTGCGCCTCCGACATCGAGGTCGACCGGCAGTCGGTCCAGGGTCAGCGGCCGGCCTCCGGCCTTGGTTATGGCGGTCGCGATGGCCCGGCCGAGTCCGGATGCCGCGCCGGTGATGAGCACGGTTCCTGGGCTGGTGGGGTGGGTGGGTGGTGAGTTCATGAGGGTCTTCCGGATGGTTAGTGGGTGAGCCGTAGTGCGTTGGCGCCGCCGGTTTTGACGAAGTGGGTGGCTTGTTGGACGGCGGTGTGTGCTGCTGTGAGGGGTTCGGTTCCTTGGCGGATTTCGGCGGCGAGTGTGGTGGCGAGTCGGTCGCCGGCTCCGCAGGTGTCGGCGGTGTTGTCGGCGGGGTCGACGGGTAGTAGGTGGTTGTGGCCGTTGGTGGTGGCGATGGCGGCGCCGTGTTCGCCGAGGGTGACCAGCGCGGCCCAGCAGTTCCATCGGTTGAGCAGTAGCCGGGCGGCTTCGCGTCCGCGTTGGGTGGTCTCGCCGGGCAGCATTCTGGGGTTTAGCGCGAGTTGGGCCTCGGTGAGGTTGGGGGTGGTCAGCGCGCAGCCTGGAATGGGGATGCTGCCTCGGGGATGGGGGTCCCAGATCACGGGTATGTGGGTGGCCAGCGTGGTGAGTGCGTGAGTGAGGGTGGTGTCGCTGGTGATGCCTCGGCCGTAGTCAGCGACGAGTACCGCGCCGGCGTCGGCCAGCGCGTCGATCATTGGGTGGGTGGCTGGTTGGGCTTGGCTGTTGCCGTGGTCGAGCCGGGCCAGGGTGCGTCCCCGGTCGCGTATCCGGATTTTGACGCAACTGGCACCGCTGGCGTCGCCGGCGACTAGCTCGACCCGGTGGCGCAGCGTGTGGGCTAGTAGGTCGCCTTCGGCGTCGTGGCACAGCATGGTGATCAGCCGGACCGGCACGCCGTCCGCAGCGGCAAGCAGCGCGGCCAGCCCGGCGCCTCCCGGGCGCCACCGGCCGCCGGTCACGTCGATTACTGGTGCGTGTGTGGTGCCCGGTACGGTGCGGTGGGCCACGCCGTCGATGTCCACATCCAGCAGGGTGTCGCCGAGCACCACCAGTGGCCCGGTGGTCATGACGCCGCCCTGGGACGTGGGCCCTGGTACTCCGAGGGCAGTGTTGATCCCGATGTTGATCCCGGCGTGGCCTCGAGCGCCGATTCTAGGGCCAGGCAGATCAGGTGCACCGCGACCAGCTGCAGTTCTTGCACGGTTGCGGTGTTGCCGGCTAGGCAGACCGCGTCGTCGACCGCGAGGGCTAGTGGGTTGGGTGCTGGTCCGGTGAGTGCCCAGCGTTGTATTCCTAATTCGCTGGCCGCGGTGGCCGCGGCCAGGAGGTTGGTGCTGCGGCCGCTGGTGGACAGCAGCAGTAGCACGTCTTCGGGGCGGGCGTGGGCGTGGATCTGGCGGGCGAACACCTGGTCGTAGCCGTAGTCGTTGCCGATGGCGGTGAGGCTGGAGGTGTCGGTGTGCAGCGCGATCGCGGACAGCGCCACCCGGTCGCGGTCGAACCGGCCGACCAGTTCGGCGGACAGGTGTTGGGCCCCGGCCGCGCTGCCTCCGTTGCCGGCGATCAACAGCCGCTGACCGTTGTTGAGTCGGGTGGCTAGTTCCGCGCCCCAACGGTTCAGCCGTACGCAGGCGCCGCGCAGGCTGGGCAGTGCCTCGGTGAGTTCGTCAACGTGATCGGCCAGTGCCGACACCGGGGGCGGGTTCATCGGGTACCGCCCGCCGCGAGGATGCCGTCGGGGTGGTGGGCATCGTGCATCCGTTGATAGACGCGGAGGGTGTCGGTGGCGATCTGGGGCCAGCTGTAGTGGCTTACCGCGCGGTGTCGGCCCGCCATCCCGAGCGTGATCGCGTGCTGCGGGGCGGCCAAAAGCTCGGCGAGCACCTTGGCCAGCCGCCCTGGGTCACGTGGCGGCACGAGCCGGCCGGTTACTCCGTCGACCACGGTGTCGGTGTGTCCACCGACGGCGCTGGCCACGACCGGTATGCCGCAGGCCATTGCCTCTAATGCCACCATGCCGAACGGTTCGTACCAGGGCACACAGACCACGATGTCGGCTGTGGCCAGCACGCCGGGTACGGCGTGTCGGGAAAGGCCACCGACTAGCCGTACCCGGTTGCCCACGCGGTGGTGTTCGGCGAGCGAGCGTAGCCGCCGCGCGTGCGGGTCAGCGGCCAACTGCGTGTGTGGTGGGCCGCCCGCGATGATTAATTCGGTCTCCGGTAGGTGGGGCAGCGCGCGGATCACGTCGTCGATGCCTTTGCGGGGGACCAGCCGGCCCAGGGTGACCAGGCGGTGGCGGGCGCGGCGGGGGCCGGGCACCACATCGGATAGCACGTCGGGGTCGTTGGGCGGCGTGTAGGGGTGCGGGTTGCGGTAGGTGGTGGGATGGAGTGCTTGGATGTTGACCCCGCAGGGCACTACGGTGATCCGCCGCTGGTCCACGCCCTGGCGGCGGAGTTCGGATACTTCGTCGTCGCAGGTGGCGATGATCTGGTCGACCTGGTGGGCGATGGTGCGTTCGGTGGGGATGCGTTCGGGTGGGCTCGTGTCCGTGGTGGGTTGGTGGCGGCGTTTGACCACGCCGAGGGCGTGGAAGGTTTGCGCTACGGGCAGGCCGGTTGGCGCGGCGCGCAGTGCGGCGAGCCCGGACATCCAGTAGTGCGCGTGTATCACGTCCGGCGGGTCCGCCCGCCAGCAGCGGCCGAGGTGGGTGGCCATTTCGTTCATGTACGGGTGGAGTTGGTCGCGGGGCAGCGGTCGCGGCGGACCGGCCGGGACGTGTTCCACCAGCACACCGGGGCGCATCGTCAACCGGTGGGGTTGGTGGGGGTCGCTGCGGCGGGTGTGGATGATGACCTCGTGGCCGGCGTCGGCCAACGCCGAGGACAGCTCGGCGACATGCACATTTTGTCCGCCGGCGTCGGGTCCGCCGAGGGGGGCCAGCGGACTGGCGTGCTCGGACACCATCGCGATCTTCAACTAGCTCACCTCCCGAAATCGGTGGGACTCTCCGGTGACGCGTGCGAGCAGCTCATCCCAGCGGCGCAGGAACGCGGGCAGGCCGTAGTGGGCCAGCGCGGTGTCGCGGGCTGCGCGGCCCAGCTCAGCCGCTCGGTCTGGGTTTGTGATCAGCTCGGCCAAGGCCTGGCGCGCCCGGTGGGGGTTGGGCGTGACCACGCCGGCGTTCGGGGGTACCGCTATCGGTACCTCGGTGCAGGCCAGCGCCACCACTGGCATGCCGAGGTGCATCGCCTCGAGCAGGGATAGTCCTAGTGAGGTCCAGCGCATGGGGTGCAGATAGCAGCGTCGGCGGGCCATTTCGTGGTGGAGCTGGTGTTGGGGGAGGTCACCGATCGTCTGGATCGCTCCGGGTGCCGGTGGTGTGGGGGTGGTGGCTAGTCGTTGGGTCAGACCGGCTAGTCTCATGCCGAACACGTCCAGCCCAGCTCCCCGGCTGAGCTCGGGCAGCAGGTCGGTTCCGGTGACCCGCCAGCGTCGTACTGGTTCGTTGATTACCACTGCGGCTCGGTCCAGCTCGCCGGTGTAGCGCTTTCCAGGGTCGACGATGCCGTGCGGGATGACTGTGGTCGGCGCCGCGCCACAGTCCCACATCAGTCGGTTGAATTCGGTGACGTGTACCACGGTGATGTCGGGGCGTTTGGCCATGGGGTGGGTGGTGGTGGCGGCGGGTCCGGTTGGGGTGTTGTGTTCCAGGTAGATCGCTGGGAGTTGGGTGCCGGGGCGGCGGCCGGTGTAGCGGGTGGTGAGTTCTAGCTCGTGGGGTCGTTGGAGGATGACGACGTCGATGTCGGTGGTGGCTAGTTGGTGGGGGGGTGTTTCTATCGCGGTGGCTGGCCAGTTCCAGGCGGTTGGTCGGCCCGCGCCCCAGCTACCTCGGTTGGGCAGGGTGGGGATGAGGTAGGTGTGTCCGCCGTGCACGAATGCGGTGGTCCAGGATCCGTGCACATGCCAGATCAGGATCCTCACGTGGGTGCCTCCGGTGTGATCAGTTGGTGTACGGCGGTCACCACGTCGTGGGGGCTGATGTGGGTTAGGCATGGGTGGCCGGGCAGCGGGCAGGTGCGTGCTCTGGTGTTGCGGCAGGGTGCGGTTTGGTCGCCGAGTAGCCGGTGTGGTACCTGGTAGGGGGCCCAGCGGAGGGCGGGTACGACCGGGGCGAACAGTGACACCACGGGGGTGCCGACCGCCGCGGCCAGGTGCGCGGGGCCGGTGTTGCCTACCACCAGCGCGTCCGCGCTGGCTAGTACCCCGGCCAGCTCGGCCAGCGTGGTCCGGCCGGCTAGGTCTCGTACCGCTTGGCTGCCAAACAGCTGACCGGCTACCTGCCGGGTCAGCGCGGTTTCCTGGTCGGTTCCGGTCAGTACCACCCGATGGCCGGTGGCGACCAGCGCGGCCACTGCGGCCTGCCACTGGGTGGCCGGCCAGCGTCGCGCTGGCGCTCGGGCGCCGGGATGTGCCACCACATATCGGCCGGGACCGACCAGCGCTGGTGTGGCGGGGGGCACCGGCCGGATCGCCAGCCGGCCGGTATCACCGGGGGGCAACCGAAACCCGGCGGCGGCCGCGATCGCCAGCGCGCGTTCTGGCTCTGGTAGGTCTTCGGGGATACCGTCCGGGCCTGGCTCGCCGGGGCGCAGCCGCGTGTCTAACAGCGAACCCGGGTAATCGATGGAGGCGGCGGTGATCCGAGCCACCCCGGCCAGCCGTAGCAGCAGCGCCAGCGGCAGCGGTGACTGGTGAAAAGACGTCAATACCACCGCGGCGGCCAGGCCCAGGCTCCCCAACTGGTGGACCAGTCTGGTCACATTCTCGCTTGTCACCGCTGGGGCGGGAGTGGTGATCCATGGGCACTCCCAGATCAGCACCTCGTCCACTCCGATCAGCAGCTCAGCGGCTGCCTGTCCGTGTGGGCTGACCAGCATCACTACCCGGTCAGCACCCGCGCGTATCGCGCGCACCGCCGGCCCGGCCAGCAACACATCACCCGCGCTGTCCAACCGTGCCACTAAT